>JAYTSX010000323.1:0-13288 GCA_043745445.1 Elusimicrobiota bacterium
AGGAGCGAAGGGCGCGCGCATGAGCTGCGGCTCTTGATCTTGGACCGGAAGGACCGGAGCGGCCACCGCCTTGCCTTCACCGGTCAGAGCTTTGAGGAAGGCGACGAGGTCGGCCTTCTCCCGCGGCGTCAGCTTCAATTCCTTGATCTTTTCGTCGCGGTCCGGCGTGTCGCCGCCGCGGTCGTAGAACTCGATGACATCCTCGAGCGTCTTCAGGCTGCCGTCATGCATGTACGGGGCCGTGAGCGCCACATTGCGCAGCGGCGGCGTCTTGAAGGCGCGCCAATACACCGGATCGGCCTCGATGGCGAAGCGGCCCGGATCGTCAAGATCGGGCGCCGGCTTGAGTCCGTTGGAGTGGTGGGAATCGTCGGAGAAATACGGTCCCGCGTGGCAAAAGAGGCAGCGCGCCTTGCTCACGAAAAGCATCAGCCCTCGCTTCTGCGCGGCGTCCAGGGCGTGAGGATCCTTGCCGAAGCGGTCGAACGGGGTTTGCCCAATGACGATTTCGGTTTTGATAAACGCGGAGATCGCCCGGGCCAGGTTCTGCGGCGTGATTGCGTCGGCGCCGTACAGCGTGCGGAAGGCCTCCTCGTACTCCGGGATCGAGCGGATCTCCTCGGCCAGGGCCTTGGGGTCCCGGTTCATTTCCACGCGCGACTGCAACGCGGTGACGATCGCGTCGGGGAGCGTCTGCGCGCGGCCGTCCCAGAAGAAGTTCTGCGGGATGTTGCGCACCGTGTTAAACAGCGAGGGCGTGTTGCGCGCCAGCTCCCGTCCGCCCAGGCCCTTGGCCCGCGGCAACCCGTCGGTCCAGGCTTTGTCCGGCTGATGGCAGGTCGCGCAGCTCATCTTGCGGTCACCGGCCATGCGCGGATCGAAGAACAGGCGCTTGCCGAGCTCGGCCTCTCCGGGACGGTAAACCGGATTGGTCTCGAGATCGAAGAAGCCGGTGTGCACTCGACGGTAAGCTTCCGTGGCGTCGGAGACCGTCGGAGTCTCCTCAATAGTGATCGCGTCCGCCGGCGCGACGCTCAGCGCCGCGAGGAGGAGCGCCCGCGAAAGCGGTCTAATTATGCGCGCCGACGCTCTGGGAGCCAATCGTAGAGGTCTGCAGGTCGGGAAGCTGCACGAATCGCGCCCGCAGCCGCGCCGTCTTCTCGCGCAGAGCCTTGACCGGCGCGCCGCCGCCGGCGGCCGCCAGGTAGTCGCCGCCGCGCTCGAGCAAGGTCACCGCGCCGAGCTTCTCGACGGCCATCGTCCGGCCCATCGCGGTGCAATACTTCGCGCCGATCTCAGCCTCATACTTGGGCGCGAAGGCTGTCATCCAGTCACCCATGTACAGATGGCACAATTCGTTGTCCTTGCAGAGGGCGGGGTCCTTGGCCTTCGTCGCGCGGGTGAACGCCGCATAGTCGTAGCAACGCTCGAGCCACGGGCCGGGCCAGCTTTCAAGAGACTTGCATGCCGACTCGTCGCCGGTAAGCTTGTATCGATCGAACTCGCTGACGCACGCGCCCATCTTGCCGGGCGCGAGGTAGCGGGGGATCAAGCCGGAGCAGATCTTCTTGGAGTCCTCCAGGTTACCGGAGAACGCGCCACAGATCGAGGCGACATCGTCCTTCGTCATGTGCGGATAGCCCTGGGCAATGTAGGAGCGGCACACCGAGTCGAAGTTCGGGCTGCGGGCGACGAGCGCCTGCGTGAACGCCTTCTCGTTGTACCAGTCGTCGCAGCCCCAGCCGCCGGACTTGGCGAGAATCTCGGACTTGCGCACGAACAAGGTCTCCACCCCTTTCAGGCGCGAGCAGCCGGCTGGTGAGCCTTCGGCGAACACGCGGTGCTGGTAGTAGTGCATGATCGGCTCGCCGACGGTCGACTTGATGCGCTCGAGCTCGGACACGCCGAACTTGCCGGCGGCGAGATCCTCGACGAGCCCGTCGACGGAGACCTTGGCGGAGCAGCGCTCCGCGTGAACGCGCGTCTGCTCGAGGCCGCGCAGGACCGTCTCCGCGTGCGTCACCGCCCAGTCCGCCTCGGCCAGAGAGGTCACCGGCGCCTCGGCCGTGAGGCGGCAGTCATCGGAGCCCGACCAGAGCTTCTGCAGTTCAGCCGCCATCTCGGCGCGGGGCGCGGACTCCGCGGCCTGCTTGGACAAAGTCCATGACGCGCTGTCGATGACGCGTAGGCAAGACGGCTGATGGCGGCCCTCGTCTCGCACCGCGAGCACGGCGGTGCGCAAAGCCTTGGTCCATGCGGCGAGGTCGCTCGAGCCGGGGCGGGAGAGCGAGTCCTCGAGGCCGCGAACGGCGGCGAAGTAACGGGCGATCGTCTTGGAGTCAGGGGGCGCGGCCTGGACGGTCGGCAGCGACGCGGCGCACAACGCGGCCGTCAGCATGAATCGCATCATCATTGAGCCCCCCGGCGAATGTTCCCTACTGCGGCTAAGTGTAGCCCTTGATTCCCGTTTTGTCAACCGAATGACGGACAACAGGCCCAGTCCAAATTAGGGGCTCTTCCGACCGCACGCGCGCCCAAGAACACGCACCTCAAGCGCACTTGCCTGGGCTCCCGCCTCCCCCGCCAACGCCCGGCATAGCTCCCGCTTCCCGCAGACGGAGGGATCCTTGGCAAGATGCGCCCGATGGAAACGCGAATATTCTTCGCAACGGCTTTCGGTCCAGGACTGGCCGTCCACATGCGGGCAGGAATACGCGGAGCCGCCCAGAAGCCGGAACTCCCGTTCGCAGGCGCTTTTAAGCCGCGGGGCGATAAAGCTTGGCGTCAGCGCCGCGCAAACCGCCTCCGGCCGCGCGATGTCCCTGACAATCAACGAACACACGGTTCGAACATCCTCCGCGTCCATGTCTTGATAGGACCAGGCGAGGCCACGCCGGCAAGCCGTCGTCAATACCGCGGGATCAACAGGCTCCGCGGCCGCGCGCAGAAGATCCAGCTCGTGATACCAATCGAGGCAGAAAAACTCCGCCGACTGGGAGACGCCCGAGAAATCGTACTGAAGCCCGCGCAACGGCGCGCAGGCCTTGTCGTTGTCCCCCGCCAATGCTCGATACACATACACACGCACGGCGTCGCCCGCCACCGGCAACCGTGAGGCGCGCACCACCTGATCGAGAGAGGAGGCGGCGCAGGCTTCGCCAAGCGTGCCCGTCAACGCCGGGGCCCGGGCCGCGCCCAACGGCTCCCGACGGTCAGTTTCGGAAGGCGCCCGAGGCGGCGCGGCCGCATCGCGAGCCGAGACCCGTGTGGGAATTTCGGCGGAATCAGCAGGCAATACGGGCCTTTCGACGATGGGGAGGCTGGTGGTGAGAGCATTAAGGAAAGCCACCAGGTCTGACTTATCGGCGACGCTCAATCCCAGCGGAAGCAAGGCGCCGACACTCGGCCGGTCCCCCCCGCGGTCATAAAAATCGACGACCTCAGCCAGGGTCGTCAAGCGGCCATCGTGCATATAGGGCGAGGTCCGCGCGACATTGCGCAGGCTGGGAGTGAGAAACGCGCCGAACGATCCGGTCGTCGGGACGACCGACCATCGTCCAGGATCCACGGGGCCCGCCTCAGGATTAAATCCCAGGTCGTGGAAGCGATGGTCGGAAAACAACGGTCCCTGGTGGCAGCTCAAACAACGAGCCTTGCCTGTAAAAAGCATCAAGCCGCGTCGCGCGGGCGCCGACATCGCGGCGCCGTCTTCGCGGCCGCGATCGAAGGCGGAGTCCGCCGGTGTTTCCAGCGTTTCCAAAAACGCCGCCAGCGCCCGCGCCAAATCCTCGGCGTTGGCCGGGCGTTTATAGGCCGCGATAAAAGCGTCCCGGTAGCCGCCGATAGCCCGCAGGCGCCCCAAAACCTCCGAAAGATCGGCGCCCATCTCGACATGCTCTTGGATCGGGAACAGGACTTGATCCGTCAAGCGCGCGGCCCGGCCATCCCAGAAAAAAAGCGTGTGCTCGCGCAGATCAAGAAGAGTCGGGGTGTTGCGCAGGAGAACGCGGCCGCCGCGTCCGATCGCGCGAGGCCGCCCGTCCGTCCACGCTTGACCCGGCTGGTGGCAGAAGGCGCAGCTCATCGACTTGTCGTGGGAAAGACGCGGATCAAAGAATAAGGCTTTGCCCAGCTCGACCTCCGCCGTCGAGCGCACGGGGCGCCGGCTCAATCGCAAATAGTAGGACCCGTCGACCCGCTCATACGCGGCGCTCAGCTCGCCGGCCGCAGCCGGGGAACTCAGGGCAAGCCCCAACAACAAAGCCACCCTGCTCCACTGGCAGGCCGCGCGACGCACTAAACCGATCAGGGCGAGCCAGGCGGCCCGCCCGGACATCTTGCTCGCCCCCCGCATTCGATCGCGGAAAACGATCGGAACCTCGAGGGCCCGCGGCCGGCCGCGCGCCAGCAGCTCGAGCAGAATCTTAAAACCGCGCGCCCCTTCCGCCTGTGCCGCCACTTTGCGGCTGAGCGCGTAATAGCCGCTGAGAGGATCGCGCACCGTCAGCCCCAAGGCCGCGCGCGCCGCCAAAGTCCCCGCCCAGCTCAAGATTCGCCGGCGCCACGGCCAATTCTCGATACGCCCTCCCGGCGCGTAACGAGAGCCGATCGCGACCTCCACGCCGTCCCCAAGCGCGTCGAGAAGCCGGGGAAGATCCGCGGGATCATGAGAGCCGTCCGCATTGAGAGAGGCCAGGATCGAGCCTCGCCCGGCTGAAAATCCAAGCGCCACCGAGCTCGCCAGGTCACGAGGCTTTTCGCGGCGAATCATCACCTTCACCCTGGAATCCGTTTGCGCAAACCGCGCGGCCACCTCGGCTGTTCCGTCCGGACTGTCGTCATCGACCACGATGATTTCGTAATCCCGCCCCGCCAACGCAAGTGTCAGGCCTTCGAGTAGAAACGGCAGATTTTCGCTTTCCTGGTAGGTTGGAACGACGACAGTGACGAAGGGGGTCAGGGAAGCGGCGCGCGGCGGCGGCGCACCATCACATCGCTGATTCGGGGATCGGGAAGAGAGGACGGATCTGCGGGAACTTTCGGATCCGGTCCGGCCTGAGGATCGGCGGCGGCTTTCGGATCCACCGGGGCCTTCGGGTCGGCGACCGCGGGCTTCAGCTTGTCCATTTTGGAGAGCTTTTCATCCGGTTTCTCGTCCGGTTTCGGGTCGGGCTTCTGTTCCGCGCTCATCCGCTTAGTGTATCAGCCCGCGAGGCCGCTTGCAAGCCGCCTGGGCCTTGCCGAACTCGAGCGAGGCTGATAAACTACCGTTCTCATGAAAATAATCCTCGCCGTTAGCCTCGCCCTGTTGACCGCTCCCCTGCACGCCGCGGCTCCACCCGCCGTTTCAACGGCCGCCGCGCCGGATTCGACAACCGACCACCGGCCCGCGGACGCCGCCTCGACCTACTCCGCTGAGAACTTCGAGACAGCGCTGAAGGCCGAACAAAAGGTGATTGAGGCGGACGCGAAGGAAGGACTGTCCGACATCAACGCCGCGTTCGACGCCCAAAAAAAGATGGAGGCCCGGCAATTCAAGGAGCGATTTGCCTTTCTGGAAAATATCCGCGATGAACGCATCGCCTACGAAAAGTCCGCCCTCGCGGAATGGAAGACATTCGCCGCGAAACTGCGCGCCGCCGAGCCCGCCGATCGCGGCGCCGAAAGAATCGCCTACGAAACGACCGCCTCCGAGTCGAGGTCCAAGTTCAACGATGCGGCCTCCGCCAAAAGCAAGGTGTTCAACGACGCTCAGAACCGGGAGCGCGACGCCTTCTGGGCCCAGCATCAGAAAGACGGCGAGATGCGCGCGCGGGCCCACCAGCAACGCGCCGCCCAGTCGAGCGTGCCGTCCAGCATGCCTTGAGACGCGCGGCGGCGCTGGTCCTGCTCTGCGCCCTGCGCGCCACCGCCGGCGAACCGTCCGCCGTGCTGACGGCCGACCGAGAACGCCAGTCCGCCATTCAAGCCTGCGCCGCGTGCCATCCAAAGGAATATACGGCCTGGAAGGAAGGCCCGCACGCCTCGACCAAGAAAAACTTTGACGCGCATTGGGCCAAGACGGCCGACCCGAACTCGGCGCTGCCGGCCGACATGCGCGCATTTCTTAAGACGATCAATCCACGCGACGCCTGCCTCCCCTGCCACGCGCCGCTGGCCACGGTTTACGGCAAGGCCCTGCCCGTTGAATGGGATGGGAAATCCCGCATCATCGAGCGCGTCCTGGCCCTCAAGCCGACCGATCCCATCCTGACTTCGGGCGTCGACTGCGTCACCTGTCACTCCGACGGGCATGGACGGGTGGTCACGCGCGCGGACTATGTCCGGACTCCCGGCCTCCAGCCGCCGCCGGGCTTCTGCGACCCGATCGCTTCGAAGACCTTCTCGCATCCGGTGAACTGCGTGACCTGCCACGACACGACCGTGCACGCCATGACCGCGGAGTTCAACGCGGGCGCAGGCAAGATCCCCCCATTCCTGCGCTGCGAGGAATGCCACTGGGAAAAGGGCGCCGACGGCCGCTACACTCACTACGAACTGTGGCCCCGCGGCTCACGCGGAGGCGAGCCCATGAACACGGCCGCGTTCGACGCGCTGGCCCTCTCCGTACGCCGCGGCGCGAAGGGCCGGGAACTGGTCGTGGACTGGCCGCTCAATTTCCTGCCGCACCCGATCGTGGCCAACTCCTACATGTGGTACGCCTTCAACCTCGAAATTCTCGACCGCGCCGGGAAGGTCGTGCACAAGACCAAGTTCGGCCTCACGAATTTCTCCAAGGTGTCGGAGCTTCAGACCGCGCTCACCTATTTCACGAAAACAGGCGAAGAGCTGTACTCGCCGCGCCCGCTTGAGCGCTTCACGCGCGTCCTGCCGCTGCCCGCCGGAGTGCCGGACGCCGGCGTCGTGCGCCTGACCGTCGTCAAACGCGCGCCGTACTACGGCCCGGATTCAAACGAGGTCACGCTCTACAGGCGCCGCGTTGCCTACTCCCGATGAGTCCCGCCGCCCTCCTCATCGATCTGCCGCGCTTCCCGCGCGGGGCGCTGTCCCTCTCGCTGCCGACGGTGGCCGCCTGCCTGCGTCCGGCGTTCGCGCCGCGCCTGCTGGACCTCGACTTCGAGCCCCGTGAGACCTGGGAGTCCCTGCTCGCCTCAGGGCCGCCGCCCGCGCTCATCGGCCTTAAGGTTTGCGCGCAGAACCTGCGGGAGGCCGAGCATGTCTCACTCCTCGCGCGCCGGACGCACCCCCGCGCCGCGCTCATCTGGGGTGGAGAGCTTGCGACTTTGCGTCCCGACCTTGCCGCCGGCTTCGCGGACAGCGTCGTGCGCGGCCGCTTTGAAGGCGCAGCGCAGAGCCTGACCGCGGACGCGCTCGCGGGCCGGCTGCGCCCTGTCTATGATACGACGGCCTCGCCGCAGCACGAGACACCGGTGCCCGCGCTCGATCTCGTGCAGAGGCCCGAACGCTATCTTTCATTTCTCGGCGCTCCCTTTGAGGCCTCGCTGGGCTGTTCCGAGCACTGCACCTTCTGCATGGTGCACTCGATGCAGCCGGCCGGCCGCGAACCGAGCCTCTCTCGCCTGCGGGAGGACCTCTCTCGCAATCCGCGGGAATTCGTGTCCGTGGTCGACTACAATCTCGGAGACCGGCGTGAACGCCTGCTCTCGACCGCGCGGGAGCTCGGACTTTCCGCGGCGCGCGGCTGGACCTGCGAGGCGTGTCTTGAGTCGCTCGACTCCCCCGAGATCGTCGCCGCCCTGGCCGCCGCTCGCTGCCGCGTGGTTTATTGCGGGCTCGAAAGCGTGTCGGACGCCGCGCTGAAATCCATCGCGAAAACGCAAAACTCCATCTCCGAGTACCGGCGCGTGATCCTCCGCGCGCAAGAGGCCGGCATCGAGATCGCCTCGGGCTTTATTCTGGGCCTGGCCGGCGCCGGGCCCGACGCCGCGGATGTTTTCGCTGATTTCGCCGAAGAGGCCGGCCTCGTGTATGTCAAGCTGACCTTCATCACCTTCAATCCGGGCACGAAGGCGTTGGCCACGATGGCCGGACGCGGCCGCCTGCTGAGCGACGATCCTGCCGCCTACGATGGCACTCGCGTGACCTGGCTGGCGCCCGACACCGACGCCGCGATGCTGCGCGCGCAAGCCGAGCGCCTGATCTCCCGCCTCTACACTTGGCAATCCGCCTGGCGGCGCTCGCGCCACCTGGCCTGCGATCCACTGCGCCGCGCCGAATTCGTCCTGTTGTCGCGATGCTTTGGCGAGGCGTACCAGGACTGGCGCCGCCTCGGCGTGCTCACGCAAGACGCGCCGCGGCTATTAGCCTCCCCCTGGCGCAAACCGGCGCGCCTGGCCGCCGCAGAGGCCGCGCTGGCCTCGGTTCGGCGCCTACGCGCCTAAGCCCGCTCCCTTGTCGGGCCAGAGACCATCTGTTATACTGGGCGAATGAAGCCACTCATTTTTGCCGTCGCCCTGCTGCCGTTTTTTTTCGCGCAAACCGCCCTCGCGGGATCGGTGGCCCCGGCGCCGCCCGAGTCCGCCTATATCATGATTGACGCGGCCATCGTCGCGCTCAACAAGAGCGTCGATGAGCTCGGCGAGTGCGTGAACGTGGCCGAGTATCTTTTAGCCAGCGCGACCAAATCGGCGAAACTGACGAAGACGCCCGACGATGCGGTCCCGTCTCACATGGCGAAGCTGGCCCCGTTTAAGTTTAAGGTGGCCGAGTCCAAACGCGTGGCCTGCCTTCTCCAGGGCAACGAACTCAGCGTAAAAGCCGACGAGACGATGACGATGCTCGCGTCCTTCGAGCCCCGCAGCGCGAAAGGGTTAGCCCCCCGCCGCGTTAAGATCCAAGGTCAGCGCGCGAAGGCCAACGCCTACCTCGCGCGTCTCGGAGCGAAGCCCGCCAAATCCGCGAAAGCCAAAGGCGACGCGAACGCCGAACCGGCTGAAACCCCGGAACCTTAGGCGCGCTGAACGAAGCCGACGCGGTTGCCGTCGGGATCCATCAGAGAGAACACGCGCACGCCGACTCCGAGCTCATCGGCCTTCGGACCTGCGGAAAACTTTCCGCCGCGCTCGATCAGCTTCTTGTACGCCGCATCCGCGTCCGCGACCTTGAAGGTCAAGAAGGAGCGGAACCCTCCGCCCTCCGGCTCGGCGCCCTCATCCTCGGCCTCAAGGACGATGCTCCCGCCCTGCGGCACGGACAGGAACGCGCCGCCTTTCGATTTTTTGACCACCTGAAGCCCCAGGACCTTCGAATAGAATTCGATCATCGCGTCAAGGTGGGAGGTTCGAAGAACAACGCCGTCGAGTTGCTGGATCATGCGCGTATTATGCCACTGTCTGCGCGATGCGCGCAATGCGGCCGGAGCCTACTTGACGCCTGGAAGGCAGCGGGCTACAATGAACCTCATGAACCCCCTCCTCCTCGTTGGGCTGCTCTGCGCCGCGCCCCGGACCGCGTTCGCTTCGGAGCCCCCCGCCGCGGCCGCTCCCAAGGCCGTCGCCCCCGAGGTCGCCGCCGAGGCCGCGGTCAAGGAGCTCGAGGTCTGCCTCGACAATCTCCAATACTTCAACGCGGATCTCAAGAAAAAAGAGACCGAGCTCGACAAGGAGTTCAAAGGGAATGTCCCCACGGCCTTCGTTTTTCTCATGAACATGAAGCGCGGCCGCGTCACCCGGCAACAGGAGGAGTGCTCGAAAATGATCAAGCTCGGCGATGCGCCTTTGGCCCCCGCCGAAATGGAGCTCCGCGGCCTTGTTGGAGGCTCCGCCGATTACAACAAGAAGCGGAAGACTCTCGACGAATTGCGCACTCGTTTGAATAAGACGATCCGCGCCTTCCCCTCTCTCTCCCGGTAAGCCGAGCCGGGGTTTACTTCGGCCGCCACGGCAGCCGGGATTTCTCGTACAACCCCGCCTTGACCGTCGCCGTGCCGTCGAAGATTTCAAAATCAAACCGGCCCGAGAACAAAGACAGCGCGCGCGCGGCACCGGCGTCGTCGAGGGCCGCGAAAACAAGGGCGGGGCGCGCCGGATTTTCCGGATTGCGCGCGACCGTCGCCACGGAGAGCGCCCCCGTCAGGACGCGCCCCTGCGCTTCGCCCGGGCGAGGCCCCAGAACCAAACCCTGAGCTTCGAAGGATAGCGGCAGCTTCAGGTCTTTCCAGCGCGCCCGAATCCAGGCGTTCTCCGTGAGCCCGCCGGCCGCGATGACGGTGACATCGGATAACCCGCGGCTCGCGGCGAATTCCGGAGTGAGAATCGCGTCGCACAGCCGTTGCGCGCGCCCGAACCCCTGGATGGCGGCCCACAGCGTCGAGCCTGGCTTCGCGGGCAGGATGAACACGCAAGGTCCGGGGTCGGCAAGCGCGTCGGCGATGCCGCCAGAAAAAGGTGATTCCAACGGCACGGAGACGGCGAGCCGGGATAAAGCCCCGACAAGCTTTGGGTAGAAGGCGGGAAGGCCGGGCTTTGCGCGCTCGTACTCCTCAAGCGTCTTCATCAACACGGCGAGGTGAGGCATGCCGACGCGCGCATACTTGACGGGAACCTCGGCGGAGGCCTCACGCTCGCCTACGCGCGCGAGCAGGCGGCCCGCCGCAGCGAAGGAAGCCTCGCGAAGCGCGCATTCCTCCCAGTCCGGCGCGCAGCGTCCCGCCACCGGAACGAACAACGCGCGAGAGGCCTTGAGCCCGGGGGCGGCCGCCTCGCTGGCACTTCTCAGCATCACGCGTATCGCTTCGGCCCAGAGCGTCCCTCTCCATGTGCTTAGCCGCAGCACCACCTTCCCGCCCAAATCCTCGGGTCCGGTGAGGCTCGTGAGCGCGGGCCGCCCGTCGGCGGCGTGCGTGACGGCGGTGACGGAGACGCCGGGCTCGATGAAGGCCGAGACGATGACCTCGTAATCGGGCGCGGGCGCTCCCGCGTAGCCCTCCAAATCCTCGCGCACGCGCAGCGTCTGTGACTGGAGCCGCGCATCTTCCATGAGCGGCTCGCGCAACGCCGCGGTCTGCGCATAAACTCGCGAAAAATCGGCGGCTTTCGCGAAGTCCGCCACCAGCAGGCGGAATTCCTCCACGCCGACCGCTCCGCCCGCGGCGCGCGACATCGCCTCCGGCGCCGGCGCGCGCGGCAAAAGTTCCGGGAGCGCGCCGAGCGTCAGAACCCATTGATACGCGGGCACATAGCCGAGCCCGGCCTTCTCGAGCTCCTGCCAGCGTTCCACCACAGGGTGCCGGGAGAGCGGCCCAAGGCGAGCGGAAATATCCTTTTGATACTCCCCCTCGCGCCGGAAAAATCCGGCGTTGGCCCCCGCGTCGCCGGCGAGCAGGCGAACGACGGACAGCAACTCGACACGCGGGTCGGAGCGTATGGAGGGATATCCGGCCGCCTCCGCCGGGACGCACAGAAACGCCAAGAAGACCGCCGCGATCATGGCTCGCGCCAGCCTGGAAACAGTTCCTTCACTTTCGCGACACGCGGATGCGGGCGTACGGCGGAGGGCTTCAGGCCCACGGCCTCGGGGAACACCGCGAGCAGCCGGGGCAGGAAATCCCAGAGCGTGGGCCACCGCTTCCGGTCGGACTCGTACTCCTTGAGGCGTTCAGACAACGCAAGAATCCACTTCTCACGCCGAAGATCCGAGCCGTCAAAGCCCATCGACGGTGCGCCGAAGGCGGCGATGTCCAGGCGCGCGGCGAGCGCGCCGACGAGCCAGGATTTCACGCAATCCGTGTTCTGCCGGCGGCAGGAGGCGACCTCGGGACCGTAGAACGCCTCCGAGGGAATACCGAGCTCGGCGTCGAACGCGGCAAGGGCGGGATCGATGAACACGAACAACGGCTCCTGCCATAGCGCGGAGCGGTGCAGCTGGGTCACATTCGCGCCCATGCTCCGGGCTCCCGGGGCGTAAGCCACCACTGTGTACACCTCGAAGGGCGCTGGCCCGGGATCTGTAAGCGACGCGGGATCGGGGTAAGGGACGATGAACGCCCCTCTCGTCATGGGAACATACAACGGCGAGACCAGCCAGGAGGCGCGTGACTGAAGGGAAAGCCCGAGATACGACTCGACGCGGGATAAAGGGTCGTCCACCCCCAACGCCTCCCGCGCCGCGACGACCGCGCGCGCGTAATCGTCGCGGCGAGAGGCGTAGAATTGCGAGAAGCGCGAAGCCTTGGCGAACGAGCGCAGCGCCGTGAGCGCCTGCGCCAACGACTGTCCCTCAGAGCCGAAATACGGCGGGCTTGAGGAGAGACCGCGCAGCGCCAGCTCCGGAGGAGCGGTGCACCACAGCAAAGCGATGGCGAGACCTTCCCCTCCCGGCGCGGCCGCGAGCTCTTTGTACAGCGTGACCGCGGCATGCTTTCGATACCGAGCAAAGCGCCCCAAAACGGCCTTGTGGTATTCAGGGTCGACGGGAAGATCGGGACGAACGCCCGCGAGTTCCTGAAGCACGCCGAGAAGTTCGATGCGGGCGTCCACCGTGAACGCTTCCGGGCGCGCGGCCGGTGCCGGCGCGGCGAACACATTGGACACGAACAGCAAAACCGCGGCCGCGGTCATCGGGGGCGAAGCCTCCGGTCGATCTCATCCCGGCCGGGCCAATCATCAGGCGCGAGCTCGCGCGCGCTTTCAAGGTCGCGCCGCGCTTCGCGCCCGCGGCCCGCCGCCTCAAGCGCGGTCGCCCGCGATGACAGCGCCGCGGCCGCGACTTCCCAATGACGACGAGGATCGGCCATCGCGCGCGTAATCGCGCGTCCATACGCGGCTAAAGCGGCTTCCCGGCGACCGAGTTTTTCCAAGGAAACACCGAGGCTCAGCGACGCCGCGGGCTCCTCCGGGTCGAGGGACTCCGCGCGGCTCAGCAGCTCGACCGCCTTGGCCGTGTTCCCCGCCGCGTAAGCCGCGACACCCTCAGCGGATAGCTTGAGCGCCGCTTCGACGCGCTTGGGAGAAGCGCCGGAGAGCGCTGCGAGCAGGCGCGGCGCAAAAGCGGCGAAGGTCGACTGCTTGGAACGAACACGCTCGTAATCACGCAGAAGCGTCAGAAGCTCCGGCAGGCGCGGGAATCCCCGTCCCGCGAGAGTCGCCGCTTGAACGGAGGCCGCGGGCTCGCCGGCGTCGGCGGCAAGCAGACGCAGAGTCACGGCGTGCACGAGGTATTCCTGCGCGCAGGCACGCCAGGAGGCTTCCGCATTCGGATCGCCGCAGCCGGCCGGAGGTTCCCCCGGCGCCTTGAAGCCCGCCGGAACCAACGGATCCGTCGCCGCGTG
>JAYTSX010000324.1:0-3513 GCA_043745445.1 Elusimicrobiota bacterium
GCCCGCTCCGTCGTAAGTCCGCCCGCCTCCGACCGAGGTCGCCCGTCCGCCCTGCTGATCGTTATTGACGCTGCGCAACGCCGACCTCACGCCCGTTGAGCCCGTTTTTCAATTCCGGGGGGAGGGGGGTCTCGGCCAATTCGTCTTTCAGTGGGCCGAGCATCAAGGTCAGCGGAGTGCGAAAATCGTGGCTTACAACGACATCTTCAATCCCCCCTCTCCCGGCGCGACGGCGTCTTTCGATGAAGTCTGGTATCTAGAGGACGGCTACGTCCTGTGGGGAGCCCAAGACGGCGAGCAGACGACGCCGTGGTGGCGCGTGTTCAAGGTGGGGTCCGAGGAGGCCGACACCTGGGACGGACCGGGCGGCAAAGGCAAGGCCGTGAATCTCGGCGTCAAGGAGATCGTCGTCCCGGCGGGAACCTTTCCCGACTCCCTTCACATCCGCGTGGACGACGCCGACGGGAAGTCGCACGATTTTTACTACGCGCCCGTCGTCGGCTTGGTGAAATGGACGACGAGCGGACGCGGCGGCTCGGCCAATCTCCAACTCCGGTCGTTCGTTTCCAAACGATAGCCGCCTGCAGCGCAAGTCTTTATGATTTGAACTTCATGCTGGCGAGGATGCGGCCGAACACATGATCCTGCCGCATACGATGCCGTCCTCGCGGCGCAAGTTGATAGTGCGCGCTGTACGTATGCCCGTTGGGAGCCCTAAAAACGAAGGTGCGCGCTTCGCCGGTCAATTCACCCATCGGCAGTTCGCTTGACCACGTAGACGCCTCGATAACGCCTAAACGCGCGGTGGCCACCGGCCCATTCGGCTGTCCTTTGCGCCAGTCGGCGGCGACATTCTCGACTGTCTGCGTCCCGCAATCTTCGATAGCCAGCGTTCCGTAGACGAAATAGGGGTCGCCGATGTCCTGCGCGAAAGTTGAAATCGTGAACCCGGTCTTGCTCTCGCGCGGATTCGAGTAATCGGGCCGATGCCATCCTTTGGGAATACTGACGGTATAGGTGCGCGCGTCGACCACCTCGACTTCATAGTCCGGCCGGGCATAGCGCCGGTCCGACACACAACGCGCCCCCCCCAGTGCGAACCCGACGGCCGCGAGCGCGAGGCCCCCGCGAAGAATACGCGTCATTATTTTTTCTCCAAGCCGAGGCTGTGAACGCGCCGATAGTCTTCGTCGTCCTTATCCATGCGGGTCATCATCTCGGTCCTTCGTTTGAGGGCGCTCAATTCCACGGCGGTCGGCGGAGTGCCGTCTTTCTTTTTTTCCAAAATTATTTTCGCTATGTCCTTTTCGTCGGTGAGCATCGTATAGAGTCCCCGAACGGGAGCGTTGAGATGGTGATCTAAGTGCGCAGAACCCGGCGCGACGGCCGAGCCGTCGAGATCCGAATACGCGTCGCCCGCCATACCGGCCACGGCCTTGTTCCCGAATCGTTTTTTGAACTGATCCTTATCCGGGAAGCGGGCCAATATGTGATCGGTCCAAAGGTCGGCCAGAAATTTGGAGTACTCCCAGGTATAACCACCGGCCGCCGTTTTCTTTTCGGATTCGGGCATGCCCGCTGATATTTCAAGGAACGTGCGGACCTGAACGCGATGGGCGGCGTATTCGCTCGGCAAAGCCAGTCCCGGCCCCTGATCGCCTTGCTTGAAGTCAGCGACGTGACGCAGCTCATGCGCGAGCACCGAGGCCGTCACCGCATCCGGCTGTTTCATCAAGTTCCGCGACATTAACAGAACCGTGCGGCCGCCCACATTGGACGGCATCGTAACGCCGCCCATCCCGCCCGGCAAGGTCGCCATGCGAAGGTCGACACTTTTCTTGATCTCAGACCAGCCGCCGAGTTCGGCGACGAGCGCGCGTCCAGTCTCGGTGCTATCTAATGCTTTCGTCATTCGGGCCATGTCCGCCGTATCCTTGGCGTTCTGCCCACGGAAGGTCAGAGCGTATAGAATGTGCGCGTTGTTCCATGCTCTATCGACCATGTTCAGCTTATGCGAGCCCCCGGGAACGTAGCGGAGCTGCTCCGCGGAGTGATCTGGCTCAGGCACTGAAATATGCGCCTTGGGAGGCTTGATCGCCAGGCGAAACGGACGGTTGTCCGGGGACGCAGGCATAGCGGCTTCTGATCGCTTGCCGGCCGATGCCGGAACCGCGCCGGGCGCAACCCGGCCTTTTGCCTGATGCAGAAGGAATAAGAGATTCCTGTCGTCGGGATATAGCTTGAGGGCGGTCTCCGCGGCAGTCTGGGCGGCAGCGAAATTTCCCGCCTGCGCGAGAGTGAGTATGGTCTTCTCGTCGCCCGCGCGAGCTATGTCGTTGTCGATCTTCGCATCGAGACGGCCGAGAAGCCGATAGGCATCGCGGAGCTCAACCAGGGCTTGGGCGTCGAGGGCGGCGCGGTCGAGGCGGTCGAGGGCGGCGAGAGCCTTCGGCCTGCCCTCCGGACCCAACGCTTTTATCAGTTCGGGAAGGGACGAACTCGTCGCGGAAGGCGCGAGCGCCATGAGAACGGGAGAACGCGGCGGGTCGGCTCGCGCTACAACGAGCAGAACACAGAGAAGGACCGCGCTGGAAACAGCCGTCGGACGCTTCAGCCCATCAAGACGGATAGGCACGCTTCTCGCGGTGAGGGCAGCAGATTTGCGACCCATCTTTCATCGCCATGGACAAAACTATAACCCCGATTCGGGGAATTGTCAACGAGGGCTAAGGTTTGGGTATACTCGCATCATGAGAAAGCTACCTCTCTTCATTCTATCTGCGCTTTTTATCCTCCCTTTGTCGGCTGCGGGCGACGCGGGTGACGACTGAGGCGCTGGTCATCAGTTTGGAGAATTGAACACTCTCTTTGATGGCCGGCAACCCAACGGATGCCTGAGCGGCGCGCGCCCAGAACGACGGGGAATGCTCCATGCGTCTTTCCGCCGAACGCCAAACGCCGCTGAATGTGACCAGGGCCCATGCAAGCGAGTAGTACCAGATGTAGAAAGTATCGATCTGCAATCCAAGGAGAACGACGACAAGCACTTGGGCAAAAAGCAGATGCACGGGATTGAGCGCGACAAGATTGGCTCAATAGCTCACGGCCAGGGGCAGTTCGCCCCGTCAGTGACGGACGAGATAGCCGTTTAGCTTGGCCCCCGCTCGGGCAAACGCCGCCTTCCAGCCTAAGCTCATGCGAAGGCTACTTGACGCGGAGGATAAGGTCTTCGCCGCCGCTCTGAAGCTGCGGCGTCTGGTCGCGGTTGCCGCGGCGCGCTTCGTCCTGCACACGGGGCTTTAAATAACCGTACAGCGACTTGAGCGTCACCTGGCCTTGGGCGTCCTTGGCGGCGCCGTTTAAGCCCTGCAGAAAGTTATAGGTAAAGAGCCCGTAGCCCGCCTCTTCGTTTGATCCCGAGATCTGATCGCCGGCCGAGGCCGAGATCACTGAGACCTTCCCCTCAGATTGCACCGCCATGTCCACCTTGCCGACCAGCGGCCGCGTTCCCTT
>JAYTSX010000325.1:0-3513 GCA_043745445.1 Elusimicrobiota bacterium
TCTTTCCGTTCTCTGTTTGTTTTTTTCTGTTTCTGTTGTTGTTTCTGTTGTTGTTTTTTCTTCTTTCTCTTTTTTGCTGCCTTTTACCCTCTGTCCTCCGGACCCCTTCATCCCACACCACTCTTTTGTGGTTGGGAGGGAGGGGTCAGGAGGCGAACGCGCCAACGGCGCGGACGAAGAGGGCAATCTTTGGCAGCAAAAAGTTCGATTTCTCGCCCACGACCTTTCTTCCTCCCCCCTCGGACATGCCCGAGGACCCGCCCGAGGGGTGCTTCACCTACTCCGCCGCGCTCAGGCTCTTGGCGTAGTGCTGGATCGCCTCGGAGATCAGGCGGTCGCGCGGCACGTCCTCGCCGGTCAAGCGCATCTTCTTGATGCCAGCCTTGGCGAGGGTTTCGTGGTCCGCCACCGGCAGATTCACCATGATCGCCACCGTCTTCGGCGGCCGCCCGCCGCGCCCGGCGCTTCCGGTTTCCGTGGACTCGTCCATGCTCGTCTCTCCTTGCTACTTGCGATCTCTTGGGCCAAACTTGCAGGGCAGGTGGGGAAGCTTGCTCCCCCGTTTCGTTCGGACTGGCTACCCGACTGCCCGCAAATCGACCCGGCACTTACCTATCCCACGAGCCGGTCAATTCCGCACATTTTTCAGCATCGGAGCGGCCCAATCTCGCCGCTTGATGTAGCGCCACCGCGGGTCCTGTTTGGCCGCGATCACCGTCCGCCGATGAGCGGCTTCTTCCTCGCGGGCGATCAGGATTTCGAGCGGGTCCTGGTCTTCCTGACGATGAGACATGGGCTCGAACGACGGCGCTTCACCCTCGTCGCCTGCCAGGTCCGAGCCGATGCAGTTAGGCGAGAATGCTTCCTCCAGCGGCATGAACTTGTCGCGCCGATACGACTGCCGCGCCAAATAATTTCGGCCGTTGGCGACCACAGCGGCGAAGAAGCCTCCCAGGGAGATGCTGCCCTCAAGGAGTTCTCGGTAAGTATCGGATGCGACGATCTCGGCCGCATCAGAATCGCCGACGACGGCTCGCGCAAACCGAACAATCTCGCGGTGCCTGGCCTTGTAGAAAGCCTCGGCTTCCTGGTAACGGCGCAGACGATCGAGGCGCGCCTGTCGAACGATCAGGGCCAGGAACTTCGGAGCGTGCTCGCTCCAATGGTTGAGGTTGCGGGACTCGCGCGCCAGCTTTTCCACCCGCTGTTGGCGGAGAAACTCGTGGACGACCTTCTCAGGATCGAGGCAGGGTTTGAGGCGGACCAGGAGCGCGGCGGCGCGGTGGGCGAGTTCGACTTCCCGGGTGGATTCAGCGACGGCAGCGGCGGCGACGGCAGAGGCAATGACAGAGGCAACGGCTACGGCATTGTGTGTGTGGGCCACGAAGGCACCATCCCTTCACTTGGCGTCCGGTTCTCGGTGGGCTCAGCGGTTATTTGAGACGTTCGGCTTTGCCGAATGCGCCTTGTGAGGACCGCGCTCGTGGCCGTTCCCGCCAAGCCTGGAAGATCCAGGGGGCGGGCGGCGTCTCCCTTTTCGGGAGCCGGAGGACTTCACCTCCGCTCTCATCGGGACCGACGACTCCCGAAGCGCGTCACCCTGACGCCACCGGTGATCAATTTTTATGCAGTTGAAGGCGACAGCGCCGCGGAAGGTTAGCCGTCTGGAACGAGGGCTTGGTGAAGCCTAGGGCTTTGGTGGGCTAGGATCAGCTGGGGTCTGGAAGTTCCAAACCGAACTCGGCAAAAACTTCCCGCATTTCGTTTTCGATGAATCTGATGAAATGGTTGAAATCGTTCTGCCTGATCCAAAACAACGAATAGGCTCCGTCGGGGCGTCGATGTTTTAGAAGCAGGCCGACCTCCCGCCATTGCCCATGGCGAAGCTTCATGATGGAGAAGGCGGTGTCCTCAAGGTCGAGAATGTCATCGAGGTAGTCCGGCATTATGATAAGCCGTCCCATTACTTCCGGCGTGATATTCAGCCGCTTGCCCTCCCCCGCACCAGCCTTTCGAAGCTGCGATACCTGAGGATAACGTCCCGCCGCGAGCCCATAACCGCGATGATGCAACCAGCCGAACGTTATGGGTCGATAGAGCTTCGTCAACTCCGGCAACAACTTCGGAAGCAAACGACTGCTGACGCTTTCGAATTTCGCGGCTAACTCTTCGTGGCTGATCTTAAACAGAGTCTCGTATTGGGGCTCTCCTCCCGGGCGTTCGATCTTCTTGTGGATGTCCAGGTATCCCGATTTCCAGCCGGGATGAAGAGTGATGTGGTAGTTGATTGACGGATCGCGTGGGATCATGACGACTTTACCATCCCGACTAAAGTGCAACTTAAAAAACGGCGTCTCAAGGGAGTTGACTCCATCGTTAATCGAAAGGGAAGGCTGTTCGCTAGAGTCGGTCATTAAGGGTTGTGGCCGATTCGCGGCCCTAGACCGACGCTTGGCGGCGCTTGCGGAGGTTGCCGAGGCCAAGCTCAGTACGATACTGCGCTACGGATCTAAGGGACAGCCGGACGCGGTACAGGCGGTCGATTTTGCGCCCGAGTTCCTCATCCGTCGCGGCTGGATATTGGCGGATGAGGTCGTGAAGACGGTCCCGGATCAGGGTCTTACGGCTCGGAACGAGCGTTTTCATCGGAGCCTCAAGCCCCCAGGGAAGTTGGACCGACTTGTTTGAGATCAGGCGGTTGAGGACGCTCGGCGATATATCGAGTTTGTCCGAAAGCTCGCGCTGCGTCAGAGGCCGGCGCTGGTCAGGATCGCCGCTGACGAAGAACGGCGCCTGGGTCTCGATCAGCGCTTCGAGTACGCGATAGAGCGTGCTCTTCCGGCGATCGAGCAGGCCCAGTTCACGCAGGAAACCCTCGAGTCGTCGCGCTTCCGAGGCCGGAAGGGAATCAAGCATCCGGCGGCTCTTGTCCTCGTTGACTTGATAGCGTCCCTTCCAAATCCGGCGATTGAAGAAGGCAAGGCCGGGCCTTCCGCCGTCCACCGTGATCCCTGCGACCGCGCTGTAGGTCTTCGCGGGCGCGGCGGAGGACGAAGCGCCATCGAACTCGGCCTGGACGTAGAGGCTGTTGACGAGTTCCCGCAGCCGCCCGGCCTCTTCTTTCGATATCTTGCACATCCGCGCGCGCTCGTCGTCGGTGTAGCCTTCGTCGCTCAAGAAGAATTCTTGGAAGCGCTTCTCACCGACCTTCTGGATAAGTTTGGCGAGGTCTCCTTGTCCGTCGAGCGCTGGGACACCGTCGCTCGCCGTGCTCAGTCCCCACCCGCCGAAGCGCTGCGTCATGAAGCCCGCGCCGGCGTAAGGCTGGACCGAGATCACCTTGGCGTGAAGGAGGCGCTGGAACAGAACATCAGCCTCCAGTTCGCGCACGCGGCCCGCGAAGTCCCCCTCGGGGAGCTCCAAAAGACGGGCGAGCTTGATGCCGACCTGGACGCTGGTGCGGCTCGATGTTCCGGCCCGGAACTTCATTTCCGACGGCCGTCTCGCAGCATC
>JAYTSX010000326.1:0-3502 GCA_043745445.1 Elusimicrobiota bacterium
GATTTTCGGGGTGAACACCCACGGCGAATCCGGTGAAACATGCGCCACGCCGAGGGCGATCACGATGTCCGGCGGCTGGCGCGCGGCCAAGGCTTGATATGCCCAGGCGTAGGCGGGGCCGCCGCGCGTGAAGTCGATGTGGGGGGCGATGAGGCCGAGCGGCGCGGGCTTGGCGGATGGATTTTTTTCGGCTTTGCCGGGGCCGTTTTCAGCAGTGTAGAACTTTCCAAGAAGCGCCTCGAGCGGAAGGGGCTGCGCCGGGTAAGACGGGCCGGCGAAGACCGCGGGACGCTTGGGGTTGCCGCGAAACAGCTCGGCGGCTTTGCGGCGTTTGTCGGAGACGGCCGGCGTTTCGAGGTAGCCGGCGTCGTGGAGGGCGTTCACGAGGTCGAGGATGACGGAGACTTCGATCTCGGCGCCGGAATTTTTAAGAAAATCTTCCCGCAGCTGCGCGGCGTCGCGTTTCCCGTCGAGCAGGGACACGAGGAGCATCCCGCCGCCCGACAGCGCCAAGGGCTTATCCGTCAGCTCTTCCAGATCGCGAAGAACGAAAACGGGCTTGCCGTCCTCCTCGGCCGGCACCGCTTCCAGCCTCGCGCGAATGGCTGGAAGCGGCGATCCGGGTCCGAGAAGAATGTTACGGCCTCGCCGCCTGAACGGAGGCCGTTTCCGCGGCGGCGCCGATGGACTGCATCAGCGACGCGAACGACGGTCCCATCTCGGCCACGCGGCCGCGATGCTGGGCGCCCGGGAGCTTGTCCGAGACCGAGCTGATCTTCGTCACATCCTCGCCGCGGCAGCCGTCCGCCGCGCAGACATTGGAGACGCGGCAGCCACCGCGGTACACATAGTCGTTCTCGCCGCGCACCAGGATGCCCTCGACGAGCCCGGACTTGGCGTTGAAGACCGCCGAGCCGGAGTTGCCGCCGTAGGTGTCGAGGTTGGCCGTGAAGTAACCGTTTTTCGAGGCATCGCGGACTTCCGAACCGCCGGCGATCTTCGTCGGCAGGCCGGCGGGATGGCCGATCACGACGATCGGCGTCTTGTTCGTGATCACGCCCGTGAGGTTGAGCTTAAGCACCGCGTGGCCCGTCACCGGGCGATCGAGCTTGACCAGCGCCCAGTCGGCGCCGTCGTTGACCTGCTCGCGTCCGAGAAGCTGCTTGCAGCCGTACACATCCTTCGTCGCGACGGTCAGCGGCATCTTATCCTTCTCTTTGACCGCGAAGCCGAACACAAACTTGATCCCCGCGCAGCCGTCCTGAGAGGTGACGCAGTGGCCGGCCGTCATGATGACATCGGGTGCCACCAGCGAGCCGGAGCAGAAGGCGGCGGTCACCTGATCGTAAAAGGGCTCTTCCTTGCAGAGGCCGTTGCCGGTGCCGTAGGGCTCGGTCACGAGGCGCGACACGGCGCCTTCGGACTTGACCGACGAGGCCTGCATGAGCGCCACGGTCGAGTCCGCCAGCGACTTAAGCTTGGCGTTCTCGGTCTGGTACAGATCGATGCGATCGTCGGAGCCGTAGATGACCTGCCCGTCGACTTGCGCGAAGGCCGGAACGGCCAAGCGCAGGGCGGCCACGAGTGCCACCGCCAAAACCATGAGTCTCTTCATTAGTCAATCCTCCTCACCAGGTGTGCGACAGCCCGATTTCAGCAAAGGTCCGAAACAGAGTCAAGTAAAAAAAGGACTTAAGACCTATCTATTTATGGGTCCTTTGGCCCCGCCTCGCAATCGCCGCCTCATCTGGTAGAATCTCGCGCTATGGATGTCCTGTTGGCACTGCTCAGCGTCCTGTTCGCCGCCTCGCTCGCGCTCGGTGGGCCGCCGCGCTTTCTTCTTCCCTGGACGGCGCTGTGCCTGCTCGCGTTGGCCGCGTCGGCGCGGCTGTGGATGCGTGAGCGCCGCGCCGGCCGCGACCCCTGGACCTCCCGTCCTGAGGCGGCGCTGTTCTGGCTGTGCCTGACTCTGTATCTGGCGAGCTTTCGCTGGCACGGCGGTGACGACATCCCGAACTCGGTTCTTCCCTTCGCGATTCTGCGCCATGGAACGCTGTCCTTTGATCCGTTTCGCGCCTGGGCCACGGCGCCCTCGCTTCACGACCTGATCATATTTACCAACGGCCGGCTGCTGTCTTTTTACCCCGTGGCGCCGGGCGTGCTTGCCGTTCCTTTGTATATCATCCCGGCCCTGGCGGGATTTACGCCCAGCGATCAGTTTCTGCACAACATGGCGAAGATCTCCGGCGCTCTGATCACGGCCTTGTCGGTCATCGTGCTGTTCCGGGCGCTGGCGACGCGGTACTCGCGGCGCTGGGCCGTCAGCGTCGCGGCGCTTTACGGGCTGGGGACCTTTGCCTTCAGCGTGAGTTCACAAGCGCTGTACTCGCACGGCCCCGCTCAACTCGGAGTCGCGCTGGGCCTGCTCGGCATCCTCACGCCGGGCGCGTCGTGGGCGGCGGTGTCGGGCCTCGGCCTGGGCTTGGCCGCGATCAGCCGCGAGGACAGCGCGTTTTTTGGCCTGGCGGCGGCGGCCTATTTCTTGTTTCACGAGAGGAAAAGATTTCCCGCCTACGCGCTCGGCGCCTTCGGCCCGTTCGCGCTCAATCTCGCGTACTGGCGTTGGTACGGCGGCTCTTTCCGGCCGCCCTACTCTTCGATTCAAACCGGGTTGTTCTCGCCGTTTGATCCGGCCGCGATGGTCGCGATGGTGTTCAGCCCTTCCCGGGGCCTCCTGCCTTTCATGCCCGCCGCCGTCTTCGGCGTGTGGGGCGCGGTGAAGGCCTGTAGGGACCGGACCGCGCGGTGGGCGCCGTACTTCGCGGCGGCCTGCGTCTCGATTTGGATTTTTTACGGCTTTCGGTGGTCCTGGACGGGCGGCACGAGCTTCGGCAACCGCTACTTCTCGGTCGTCGCGATGGTCCTGGCCTTTTTCGCGGCGGAGGTCGGCGCGGAGATCGAGCGTTCGACGGCCTTGCGCCGCGCGTGGGCCTGGTCCTTTGCCGCGGGGTTTCTCATTCACGCGCTCGGCGCTTTTTTCACCTGGCCGGGCGTGGCGATGACGGTCCAAGAGCAGGTCGCCACGCTGTGGCAAGTGCGCATGCATCCGTTCGCCTATCTGTTTGTCGCCGAAGGCCCCCTTGGCGGCCTGCCCTTATTGGCGCGGGGCGCTCTGGCGTGCGGCTTCCTGGCTCTGTCCTGGCCTTTGGCGCGTTTTATCGCGCGCCGGGCAACGCCGCTTTAAGCGAGGCCTCGTCACCCACGACGACGGTGACCATCTTCGACGGGTCGAGGTATTTCTGCGCGACCCGGCGGATGTCGTCGGGCGTCAGCGCGTTAAGGCGCTCGAGATACGACGCCATCTCGCGCTCGGCCGACTGTTTGTTGCGCTCGTAGCCGGCCAGCGAGTCGGCCTGGTAGTCGATGGAGGACAGCTTGAGCAGGAAAAGGCCGGCGAGGTAGCGCTTGACCGCGCCGAGCGACTGTTCGCTCACGAGGCTGT
>JAYTSX010000327.1:0-3494 GCA_043745445.1 Elusimicrobiota bacterium
GGCGATGCAGACCCCCTGATCGCGGAAAGAAAGTCGCGGATGGGTGCTCTGACTCCCACCCCTCGCGACAAGCCGACGCATTAAAATTCCGATGCGACCCGAAATCCGCAGTTCTTGCGACGCAATATCCTGAAATAACTCATGAACAAGATCCGCGCCTTTGTGTCACGAAACGACGCCCGTGGCACCCGCCTTGCTCCGCATGCCTCCGTGCGCCGTATCCTCGCCATGGCTCTCCTTGCCCTCGCCCTCCTTTCTGGAGCGGCGATGGCGGCCGACGCGAGCCTCGACGCCGGCGGCGAAGCGCTCCAGAAGGGCGACCTCGCGGGCGCGACGAAAATCTTCCAGGAGATCACCACCGCGCGGCCGAAATCGGCCGATGCCGAAAAAGCCTGGGTAAACCTCGGCGTGCTCGCGCTGACCGGCGCCCACTGGGCCGAAGGGCTCCGCTGCTACGAGCAGGCGCTTGTCCTCAACCCGAAGGATTCGAAGGCGCTCAACGGGAAGGCGACCGCGCTGCTCTCGCTCGGCCGCGTCGAGGACGCGGGCAAGACCTGGAACGACGCGCTCGCTGCCAACCCGCGCGACATCGAGACCCTTTCCAACCTCGGCAAACTCGCGATGCGCCTCGACGAGTACGACAAGGCCGAGAAGCTCTTCATCGCGGCGCGCTCGGCGGACCCGGGCAACGCCGAGCCGCACATCGGCCTCGCCGAGATCGCGCTCGTGAAGGGCAATGCGAAAACCGCCATCGTCGAATCGCGCGCGGCGCTGCGCCTCGTTCCCGACCATCCGGCCGCGCTCGCGTGCCTTGGCGAAGCGCTGATCCAGAACGGCGAGAACTCGGCCGCCGTCGAGCCGCTGAGGAAGTCGATCGCGCAATCGCCGCTGCGCCCCGAAATCCACCTCCAGCTCGCGATTGCCCTCTACAACTCCGGACGCTTTTCGGATGCGGGCCTCGCGCTCGCCGACGCCGTCGATCTGACGCCCGACGATCCGCGCATCCACCTGTATGCCGGCCTCTGCTACTACCAGCTCGAGGACCCGAACGCCGACACGGAGTTCGATCACGCGCTGAAGCTCGGCGCGATGGGCCACGATCGCGCCGTCGCGCTCTACCACAAGGGGCTGATCCGCGACGACGCGAAGCAGCTCGACAAGGCGGAGCCGCTCTACAAGGACGCGGAGAAAGCCGATCCGAAATACGCGCCGCCCGCCAACAACCTGGGGCTCGTCTTCCAGCGCACCGATCGGCTGATGGAAGCGGCGATTGAGTTCCGCAAGGCGCTCGGCGCCAATCCCGATTACGACGCGGCGAGGCTCAACCTCGGCCACGTGCTGATTTTGATGGGTCAGAACCAACAGGCGAAGAGCGAGCTCGAGAAGCTCCGTTCGCTACCGGCCGGCACCGAACTCCGCGAACGCGCGGAAGAGATGCTGGCGCAGATCAAGAATCCGGTTCCGTAGAGTTTCGTTTTCGTGGGTGGGTGCGGCAAACGCCGCGTGGAGGTCCGATGTTCGGAAAGCGTCTTGCGTCCCTCGCATTTGTGCTCGTCGGTCTGTCGTGGGCGACTCCGTCGCACGCGATCGACATCGTGAAGGGCGGAAAGAACACGACCGGGGAGGGAAGCTCCTACCGGCGGAACTTCGGCGCCGACCGGTATCGCGGCACGCACGAGGCCACGCGCCTCGGCGAGGCCGACAAGATCGAGAAGGGCAAGCACGAGTTCGGCGGCAAGATCGCCAAGTACGACCCCTTCGGGAAGATCGGTTCAAAGGAGCCGACCACGGCCGAGGAAAAGGAAGCGGCCGAGGCCGACGGCTGCCATGGTTCATGGAAGGCGCTCTCGGGCGAGGTCAGCGCAAAGGTTGGCTGGCAGGAGAAAGACGGCAAGAGCCGCCAGGGCGTGAAGGGCGACAAGGGAACCGGTCTCGCCTGCAGCGTCGGCACGGACAACGCGCTGATCACGGGCAAGGTCGAGTGCCTCAAGCAGCTCGCCGGTGACAAGAATCTCGGCGTCAACGTGAAGGGCGGCGTCAACGGCGGCGCGGTCGCGAATGCGGCCTGTCACTGCGACGGTCCGCAGGTCGTCTGCGAGGCGTTCATCGGCCTCAAGGCCGGTGCGGACGGCACGGTCGGTGGCCAGCTCTGCGGCCTTCGCCTCGGCGTGGGCGTCGGCGGCGACGTCGGCGCGGGCGCCGGCGGCAAGATCGCGATCGGCAAGAGCAGCAAGGGCTGGGGCTTCTCCATCGCCGGCTACTTCGGCGTCGGCGGTGGCCTTTCGGTCGCGATCGATCCGGACTTCGCCGGGCTTATCGATTCGAAGAGACGCGCGGAGACGCTCGCGTGCCTCAAGCAGAAGGCGCTTGCGTCGCTCGCCTGGCTCGACAACGTGATGACGAAGGTCGGCGAGGCGCAGATTGCCGCGGCCGGCGGCGGCGCGTTCCTCGCGCCCTGATTCATCCTCCCTCCCACGAGAACGAGCCGGGTCTTTCGACCCGGCTCGTTTCGTTTTCCGCGACATCGAAAAAAACCCAGGTGAAGCTGTAAGCCGGGTCTTGTCATAGGTCCCGGCTTTCACCGGGCCCCGAGACGATCATTCCTCTAGGACGAGCGTTGCCGCTCGCCTCCAGCAATCAACCCGGAAGCACCGGACGGGCCGTCCTTCGCCGGGCTCTTCCCCGGACCGCTTCCCTATTTGATCTTGCTCCGCGTGGGGTTTGCCGTGCCGCCCCTGTCACCAGGAGCGCGGTGGGCTCTTACCCCGCCGTTTCACCCTTGCCTGATCCTCTTGCGAGGCCATCGGCGGTCTATTCTCTGTGGCACTTTCCTTCGAGTTACCCCGACCGGCCGTTAGCCGGCACGCCGCCCTGTGGAGCCCGGACTTTCCTCGCGCGGTTGCCCGCCCGCGATCGCCCGCTTCACCCAGGAACCCTCTGTGTAACTGATTTGCGACCTTATGGCATCCTTCCGACCATGCGCTCGCTGGGAATCCTCGCCGCCGTCTCTCTCTTCACCGTCTTCTTCGCCCGGACCGCTGCGGCGACAGAGATGGGACTGCCGACCGCAGGATTCCACACAGCCGCCGTGGATGTGCGCTTCGGATTTTCCGGCGACACGACGATGTATCGCTTTCGCGACGCGAGCAATGACGCGGCGACCTACGACGCGTCGTTCGCGACCGGCGGCGCGGTCGTCGCGCTCGGCCTCTTCCACAAGCTCGAGATCAACGCGGGCGCGGGCATTGCCGGCTTCAACTCGTATTCCAACACCTTTGGCGCGCCTGACGGCCGCTACAAGTTCTACACGGTCGGCGTGCGCGGGACGTTCTACGAAATGGAAGGCGCGCCGATCCAGTTCGGCGGCGGACTGCAGGTCGCGTGGTGGAACCACAACGGACTCATCTCGTCGGGCGAGCGGACCGCGATCGTCGGGGCGTCGTGGCGGCCCTTCCAGGGAAACGTCTTCTTCGCGGGCGGCGAATATTTCACCG
>JAYTSX010000328.1:0-13026 GCA_043745445.1 Elusimicrobiota bacterium
GCCCGAAAGCTCCTCAAGAAAAATGATGCACTCGTTGACCGTGGTCGCGAGCGAATAGATGCGGACTTCTTTTTCGCCGGTTCCGGCTTTGGCGGGCTCGGAAGATTTCGGCTTATCCTTGTCTTTGTCGCCGCCCTCTTTTCCTTTGGCCATATGTCGTTCTCCGTTAAAATCCGAGAGCCTTCAACACGACTTTCGCGGGCGCGCCGCGCGTCGCCCGCCAGATCGCCTCGAGCAGAGGCGCCGTGACCTTGTTGCGCACGCACAGCTCGTGCGCCGCGGCCGCCGCCTCGATTCCTTCGACGATGGTGGGAATCTGCGAGAGCGCGCGCTTGGGCGACAGCCCTTTGCCGAGCTTTTCGCCAAAGCTTCGGTTTCGCGACTCGGGCGAAGTGCCGGTCGCGATCAGGTCGCCGAGGCCGGCGAGGCTGTAGATCGTATCGGCGTGGCCGCCGCGAGCGCGAATGAGGAGAGACATCTCGGCAAGCCCTCGTACCAACAAGGCGGCCTTGGTATTCGCCCCCGTTCCTAAACCGTCCAATATGCCGGCGCCGATGGCGATGGCATTTTTTAAGGAACCGCCCAGTTCGACGCCATGTCGATCGGGCCAATGCGAAACGTTCAAGGCTCCGCCGTTGAATAACGCGACGAGGGTCTTCGTGATGGGCCTAGATGGGCCGCCCAACAACAATCCTGTCGGCACCCCGCGCGCGACTTCCCGAGCGAAGCTCGGGCCGCTGAGGGTCCACACTTTGCCGCGCAGCGAAGGCAGCTCGCGGGAGATGATGTCTCCCATCGTGGCGAACGTGTGGGGTTCAACGCCTTTGGACGCGTTGACGGCGACGGCGGTTTGACTTAATTTGGCATGCTTGCGAATGTTTTTCGCCGTCGCCGCCAACGCTCGGGACGGCAAGACAAATAACAAGATTTCGGCGTCAGCACAACCCTCAACCAAATCATGGGTCACCTTGATGGACCCATCCAAACGAAAGCCCGGAATTTGCGCGTGACGGCGTGTTTTTTTCAACGACTCGGCGATCTTCGGAATAAACTCCCATAGCCGTACCTTGGCCCCTTTGTTGGCCAACTGCTGAGCGAGAACGCAGCCCCACATCCCGCCGCCCAACACTGTTACCTTATGCCGAGGGGCCATGGATGCCGAGCTCCTTGTTCTGTCGTAAACGTTTTATATTGGGTATGTGCTTATAGATAATTAATCCACCCGACACCGAAGCGGCGATGCAGTAGGCCGTCTGCGAGTGGAAGGCCACGGCGGCGATCGGTAAGACGATCGCCGCTGTCATGGATCCGACGGAGATGTGGCCGTAGATTTTGACTGCGAGCGCGAACGCCGCCATGGTCGCCGCCATAGGCAACGGTATCAAGGCTAAAAAAACGCCGGCGGAGGTGGCCACGCCCTTGCCGCCCTTAAAGCCCAGCAGCGGCGTCCAGTTATGCCCGATGATCGCGGCCGCGCCCGCCGCGATGGCCAATTCCGGCCGCCGCGGCTGAAGAACTAGGCAGAGATAGACGGGGGCGTAGCCTTTTAAAGCGTCGATGATGAGTGTGATCAGGCCGGCGAGGGTGCCTGCGGTTCGATAGACGTTTGCCGTGCCAGGATTGCCCGACCCCTTGGTGCGGATGTCATAGCCCTTAAGGCGTTTGACGACGACATACCCCGTGGGAATGCCGCCGGCGCAGTAGCCGAATAGAATGAGCGCGAAGTCGCGGAAATCCATCATGATTTTCAGCGTTATCCTACCATGTCTTTGCAGGATACTCCAGAGGTTAGCTCGTTATTAAGTTGGCGTCAATAACGATTGCAGGCGGGCCCAATTCTCCGCCGTCACGCGAAGGCGAAATCGGATTTTCTCCCCTAGGACCCGGCGGTCCAGAATCTGTGCGGACGCGTATAACCGCGCCGTCCATGATCCTGCCTCGGCGGCGGGCGCATCGATCTCGCGGAGAAGCCACTTTCTGGAAAGCGCTTCCTCGACGCGCGCGAGCACCTCAGGGAGCCCCTCTCCGGAGGCGGCGGACATCAAGGTTGTGGCCGGATAGCGCCGCAGAAGATCACCACGAGCGGACAGATCGAGGCGATCCGTTTTATTGAGGGCCTCGACGCGCGGGATGCCCTCGGTCGCAAGTTCGTCGAGGGTGAGCTTGACCGAGGCGTGTTGGCCCTCGAGCGTTGGCGAAGACGCGTCATTCAAGATGAGGAGGCAGTCGGCGGCCTCGACCTCCTCGAGCGTGGAACGGAAGGCGGCGATCAGAGAGGTCGGCAGGCGCTGAATAAAGCCGACCGTGTCCGTGATCACGGCCCAGCCGCCGCTTGGCAGGCGCACTCGGCGCGCGGTCGGGTCGAGCGTGGCGAAGAGCTTGTCGTCGGCATATGCCGCGTACTCGCCGGTCAGCGTGTTGAGCAAAGTGGACTTGCCGACGTTGGTATAGCCGACGAGTGCCACTTGCGGGACGGGCACATCGGCGCGGCGCTCGCGGCGCAGGCGCCGCGAGGCGCGCACGCGCTCGAGCTCCGCGCGCAGGTGCTTGATACGGTATTGGATGTGGCGCTTTTCGTATTCGAGCTTGCGCTCACCGGGTCCACGCGTGCCGATGCCGCCGGCCTGCTGGGAGAACGCGCGAATGCCCGTTAAGCGCGGCAGCATGTAGGAGAGTTGCGCCAGCTCGACCTGCAGGCTCCCCTCGGTCGTGCGCGCGCGCCGGGCGAAGATGTCGAGGATCAGGCGTGTGCGGTCGACGATCTTGACCTTCGGAAGGGCCTTCTCGAGATTCTTCTGCTGGCCGGCGCTCAGTTCAAGGTCGAAGACTACGGTGCCCGCGCGCAGGCCGGCGCACATCCCGGCGATCTCCTCAACTTTTCCCTCTCCGATCAACGTCGAAGGATTGAAGCGCGCGAGCGCCTGCGTCGCTTCTCCGACCACGAGCGCGCCGGCGGTTTCGACGAGCCGCTTGAGCTCCTCGAGGCTCGAACGGATCACATCCGTCTGGGACTTGGGGCCGACGCCGACGAGGACGGCTCGCTCGATGGGCGCGCGCGTCTCGCGGCTCACATTTTTGACGCGTGATTTTGGGATCTTCAATCGAGCAGGACCTCAGGCATTGCCTGCTGAAGTAAATGGCGCCAGCGGCGCGCGGTGCCGGCCAGTAACGCGTCGAGCGGCGCGAAATCATCGCTAAGGATGGGAGACCCGCGGAGGTCGTGCGAGTCAGGGCGCAGCTCTTGGCTCAGCATGTGCCTGATTTCACTCGCCACGCGCGGCCCCGTGTTGGTCGAGCCGGCCTCCAGCGGGCCGGTCGAGGCGAAGAGCAGAATATTGGCGAGCCCCTCATTGGGGTCGCTCGCGACAAAGGCGCGCACATTCGGAAAGGTCGCGGTTAAAGTCCGGTACACGGCCTTCCACGCCCGGTCGTCGGGCGGAGCCACCGCGCTGATGAGGTTGATCGCGAAGACCCCTTCCGGCGTTAGGGATTCCCGCACACGCTGGAACGCTTCTGTGGTGAACAGATGGGCCGGCGGCGACTCCGCGCCGAACGCGTCGAGAAAAGCAAGGTCCCATTGCCCCAGCCCGGCCTCAAGCAAGGCTCGGCCGTCGCCGATGACGACTCGGCCTTTGGGCTCGTAGCCGAATTCACGGCGCGCGGATTCCTCGATCGCCGGGTCGATCTCGAAGGCGTCGACGATCAGGCCGCGGCGCTCGAGCGCCTTCGGCAGAAGGCCCGCTCCAAGCCCGATGACGAGCGCGCGTCGCGCGTTGGGGCGCAGCGAGCGCGACCATTCGAGGGCGCGTATGTATTGCGATTCGCTTTCTCCTTCGGGCTTCTCCATCACCGACTGGCTCGTGCCGTTGACGAGGAGATAACGCTTGGAGGGCGTATCAAGAATAGTGATGCGGCCATAGGCCGATTCCCGCGCCGAAACGGCGATCTTCGACTGCGGCGCCGGCATCAGCATCAGGCCAAGACAGGCGGCGCAGGTCGCCAACTGCCCGAGAGGAAGCGCGCGCTGCGACAACCATGAGCCGAGCGCTCCGAGGAGCAGGAGCAGAAGAGCGGTTCCAAATAATATTTTGGAGATCGGTATATGCGGGATTAGAACGAAGCCGGTCAGTACCGCGCCCAGGACGCTGCCCGAAGTGGACACCGCCCAGGCGTCTCCGGATTTTCGTCCGGAGTCGAAGGCTCCGGTGGCCGTGAGGCGCACCGCAATCGGCCCGAGAGCGCCGAGAAGCATCAGCGCGGGGCCAAGCAAAGTGGCCGCGCTCGCGAACGCGCCCGCCTGCACGCCAAGCGGCAAGCTCGCGCGCAGCACCGGGGCTCTCAGCCACGGCACCGCTGCGATGGTCAGACCCGCGGCGGTGAGCAGGCGTGCGAACAGGAGCAAGTAAGGCTGACGGTCGGCTTGGCGGCCGCCCCACGCGTAGCCGAGGGCAAGGGCGACCATGGTCACCGTGATCATGGCCGACCAGGTGTAGATCGAGGAGCCGTAGAAGGGGCTGATCAGGCGCGCGCCCGCGAGCTCGAGCACGAGGCACGCGGCACCGGAGGCGAAAAGGCTGCCGAGCAGATAAGAGGCTGAGACCGGAGGCTGTTGGCCGGGCTTAAGCGGGGGTTTTTTCACGGGCATCCTCCCAAAGTTTTAATGCGGTCTTCAGAACCGTGGATCCGTTCGTTCCCGCCTCGAGCGTTTCGGCGTCGAGTTGATTCCTGAACCAGGTACGCTGGCGTTTGGCGTACCCGAGGGTGAGGGACAGGAGCTTGGCAAGGCCCTCGTCCCGACTCATTTCCCCACGCGCGCAGGCGAGCGCCTCGCGATAGCCGAGGCTGGTGAAGCCGGGTTCCATGCCGGTGAACTCCGCGGGTACGAGCGCTTTGACTTCGGCCAATAGGCCCGGCCACATTATGCGCGCGCGCGCCTCAATGCGCTCTCGTGACAACTCCGGGGTTAGGTCCATTCTTAATACCAAAGTCGCTTTCAATCCGCCGGCCCGGCCCGCACGCCAATGTTCGGAGATTGGCTTGCCGGTGAGCTCGAGCACCTCGAGCGCGCGCAGGACGCGCTGCAAGTTCGCGGGCGGAATGCCCGCGGCGGCCTCGGGATCGGCGGCGGCCAGACGCGCGTGCAGGGCATCACGCCCGTGGCTTTCCGCCTCAGCCTGCAGGCGGGCGCGTAGAACCTCGTCGCGCGGGGGCAACGGCGACAGACCTTCCAGTAAAGCCCGCAGGTACAGTCCCGTTCCGCCGCAAACGAGCGGAATTTTCCCGCGGGCCTGAATATTCGCGATCGCGGACACGGCTTCCTTGGACCAACGCGCGGCGTCGAAGTGCTCGGAGGGATCCGCGCAGTCAAGGAGCCAGTGCGGCACGCGCGCGCGCTGCTCCGCGGAAGGTTTGGCGGTGCCGGCGTCGAGGCGGCGGTATACCTGGCGCGAATCGGCGGACACGATCTCGGCGCCGAGTGATTCGGCGAGCGCTATGGACAGATCGGTTTTGCCCGACGCCGTCGGTCCGGCTAGTACGATCAAGTGGTCTACTTCGCCTTGCGCGACGCCTTGGGCTTGGCGGTGAACAACGAGTGAAAGGGGCAGTCGGAGCCGCAAGCGTCGGGCAGCCCGAGCGAGGTGCGGGTCTGGCAGTCGGCGCTGTCCTCCGCCATTTTCTCGATGGACTTTTGCGCCTCGCGCGAAATTTTTCTGAACGCGAGGCCGACGCTGTAGGTCTCGCCCTTCTGGTGGACGCGCACGATACCGGCCTCGATCGGAACGCCTTCAAGCCCGGGGATGTTGAGCGTCATCTGGAAGCTCTTGGTGTGCGGCGGCTCGATGAACATCAGCAGAGAGATGCCGCCGGCGGAAAGGTCGGTCATGATGGCGGGCTGCTTGTGCATCAGGCTGTCGGCGCCCTCGAGCTCGAGCGTGATCGGTTCCACCATCCCTTCAACGACGCTGAAGCGGCGGTGCTTGCGGCGCTCGGCTCCGGTCTTCTTATGCTCGCTCATCTGTTTCCCCTTTCAAAATGCGTTTGCTTGTGGCGGTGACTCTAACCTTGACGGTAAGCCCCGCCGGGCCTGATCCGTTCCAAGACACCTTGAAGCCGTCTCGCGTGCGGCCGAAGCCGCCTCCCTCGTCCAGCACTTCGACGACCTTCCCGACTCGGGCCGCGAGCGCTTCCTCGGTCAGCCCGTCGCATAGCGCGTTGAGCCGAGACAACCGCGCATCCTTCACCGACTCCGGGACGTCGTCCGCCATGTCCGCCGACTCAGTCCCCTCTCGGGGCGAGTACTTAAATGTGTACGACCACGAAGGCCGCAGGCTCCTCACCAGGTCGAGGGTGCGCTCAAAGTCCTCGTCGGTCTCTGAGGGGAATCCTACGATAATGTCCGTCGAGACTTCAATTGACATCGCCCGCCGAAGGCGGGCGGTTTTCTCGAGAATCGAGCCCGCGTCGTAGTTCCGGCGCATGATTTTAAGTAAGCGATCGGAGCCTGATTGAATCGGCAAATGAAGCTGATTGCAAACAGATTGAGTTGCCGTCATGGCTTCTATTAAGTCGTCGTTGACGAAGTGAGGGTGAGGGCTTTCAAACCGGATCCGCCCGAGGCCCTCGATTGATCCCATACGCCTCAGCAATTCCGGAAAGCGGATCTCCGATCCCCCCTCCGGGGCATGCCAGCTGTTGACGGTCTGGCCGAGAAGCGTTATTTCCTTGGCTCCCAGGAGGACCTTCGCCCGCGCCTCGGCCATCACCGTTTCGAAAGGCCGGTACAACTCTCGACCTCGAACTGCGGGCACGATGCAGTAGGAGCAGGAGTAGTTGCACCCGCGCATGATCGTCACAAACGCCGAGACCGGCGAGGACCAGCCCGTCGGTTTTTCGAGGTCTTCGGCCGGCGCGGAAAAGGTCTGCCGCGTCTCCGCCAGAGCGTCGAAGCGGGCCCCGAGCGCTTCCTCGACGATCCGGGGGTAATCCTCGATGGATTTGGCGCCGACCACGAGGTCCACATAGGGAAAGCGTTTTTGAATCCAGGGGCCAAGCCGCTCGGCCGCGCAGCCCGCCACGATCAGCACGCGCTCGGGGTCCTTGTCCTTCCACTCACGCAGGCGCCCGATCAGAGACAGCGCCTTGTCCTCCGCATGTTGACGCACGGTGCAGGTATTGAGCACGATCGCGTCAGCCGTCTCCGCGTCCGCGACCGCCGTAAATCCTCGTCCCTTCAGAGGCGACGCCAATTCCTCGCCGTCGGCGACGGACATCTGGCAGCCGAAGGTAACGACGTGCAGACGCATCGCTAGCGCTTCTTCTTTGAGGGCTTCTCGTCCCGGCCTTGCCGTCTGCCGGAAGCGATTTCCACGAGAGTGTGCGTCGCTTCGATGACCTGGCGGCGCGACTCGGGGTCGAGAGGGGCGAGCGCCATGATGACCTTTTCGAGAGCGGCGAGCGTTTTTTTCTGGATCATAGAGTCCCTTAAATCCTGACCTTGCTCTGCACGACGCGGAAGTGCACCACGCGCATTTCTTCGTTGTCTCGAATGAGCCGGCCGTTTGCGAAATTCATCTTCTCCTTCAACTCGGCCAAGGTCACGCCTTCCCGCTGGGCCAGATCTTCGTTAAAGCTTCCAAACGTTCGAAGCTCGACGATCGTCACGACGAGTTGCGCGCGGACATTGCCATGCTTATCGACGAGTTGGAGATCGTCGCCGACTTTTAGGTCCGCGTCCTCGGGATCATAGGCAGGACAGGCGGTGGCCGTTTTGCGGCCCGCCATGATCGCCTGGATCATCTTCTCACCCAGGCCGCCGTCGCCGTACCAGCCAAAACGAAAACGCTTCACCGTCGAAAATTATAACAATTAGCCGGGCTTTTTGGCGCAGTCCTTGCACAATCCGAAGACCTCGTGCCGGTGCCATTTGGGCACGAACCCGGCTTTGCGGCACGCGTCATCTTGAATTTTCTCGAGGTTGGGCCAGCGTACTTCCTGAATGCGGCCGCAGGTGATGCAGATCAGGTGGTCGTGATGCGGCCGGTCGTGCTCGACCTCGAAGCGTGAGGTCCCGTCGCGGCCGACCACGGGGGAGATGATGGCGCACTCCTGAAGCATCTTGAGAGTGCGAAACACCGTGGCGCGCCCGACCCCGTGCGTGCGCAACGCGAGATAAATCTCATCCTGGCTGAGATGATGGTCGGCTTTGAGAAAATGATTGAGGATGAGCCGGCGCTGTCCGGTCAGGCGCAGGCCGTTTTTCACCAGGTGCTGGGTGAACATGAGCACGATCTTATCGGCGTGCTTATTCTCGTGGCCGGCGTCGTAGACGACAAGCTCTCTCACGACGATAGGGTATCAGTCCTGGGGGTCAGGGCGCAATAATTTAGTCATCACACCTTGCTACAATCACGGGATGAAGCGGCTATGGCCTTTGCCTGTTCTCCTGCTCCTCGCGTTGCCTCTGCTCGCTCAGGAAGGCGAAGAGGCTCCGGCCGGAGACGCTCCGACGCAGGATGCCGCCCCTCAGGAAGACAAGCCTGCTCCTGCCGGGGAGACCCCCGATGCGGATAAGCAGCCTGCCGCAGAGCCCAATTCAAATGATAACCAGCCGGCTCAGGAGGGTGGTGAGGGCGAGGGCACGGAAGAAAAGTCGAACCAGAAGCCGATCAAGGAAGAGCCGCTCATCAGTGTGAAGGTCTCGCCTCCCGTTGCAGAGGAAGGCGACGAAGAGAGCGTCGCGCCTCCGGTTATCAAGACGAAGGTCGTTGCGACAGCGACATTGATTAAGGCCAACAAGAAGGGAAAGCCCTCTAAGTCCGCCAAAGGCGTCAAGCTCGCCAAGGGCAAGACGGCCGTTAACGACGTCGTAAAAACCAAGGCTCCGGCCGTCGCCGCGGAACCTCCCCCACCGCCGGTTCCCGCCGTGCCGCTGACGCCGATCACACCCCGAAATCCTTAAAGTTTTTCGACGGATGCGGCGAGGGTCCAGCCTTTCACGCCTTCTTTGAGCAGTCCCACCTCGAGCCACGCGCCATTGTCCGACAGCACGCGCACACGCCGCCCCTCGGGCGCAGTATAGCCGACGGTAAACTTATCTCCCGGTCCGTTGCGCAGCTCCGCGCGCTCAGCGACGATGACGCCTCGTCCCGCCGGGAGCACGGCGCGTAAACCAGCCCACCATAGTCCGAATAGCAGCCAGGCGCCGGCGGCGCAGAGAAGCCAATCGCGAAGCGCCTCCCGGCGCTGCGTGGTTCCAAGCAACATGAGCCCCGCGAGGATCAAGGTCATCCAGGCAGCGAGCCAATGCAGGCCCGCCAACTCGCGCGAAGAGAGCGCGGTGAAGGCCGTGAAAGCGGGGCCCGGTATGCCTGGCGGGGCGAGTTCCTCCCCCGCGCGCTGCAGGGCGAAATCGAGATTATGGCGGCCGTCGCCATCGCGCGGATCCAGATCAAACGCTCTTTGATAGGAAGCGGAGGCGCGGCCGAGCTTGCCGGCCTTGAGCAGAGCGTTGCCGAGGTCATAGCGTAGCGCGGGGTCGCCGGGATGCGCGGCGACGAGGACTTCGAAAGCCGCCGCAGCTTGGACGAAGTTCCCGGCGTCGTAGGCGGACTTGGCGTCGTCATACGGCGCCGCGCAGGCGGGTAAAGCTAACAATGATGCGAGCAGGGCGACGATCATGAATGCAGCTCCTTATCGAACGCGAGCGTGAGGTCGCGAATCTCGTCGGAAAGGCGCTTGACCTCGGCCTGACCCGCGCCGCCCGGGGCGTAGCGTAGAAGGTCGAGCTCGTCCCAGACCGACTTCAATCGCGCGACCTCGTCCACGGTGGGCGCAGACTTCCGATTCTGCAGCCGGTGCGTGACAGCCTTCAGCGTCAGGCCCGCGACGGGCTGATTGAACTTGTCGGCGAAGTAGCCGGTCAGCGCCTCGCCCAGCAGGGCGACCGCTTGCGTGCGCTCTGCGGGCTGCTGGGCTTCCGCCTGCTTAAGAAGGCGTTCGACCGTATCCCGGGCGTAGCGATTGCGGCGTTCGTGCGGGTTGGCGGCGAGGGAGCGGCGGCGCCAGTCGAGAAGCAACGCGGTCAGAAAAAACACGCCAGGCAAAGCGTGCCAGGGCCCGGGCACCCCGAAGTTCCCCAGCGCGTCTCCCAGCGAGGAGCGGCCGCTTGGCGTCTTGAGATAGCGGATGTCAGCGGCGACTTCGGTTACACCGGGCCGCGCGGATACGCCTGGACCGACGACGGGCCGTGCGGCGTTCGGGTCGCCCGGAAGTACGGTCAAGCGGATGGTTTTGCTTTCCGCCCGCGCATAGACTTTCTTGATGGGGTCGTAGTAGGAAACCGTCAGCGCTGGGATTTCCAGAGACCCCGAGACGCGTGGGACGACGACGGTCTTAAAGGTTTTCGCGCCCCCCACTTTGTCGCCGAGGCGCTCGATCTTGACCGAGCTTTCGGAATCGAAAAATCGGACCGACGACAGATCGGGGCGTTTGGGCTCGGGCAACGATTTGATGTTTCCAACGCCGCTTACGACGACCGTCAGATTGAGAGCCTCGCCCGCCTTAAGCTCGGTTCGGTCCACGGACGCGACGATGTTCAGCGTGCCGATGATGCCGGAGAAATCCGCGGGCGCCCCGGCCGGGAGGGCCTCGGTCTGAAGCGAGAGGGGTTCGGTCTGCAGACGGCGAACGTCGGGAGCGGACATGCTGAAGAAACGGTCGAAAAAGTCGTCGCCCGTGCCCGTGGGGCCGCGGCGTGGCAGCTGCACGACGACGAAGGCCGGTCCGATCGTCGCGTGCCCGGCCTGGACTGGGAACAGCGCGCTCTTGAGCTCGGAGAAAGTGTAGGAGCGTCCGCCGATCATGGTCGTGCCCTGACCCTCGGCTCCGATGTTTTCCGATAGAAGCCCCGTGAGTTTCGGAGCCTCGTACTGCGGCGCGCCGAGCAGAGACACCGCGGTGAAGAAGCGTACGACGAGCGTGACCTGTTCATTGACGAGCGCCTTGTTTTTATCGAGCGTGGCCGTGACGAACGCGTCGGGGCTGCCTGCGACGCGAGGCCCAAGGTTTTGCGCGGGTGGAGATGCGGACGAGACCGGGACTTGGGCCTTGGGCACGGACGGCGGAGTGTTGACAGCGTCAACGCTGAAGGTGATGGGATCTGTTGAGGCGGCGCCGGACACTTCAATTGGAGGCACGATGAAGCGCCCGGCCTTGCGAGGCTCGAGGACATAGGTGTGGACGACTTTGGATGAGATGGAGCCGTTGACGATCGACATGCTCTGGCTCTTGCCGGATTCGTAGACTTCGACGTCCGGTATGAGCGGCGGTTTCGGTGTCGCGGAGCCTGATCCGGAAATCGCCACCATCAGAACGAGCTGGTCACCGAGTGAAATGTGGTTGTTATTGAGGGTGGCCGTGACGGTGAGCTCCGCCGCGGCGGCAACGGCGGTGGCCAGCAATAAGCAGGCGACGAGGTGCACCCTCTTCACCAGTCCTCTCCCGATGGCGGCTTACCTTGCGCGCTGCGCCCCTTCCCTTCCTGGGCTTGACGCTGGGCCTGTTTCTCTCGTTCGCTGACGGCGCGCAGGATGCGATCAGCCTCTTCCTTGGTGAGGCTGTCTTGAGGCCGAGGCTTGGGCGGGCTCTTGGGCTGTTCGCCTCCGCCGCCCCCTCCTCCCTGGGGCTTGTCCTTCTTATCCTCGGGCTTCTTGGGCGCGTCCTTTTTGGGGTCCGGCTTGTTCTTCTGGGGCGGCCGCGGATTCTTGAGCCTATTCATCGTCACGGCCAGATTGTGCCGTGCGTCCAGATTACCGGGCGCCAAGGCCAAGGCGCCGCGGAAGGCGGAGGCGGCGCCGGAGAAATCGTTTCGCTTAAAACGTGCATTGCCCAGATTGTATAAAGCCGCAGCCCTCAGTGCCGGGACGATATCGTGACCCGCGGCCACGCCCTCGTACATCGCCGTCGCGTCCTCGAGCTTATCAAGGCGGTAAAGGGCGTCTCCCGCGTTGAACGCGGGACGAGGGTCTTTGGGCCTCTTCGCGGCAGAGGCGCCATAGCGCTCGATAGCGTCGTCGTACCGCTGTTGCGTGTAAAGCTTATTGCCCGCGCGCAGTTCCCCTTCCGCATTGGCCGCGGGGGACGGCGTCGCCGCAAGCAAAGTCAACGCCGCGAGGGCTCCGGCGCGAGAGGCGCGTGTCTTCAGGGGAGCGAATGGAAGGAGAAGTTCGAGGAGCAGGAGCAGAAATGCCACTGATGCCGGCCAGGCATAACGATTGCGCCAGAGGTTTGTTGTAGCGGACAGGCCTTTGGCGGCGTCGAGCTCGCGCACACGCTTAACGATGTCGGTAATCTCATCGGAGCCGGGGGTGGTGCGATAATAGGCGCCGCCGGTCTCGCTTGCAATCTGCGCGAGAAGGCCTTCGTCCAGGCGGCTGACGACCGTTCCACCCGCGGCGTTTTTATGATATTTACCGCCTTCCTCTGGTACGGGCTCGCCTTCGGGCGACCCGATACCGACCGTGTACACCCGAACCCCGGCGGCGGCGGCTTCACGCGCGGCGCCAAGCGGATCGGATTTATGATCTTCGCCGTCCGTAAGCAGGATAACGGCCTTGCCGCCCGGGTATCGGCCGAGCATCGCGACAGAGGTCCGCAAGGCGCTTCCCACCGCCGTGCCGGGCGTGGGCACTGTGCCGACCTCCAGCGCGCCCAGCAGTTGCTTGGCGGCGTCGGCGTCCTGCGTGAGAGGGCATATTGTTTGCGCCTCGCCCGCGAATGCGACGACGCCGATGCGTTCACCCCGCAACTGGTCGATAAGCAGGGAAAGAGAGGACTTTGCGCGTTCAAGGCGGTTCGGTTTAACGTCCGGCGTGAGCATCGACAGTGAAACGTCGACCGCGATCACCGCCTGGCGCGAGTCCGAGCGCGTCTCGACAAGTTCGATGCCGAATTGCGGGCCGGCGAGCGCGAGAAGAAGGAAGCCGATTGCGGCCAGACGCAGTATTACGGCGGCCTTGCGGCCCGCGG
>JAYTSX010000329.1:0-3474 GCA_043745445.1 Elusimicrobiota bacterium
GGAATCGGCCGGACGGGCCGCATCGGGCTCGGCGCGTGAACGGCGCCGGCGGGGATTATCTTCGCCCGTGCCCATCGAGCAGGAGCCGGCATAAAATGCTCCCTCGTCGATCTTGAGCTTCGGGGTACGCACATCTCCGGTCACGCGGCCGCTCGGAAGAATCTCCAGCGACCGCGACGCTACGATATCCCCGACGACCTCGCCGGCGACCACGATCGTCTCGGCCGCGAGGTTGCCGATCACGCGGCCCTTCGCGCCGACTTCGACGTCCACGGCGTCCGAGATGTCGCCCTCGAAGGCGCCCTCGATGCGCAGGGAGCCCTTGACCACGAGCGCGCCATGAAAGAATGCGTCCTCGCTGATCAAGGTCATGCCTTCACGCGCGTCTCCGCGTCCGCCCTTTTCACCGAACATCAGGAGCGGTCCTTCGGGGCGCGGGGTAAGTAGCCGAGCAGGTCGGGGCCGGAGCGGATTTTCATATACGACATCGGATTGACGGGCCGGCCCTGGCGCCACACCTCGTAATGCAGGTGCGCGCCGGTCGAGCGCCCGGTCGTGCCCATGTAGCCGATGACCTGGCCGCGCATGACGCGGTCGCCGACCTTCACAAGAGCCTTCGAGGTATGGCCGTACAAAGTGCTGACGCCGTAGCCATGATCGATGACGACCATGTTTCCGTAGCCGTGGGACCACCCCGAGAAGCGCACGGTGCCGTCGGCGGTCGCATGCACGAGCGTATCGGCGACGTTGGCGATGTCGACGCCCGCGTGGAACTCGCCGTTATCGCCGTTTTCGCCCGAGGCTTCGCCGCGGCGCATCGGGGAGAAGCGGTAGCCGAACAAAGAGGTGATCGAGCCCTCGGTGGGTGAGAAGCTCGGCGTCGCATTGCGCAGGCTCTTCTGGTTGCCCACATACCAGCCGATCTCCGTAAAGCTTGCGAGGCGGGTTTCCGCGTCCTGGCGCAGGCGAGCGATCTCCCGGTGCCAGTCGGCCTGACGAATGTCCGCAGCCCCGCCGTTCAGCATCTTGCCAAGGCTGAGCCGGTCGGCCAAGGTCGGTCCGCCGACGCCGGTCGCCGCTGCGATCGGATCGCGGTTGTTGGCCATGGTCAACAGGCCACGCAGCTGGCGATCCGTGCCGCGCGCCTGATCAAGGACGGCCCGCGCGCGGTCCATCTCCTGGGCCAGACGGGTCATCTTGGTGAGCATGACCTGGTTGTCGGCTTTGGTGATCCAGTAGTCGACATGACGGCCGGCCACGATCCCGGCGCCGACGGTCATGGCCGACCATAGGCCCAGCCAAAAAAGGAAGAAGCCCGTGGAACATTGCCAGCGCCAGGGTTTCATCTGGGTCTGGGGAATGATCAGAACGGTCAGGCGTCGGGCCAGGGCGTCGAGAATTTTCTTGCGCATGCGGTTTCTGCCGTCGGAGATGTTATAACAGACTCCTTCCCCCCTGTCAACGCAATCTTATCAAAACTGTTTGCATCCCCCCTTGACAGTGCCCAAAGCAGGGCCTACACTGGGCAGATGCGGCCCCCTCGAGCAATCCCGCTGCTACTTGCCTTAGTTGCACTGGCCCTCCCGGCCTCTGCCCAGATTAAGACCAACGCCGGGGCCGACGCGGCCGCCGGGACCTCCGGCCAGGCCGGCGCTTCCCTTAACTCCGGCGGGGTCGCCCCGATCGGGCTTTCCGGTGGCGGCCAAATCGCCCCCCTCTCACTGACCGGAGCCCTGAGCCCGACCTTATCCGCCCCCGCGGTATCGCCCCACCAAGGCCTGGCGCCTTCGGCGCTGACCGCCACTTTGCACCCTGCAACCGCGACGGAACAAAAACCGTCTTCGCAGGCCGCCGCGGCGGCCGTTCCGCCCAAGACCCCGCCCAACGCCGGGCCGACCTCGGCCTTGGCCGGACCGCCCGCCGGCCCACCCTATTTCATCCAAGCCCTCGCAAAGCTCGGGGTGCCGTCCTCCTTAACATCCCGGCTTGAGGCTTTTCTCGCGACCCGCCATCCCGGGGACCAGGACAAAATTTACCATGGCCTCGGCCACTCCCACGAGGTCGCGGACCTGACCGCGAGGATCGTCGCGGCCCAGGGCCTTCCGGCCGAAAAGAAAATCCTTCTGATCTTCTCCGCCGCCCTTCATGACGTGGATCCGGAACGCACCGCCAACACGCCCGCGCGTGTCGCCGCCACGATCAACCACCTGGGCGCAGACGACGAGGCGCGCGGCCTCTTGTTCGACTTCAGCAACCGTTACGGCTTCACCGCGGCTCAGGTCAAGGCCATGATCATGGCCACCGATTTCGCCCTTGATCCGGTCCAGATGAAGGAAAAGCAGGATGCCTTCGCCACGGCCGCCGTCGAGGCCTTCCCCAACGAGCCCGACTGGGCCGTCATGTGGGGCAAGCGTTTGGCCTTCGCCGATCAGTCCTCCACTTATGTCGGGTCGCTCGCCGACGCGCGCAAGCGTGTCGAAGGCCTCGCCGTTGAAATACGAGCCCAGCTCGAAGCGATCGGGAAGGGCCCCGGGCCGAGCAACGAAGTCATCCTTGCCGGGACCTATAAGTTTCTGACCGTTCTCAAGCAAAACCCCCTCTACGTCCTGCTTCCCGCCGAGCAGCGTTCAAACTTTGACGGCGTGCGGACCTACTTCTCAAAGCGGCAGACGCCGGAAGCCTGGACCGCCGCGTCCGCCCCCGCCCCGGCGCGCGCGCCTCCCGCAGCCCCGGACATCGACTCCGCGCGGCGTTACATCAACGAAATCTTCGGGGGCGTACGCGCTCCCACCGAACGCGAAGCCGATTCACTCATCGGAGATTGGCTCGAAGAAAACGGCATTCCGAAAGGGTCTCCCCGCGCCGCCGCCGTAAGACAGGCCCTCGTCCCCGGCAAAGCGAAGACCGAAGCCGGGGTCGCCTTAAAGCTCGCTCCCGCCCTGCGCCGCCACTCCAACCTGCTGCTGCGCATCGCCGCCGAACACCACGTCACCGTCCCCTACATCGAATCAGTGCTGGCAAACCGCGGCCTCCTGAACAATCTCGACATGGTTCCCGACGACCGCCTCGAAAACCAAATTGAAATGGCGCTGACCGGTGCCGAGCTCCAGCGCGCGGTCGCCGCCTATCCCGACAACGAGCAGGGCGATCTCATGCGCTCCGTCGCCGGCACCATGGGCACGAAGGGCGGGAAATCCGTCGAGGAGATCGCGCGCGACGGCGTCTTCCTGTATGCCGACTTTAGAGGCGACAAGTTCCTCCGCGGCTACGCCAGCCGCGACCCCGACGTCCAGCTTCACACCATCGCGTTTTACATCACCCGCAAAGACGGCAAGTGGCGCGTCGACGGCTACCGCCAAAAAAAATCCAGCCAAATCTCCGACGCGTCCTACATCAACGCCCTGAAGACCTGGCTGCGCGCCGGCGGCATCCCCTCCTCCGACTTCCACTGATGGGGTCAGGCCTGACAACCGG
>JAYTSX010000330.1:0-3463 GCA_043745445.1 Elusimicrobiota bacterium
TCCGTGCTGATCTGCCAGATCGTGCTCCCCGAGCGCCTCATGCAGACGCTCACGAACAAGGTCGTGGCCGCCCAGCAGATGTCCATGTTCGACTCCCAGCAGGAGGCCGAGGCCCGGCGCCGCGAGATGGAGAAGACCAAGGCGCAGGCCGACCTCCAGCCGAGCCTGGTCAAGGCCGAGATCGATGTGCAGATCGCGACCCAGGCGAAGCAGTCTTTGATCACCGGCGCCGAAGGCCGCTCCCAGGCCACACGGCTCGAGCAGGAAGGCGTCGCGGCCGGCATCTCAGCCGTCGGTAAAGCCGAAGGCGACAAGATTCTCGCGATCGGTAACGCGACGGCCGAGGCGTATGTGCGTCAGGCGGCCGCGGTCGGTCAGGGGCCACTCGCGATGATCAAGGTCATGAAGCGCGTCTCCGACGGCAACATCAAGATCACGCCCGACATCATGGTCTCGGGCGGCGGCGGCCCGAACAACGATGGCGCGTCCGCCAACATGCTCGCGGCGTTCATGGCGAGCCTGATGGGCTCGGGCATGAAGCTCGTCCCGCAGGACAGCGGAACGCCGCCCAAGAAAGCCTAATACTTGACCGATTGAGTCAGGCATATTGCAATGTGATATGCCTCTGACGCGATCAAGATCGTCGCCAAGGCCGAATGGGCTAACCCCGGCGGTTCGGTCAAGGACCGCGCAGGCTTTTTCATCATCAAGGACGCGCACGAGACCGGCAAGCTCAGCGCCCCATAGTAGCGCACCAGGTGCTTGCGCGGCGGCGGGATCAGGGCCGCCAAACGCTTAACGAACTCAACGCCGCTCCACTCGAGCACCGCCGGGCTGTCCGACCCGCGCATAGTCCCGCCGCATTTCAACGACCTTTGGATGCGAGTCGCCCAGCGGCATCATGAGCGTGAGAGCCTCCTTCAGAGTCGCCGCGGCGGCGTCCTTGCGTCCCGCGGCTTCATGCAGAAGCGCTTCTTCCCGCCGAAGCTCTCCCAGCGCGAGCCCTTTGAGCCGCTTCGCGCCCCGCACGAAGTGCGTCGAGGCGTCGGCAAAACGCCCCAGCTCACGATAAATCGCGCCGAGCTCTTCCTCCACTTCGCCGAGGAAGTTGTCGTTGCCGAGCTTTTCCGCGATCTTGAGCGCCGACTCCTCCGCCAGAAGCGCTGCGTCCAAACGCCGCTGACGGCGGCGCAGCTCGCCGGTCAAAGCAAGGGTTCCCGCGGTGATGGCCGCTTCCGGTCCAAGGCTTTTGACCTCGTCGGCGTAAGCGCGCGTCAGGGCTTCCTCCGCTCCGTTGAGGTCCCCAGCGCGCATCTTCGCCCAGCCGAGCTTGTAGCGGCGCGTGGCCGTGATCGGGTGTGACTCGCTGTAGTCCGACAAGGTGAGCGTGACGGCTTCCGTCAGGTGCTCGACGGCGAGGTCGTACTTGCCGGCGCTGATAGCGCCGGCCCCCGCGCTCTCCAACGACGACGCGAGCGTGCTGGCGGGCACGCCGCGCTGCCGGGCCCAGGAGACCGCCTGCTCCTCCATCTTCAACGCCTCATAGACCTTGTCTTGAGAGGTCAGCGCGCGCCCCAGCACCGAGAGGGCTCTGATATGGATGGCGTCTCCGGGCCTCACGCGCTCGATCATCGCCACGGCCTGGCGCGCGGACGCCTCTTCCTCCGGGTGCCGGCCCATGTTGCCGAGCAAAGCCCCGCGATCGGCCAACGCCTGCGCATATTCCACGGACCCGCCGGGGTTGATGCGGTCGAACTCTGCGACGACGGCGTTCATCAAAGTCAGCGCATCCGTGAACCGCCCAAGAGAGTTGAGCATCTGCTCGCGCATATAAGACGCTCGCGCCCAGTTCTGCCGGTTTCCATCGGCGAGAAAGGCGTCGGCCGACTTCGCAAACAGCTTTTCGGCGCCGGCCGTGTCGCCCTTAAGGCGAGCCTCCTCCGCGCGGCTGAACACCGTCGCGGCGTCTTCGGCATGGAGCGACAGAACGGGTAAAAGAAGCAGCATGAGAGCGAGGGCATGGTTCATGGGGGGTAGTATTGTTCTAATCGTTATAGATGTCAATGGAACCCAAACTCCATGTTCCCGGACTTTTAGGGATGAACCACAAAGGCACCAAGACACAAAGAACACGGCGCAGGATGAACTATCCCGACTCGCACCGGTGCGAGTTCGCTCCCGAACTTTTGAGCCTGTCATCAGGCTCGCCCCACCAGCCGAGGACTTGGGAAATCCATGGCGATCAGTCTCATGAATCGCCCCAGCGTCATTTCCTCCACGGGCCGAGCAAAGCGCGAGCGGAGCGTCTCTTCCAACTGCTCCATCAGCCATCGCATCTGCACCGTCCGCCCCCGCTTGGCAAATTCCAACATCATCACCAGGACCAGATACGCTATGTGCGCCGCCGTCAGCAACCGGTCGATAGCCTCCCAAGATGAGAACACCCGCCATGAGTCGGCCCGGAACGCCTGCTTGAACTTCCAGAAGAATGTCTCGATTCCCCAGCGCCATGAGTAAAGCCGCACGATCCTCGTCAGGTCTTCTCTTGTCTCAGTCGTCAGCGTTGTCGCCAGGAACATAGGCTCCACGCCCTCCTTGTCCGGCGTCAGGCGCAGGACATTGAAGCCGACCTCCTCCTTGGATTCGGTCCGCACCGAGACGCGCCGTGCCGATACATCCGACAACAGAATCTTCTTGCCCTTCTCCCGCCACTGGATCTTCATGCGCTTGGGCCACCATTCGGACAGACTCGACAGAAGACACTTCGACTTGCCGGCTTTGATGTTCAGCTTGCCATCAATACGAATGACGAAATCCAGCCCCTCGACCTTCTTGAGCCAGTGCAGAAGGTCCTTGCGCCGATACCCGCTGTCGGCCACCAGGATCACATCAAGCTTGAACGTCTCTCGAATGATGTCGGCGGCCCGACGAATCTCGGCCACTTCCGCCAGGTTCATGCTCGCGCAATCGGGGCCGTTCTCGCTCCAAAGCCTCCGCGTGATCGGTAGGACGGTTCGATCAGCCAGAAGCAGTCCCACCCAGATTTCCTGGTAGCCCGGGACAAGGATCGTGTCGTCGGTGGGTAGGTTGTGGGCGCGAACCTTGCCCTTGCCGGGCATCGGTTTCTTTTTTCCCCGCGACCGTGCTTTGGCATACGATGTCCCGTCAATGATCAGCGCGGCTTTACCTTGATGCTTCCAGATGCGTCGTCGGCCCAAGCGCTTGAGAACAATGCTGACGCAGGCTCGTTGCACCTCCGCTAAGTCCAGGCGCCCTTGGCCCAGAAATTCTGACAAGACGTTTTCGATCGTCTTGATGACCCCCGGCTCCGTTTGGGCGATGCTCTGAAGTACAAGGCTGCGTGACAGGCAGATTCCAACGACCAGTCGGCTAAGTTTCTGGTCCCAATTGTAAGGCAAAATCTCGGGCAGACAAGAACGCACCGAATCTGCTACAAGATTCC
>JAYTSX010000331.1:0-3432 GCA_043745445.1 Elusimicrobiota bacterium
GCTCCTCCGTCAAGGTCAGAATCTTCACCTGCGTCGGCGCGAGCCAGAGAGGGAAGTTGCCCGCGTAGTGCTCGACTAAGATGCCGAAGAAGCGCTCCACCGAACCGTACAGCGCGCGGTGGACCATGAGCGGCCGGTGGCGATTGCCGTCGGAGCCGACGAACTCCATGTCGAACTTCTTGGGCAAGTTGAAATCGAACTGAACGGTCGACAGCTGCCACGGACGGCCGATCGCGTCGATGAGCTTCATGTCGATCTTCGGGCCGTAGAAGGCGGCCTCGCCTTTGCACAGCTTGAAGGGCAGGCCCCGCTTCGTGAGCACCGCGACCAACGCGTTCGTCGCGCGCTCCCACTCGTCGGCCTCGCCGGCATAGTCAGAAGGCTTCTCGGGGTCCCAGGTCGAGACCTCCATCGCGTACTTCGTAAATCCGTAAGTCTTGAAGACCTCCATCGCGAAGTCGACACAGCCCTCGACTTCCGACTCGATCTGGTCCGGGGTGCAAAAGATATGAGCGTCATCCTGAGTGAAGCCGCGCACGCGCATCAGACCGTGCAGCACCCCGGAGCGCTCGTAGCGGTACACCGTCCCCAGCTCAGCGAAGCGCAGCGGCAATGTCTTGTAGGAGCGGAGCGCGCTCTTGTAGATCAGGATGTGAAACGGGCAGTTCATCGGCTTGAGCATGTAGTCGGCCTTCTCGACCTCGATCTCGCCGAACATGTTGTCCTTGTAGAAGCTGGTGTGCCCCGAGGTGTGCCACAGATTGATGTTGGCGATGTGCGGGGTGTAGACCATGTCGTAGCCGCGCTTGAGGGCCTCCGCGCGCAACCAGTCTTCCATGATCAGGCGCATGCGGCCGCCCTTCGGATGCCAGAATATCAATCCGGGACCGGCAAGGTCCTGGATGCTGAACAGGTCGAGGGCCGGTCCGATTTTGCGGTGATCTCTTTTTTTAGCTTCTTCCAGCATCTTGAGATGCTGCTGAAGCTGGTCCTTCGTCGGCCAAGCCGTCGCATAAATGCGCTGAAGCATTTGCCGTTTCTCGTCGCCGCGCCAATAGGCGCCGGCCACGGTCAACAGCTTGAAGTGACGAATCGGCTTGGTGCTCGGCGTATGTCCGCCCCGGCACAGGTCGGTGAAGGTCGAGTGCGTGTAATGGGTGAGCTTCTGGTCCTTGAACTGCTCAAGCAACTCGAGCTTGTACGGCTCCCCGCGCTCGGACCAATACTTCTTGGACTGCTCGTAGGTGACTTCCTCGCCCTTGAAATCGTGATTCCCCTCGACGATCTGAAGCATCTTGCGCTCGATCGCCTTGAAATCTTCTTCTGTGAAACGGTGCTGGGAGTCAAAGTCGTAGTAGAAGCCGTTCTCGATGGCGGGCCCGATGGTGATCTTCGTCCCGGGGAACAGGTCCTGTACGGCTTGGGCCATCACATGGGCGGAAGAGTGCCGCAGCGCGTCGAGGGCCTCCTGGGAGTTCGGATCCGACATGTTCAGCGGGGCTCCTGGGACAAAAAAATGGTGCCCAGTATAGGATTTGAACCTATGACCTCTCCCATGTCAAGGGAGCGCGCTACCACTGCGCCAACTGGGCACGAAAAACGGAAGAAAGAACGGGGCGACGCGGTTGATCTTATCATGTCCAGGGTTGGGTAAGCAACTTATGACTAATTTAGCGCTATCGTGTTACGGTTTCAAGGCATATATGGAATTGTTACCTTATGAGCATATTATGAACGCATGGCTGCTGGTCGGCGTAGCGCTGATTCTCCCCTCCACCGCACGCGCGGGCAAACGCTACGAATCCTTCCTGGTCGACCGCGTGGACCGCACCGCGACCCTCGGATCGCCGCTGGGGCTGATGTCGACTACGAAGACCTATTTTGAAAGTTCCCCGCTCGCGGGCGGCCGCGCCCTGGTCCGGGAATTCCACGACAGCGCGCTTGAAGGCGCGTACTATCTTTCGGACAAGAACGAGCTGATCGGGCGCACCGATCTCCTTTTGGTGTTGGACGAGGATTTCGGGCGGATCTACACCGCTATCGGCGTCGACTATGCTTCCGGCGCCGGACGAATCAAGGTGAACACGAAGGCGCTGCGGCGAGGGAGCGCCGGTCAGCGCGCGACCACCGGCAAGGCCCCGAAGGCCGGGCATCCGGACGGCTTTTCCCTCATCCGTGCGGTGAGAGCGCCTCCCGGGTTCATCGTCGCCTCCGCCGACTATTCCCTTGACGGAACCTTGGTCGCCTTCTTCGTCGCGCAAAGCAGCGGCGATTGGCTGTTCGCGGAAGGCGGCGCGCAGCCGCCTCCAGGCTTTGGAACGGGATACTTTTTCGCTCCGGGCATCGACACGAAGATCGCGGCGAAGGCGGGCCTGCCCCTGCGGATCGATCCGATCAGGTTTGAAACAGAACCCTTAACGGGTTTGCCGGATCCCGCCGCCCCGGCCGCGACGGACGCGGCCCTGATTTATCGAGATCACGGAACGGTCATCGAGCGTTGGATTAAACGGGGTTCGAGCATCGAACGCGTGTCGCTTTGGTTCCCCCCGACCGAGACCGAACGGGACCTGCTTGGCGTCGAACGCCGCTTGCCGTTCACGCCCGGTCCGGGGCGCTAGGGCTGGTCGGGTTTGGGTCCGAGCCCGACGATCTGCAGGCGATAGCGCAGGGCCTTGTCCGCAAGCGGATGGTTAAAATCCACGCGCGCGACGCCGCCGCTGACCTCAAGCACGAGCCCCGTAACGGGCTTGCCGTCCTTGAAGCCCAGGATCTTTTTCCCGGGTTTTACATCCGCGCCCATCGCGCCCATCGGGGCAAGGGGCAGAGACTCGACCTTGGCGGGATCATGGGCGCCAAAGCCCGCGCCCGCGGGCAGGTCGATGTCCGCGCCCTGCCCGATCTTCATGCCGATCAGCGCCTTATCGATGGCCGCGGGCAGGTCGCCGTGACCCTGGGTGATCTCAATGGGCCCATGGATCTCGGTGCTCTCAAAAATCTTGCCGTCGACATCGAGCTTGTAGTCGAGCCGGACGGTTGCGCCCGGCTTGACCGAATCGTCGGGAGCGCGCGAGCACGCGCAGGCAATTGCCAGAAGCACGGCAGCGCCGCCTTTAAGCCGCACGCTAATTGAGGACGGCGGCCACGGTGATGCCGCCGGTTCCCTTGCGTTGCGCCACGACCATCTCCACCGCCTTTTCGCGGATGCGGGCGAGCTTGTTCATGACATGGTTTCCGGGACACGCCTTGCGCACATAATGCTCGTGGCCGCGGACGAAATCCGGCGAGCCGGTGTCCATGTTGTAGCGCGCGCCGATGTAAGCCATCAAGCCCACGAGACTGGCGAGCATCTTGTCGGTCGGTTCCTGCTTGTCGAAATTGCCGGCGAGGCAGATGCCGACATTGCCGCTGTTATTGGCGAGCGTATGCGAGCCG
>JAYTSX010000332.1:0-3422 GCA_043745445.1 Elusimicrobiota bacterium
CGCCTCGCTGTACGGCGTGGATGGCGCGCGCGCGAAGGCACGCGCGCTCGTTGAAATGGCGCATGCGCACCTGAAGGGATTTGGCCGCAAGGCCGACACTCTACACGAATTGGCCGACTACATCATCGCACGGGATAAATGAACATGGAATTACTCAAAGACATCAACGGATCCGCGGACCTCAAGAAGCTCAAGCCCGAGCAGCTGCCGAAGGTCGCCGCGGAGGTCCGCGCGTTCATCCTCGACACCGTGTCCAAGCTCGGCGGTCACCTGGCGTCGAGCCTGGGTTCGACCGATATCACGGTCGCCCTCCACTACGCCTTCGACACGCCCAAGGACCGCCTCGTCTGGGACACCGGCCATCAGACTTATGCGCACAAAATCCTGACCGGCCGTCGCGAGCGCATGGGCACCATCCGCCAGTTCGGAGGTCTCTCCGGATTCTTGAAGCGCACCGAGTCCGAATACGACACCTTCGGCGCCGGGCACGCCTCGACCGCGATTTCCGCCGCCCTCGGCATGGCGGTCGCTCGTGATCTCAAAGGGGAGTCCAATAAGGTCGTCGCGATCGTCTCCGACGGCTGCATGACCGGCGGCGAGGCCTACGAAGGCCTGCAAAACGCCGGCCAGGTGCAGACCGACATCATCGTAGTTCTCAACGACAACCAGATGTTTATTTCCAACAGAGTCGGAGCGTTGGGGACCTTCTTGTCGAAGCTTCTCACCATGGGCGCGGTGCGCGGCGCCGAGCATGAGGTGAAGAAGTTCCTCGCCCGCTTCCAGTTCTGGGGCGAGTCCATCCTGCGCGTGGCCAAGCGCGCCAAGGTTCTATTGTTCCCCGGCATGCTGTTCGAAGAGATGGGCTTCACCTACTTCGGCCCCGTGGACGGCCACGACGTCGAGCAGCTCGCCGCGGTGTTCGCGCATGTGAAGAAACTGAAGGGGCCCATTCTCGTGCATTGCGTGACGAAGAAGGGCAAGGGTTACGCCGCCGCCGAGGAAGACCAGTACACCTGGCACGGGCCGGGCAAGTTCGATGTCGCGACCGCGAAAATGTTGAAGACGCCGGTGATCAAGGCTCCGCCGCCCACTTACACGGCGGTGTTCGGCAAGGCCGTCGTCAAGGAGGCGGAGAATGATCCGCGCATCGTCGGCATCACCGCCGCCATGCCGGAAGGCACGGGCATGGACCTGTTCCGCGACCGCTTCCCTAAGCGCTATTTTGACGTGGGCCTGGCTGAGGAGCACGCGGTGACGTTTGCCGCCGGGCTTGCCAGCGAAGGCTACCGCCCGATCGTCGCGATCTACTCGACGTTCTTACAACGTGCGTACGACCAGATCGAGCACGACGTCTGCCTGCAGAAATTGCCGGTGATCCTGTGCCTTGACCGCGCCGGCCTGGTCGGCGAAGACGGCCCCACGCATCACGGCGTCTTCGACTACTCCTACCTGCGCATGATTCCGGGCATGACCGTCATGGCCCCGGCCGATGAGAACGAGCTGCAGAATATGCTGCGCACCGCCATCGAGCTCAACGCGCCCGTATCGATCCGGTATCCCCGCGGCGCCGGCATCGGCGTTGCCATGGATGCGGAGCCCAAAGCGATTCCCGTTGGGAAGGGAGTTCGCCTCAAGGACGGCAACGACGTAACATTGCTCGCGATCGGCAACCGCGTACACCCCGCCCTCGAGGCCGCTCAAATCCTTGAAGACAAAGGATATTCAGTCGGGGTCGTCAACATGCGCTTCGTCAAACCGATGGACGTCGAACTGCTCAAGGAGTGCGCGGCCAAGACGCCGCGTCTCGTGACCATCGAAGATAATGTGATTCAGGGCGGCTTCGGCTCGGCGGTCCTGGAAGCACTCACGCCGGGACGCGCGGAAGTCCTGCGCCTCGGCATCCCCGATTCGTTCGTCGAGCACGGCGCCCCGCACCTGCTGTACGATTCGATCGGCCTGTCCGCGCCCAAGATCGCCGAGCGCGTCGCCGCGTGGCTTCCTCAGAAGTCCCGCGCCACCGCCCAACCCTAAAGGAGAACCATGGCCACTTCCACTCCCTCCAAAATCCGCATCGAGAAGCTCGTGATCGCGAAGATTCGCGGCTTTTGCGCCGGCGTCGTGCGCGCCATCGAGGTCGTTGAGCGCGCCCTTGAGCTATGCGGCGGCAAGGTGTACGTCCGCCACGAGATCATCCACAACAAATATGTCGTCGAGGAGCTGCGCCAGAAGGGCGCCATCTTCGTCGAGGAGCTCACCGAGGTGCCCAACGGCTCTTGGCTGATCTTCTCCGCTCACGGCGTCGGCCCCGATGTCGTCGCCGAGGCTCGCTCGCGCCAGCTTAAGATCATCGACGCGACCTGCCCTCTGGTGACCAAGGTCCACCTCGAGGCGTTGGCGCTCGCCAAGCAGGACTACACCATCGCGCTCATCGGTCACCGCGACCACGTCGAGACGATCGGCACGCTCGGCGAGGCGCCGGAGCACATGATCGTCGTCGGCAGCGTTGCCGAGGCCGAAATGATTCAGGTTCCCAATCCCGACAAGATCGCCTATCTGACGCAGACGACCTTGTCGCTCGACGACACGCGTGAGATCGTCGCGGTGCTCAAGCGCCGCTTCCCCAAGCTCGGCGCGCCCAAGAAGGACGACATCTGCTACGCCACACAGAACCGCCAGAACGCGGTGAAGGCGATGGTCCCCTCGGTGGACCTGCTCCTCGTGCTCGGCGCGCCGAACAGCTCCAACTCCAACCGTCTGGTGGAAGTCGCTTTGGCCAAGGGCGTGAAGTCCCGCCTCATCGAACGCGCCGCCGACATCAAGGACGAATGGCTTGAAGGCGTGAAGACTCTCGGATTGACCTCGGGCGCCTCGGCCCCGGAAATTCTTTTCCAAGAAGTCGTCACCCTCTGCAAGGACCGCTACGGCGTGAAGACCGTCGAAGAGGTCGAGACCGTCGAGGAGAACGAGCACTTCGGCTTGCCTTACGAGCTCGTCAAGATGATCAACGAGAAGGGAGCTAAGGCGTGAGCCGCCCCGGGCAATGGCTGCAGCCGCGCCACGGATCCAAAGAGGCGTTCGACAAGGATTTCGCGACCCTGGATGCGAGCGGGATGACGGTCTCCTGCCCGGGCTGCAAGGAGACGGTCACTTTGACGCGCAAATCTGTCCAGGCGAAGCTCGGCGGCTGGTGCAAAAAATGTAATCGAGGTGTTGGAATATGATCACCCCCCTGACGAAAACTTTAACCGAAGAGCTGGTCATCGAGAAGGTCGTTCCGGCGGAGCCGGAGTGGAAAGACCTCCCGAAAGAAGAGATCGATCTCGCCAAGATCCCCAAGCGCGCCCCGCCCTCCAAGGGCATGTGCATGCGCTGCGGCGACAACAAGCCGATCAACCGCCTGATGCTGTGCTACCCCTGCTGGG
>JAYTSX010000333.1:0-3402 GCA_043745445.1 Elusimicrobiota bacterium
TAGCCTTCCGCGCTCGCGTCCTTTTCCAAAGCAACCCCGGAGCGGAGGCGCTCGTCGCGATGGACCGCGCCGTGACGCTTGCCCCCGAGGCCGGATGGCTGCGTGCGTGGCGCGCGGATTCCCGCCGCAAGCTCGGCGACCTCTCCGGCGCCGAATCCGATCTCGCCTTTGCCCTGAAGCGAGAGCCGACCTACGACCGTGCCTGGCTGTGGCTCGGGAAAGTTCTGCGCGCGCGCGGCAAACCCAAAGAGGCCGAGGCCGCGCTGACGAAGGGCCTCACGGTCTGCCCTCACTTCGAGAAGGCGATGGCGGAGCGGGCCCGCGCGCGTCTCGCCCTCGGAAAGATCGAGGCCGCGTTGAAGGATCTTGAAGCGGCGTCGGCGTTAAACCATCGGCACAACTCGCTGTGGAACTGGACCGCTGAGACCGAACCGCTCAACGATGAGAAGCGCGCGACCTTAACGGCACTGGCGCGTCACGCCGACAAGTCGCCGCGCTCCGCCCGGGCCTGGGCCTGGCTCGGGGAGGCGCTCACGCAAGCCGGCAAACCGGCCGAAGGCCTCGCCGCATTAAATCACGCGGCGACTCTGTCGCCGCAAAGGCCGCGACTATCGACCTGGAGGGGGGAGGCCTTATTGCGCCTCGGCCGTCTCGCCGACGCGCAACGGGAGTTCGATATCGCGGTGCGCTTGGACTCCGACGATGGCCGCGCCCGCGCCTTCCGCGGCCGCACGCGTTATTTGCGCAGCAAGTATGTTTCTGCCATATTGGATCTTGAGAAGGCTTGTTCAGACTCCATGGTCGAATACTCCTGGATCTACCACTGGCGCGCCGAAGCAAAAATCGCCGCAGGCGATAAGTCCGGAGCTCGTCTAGACTCACAGACAGCCGTCAGTTTGGAGCCCCATAAGATCCAGTTCCGTGCGCTGCTCAACCATTTAATCCAAAAAAAGGTGCCCGCATGACCGGCAAAAACCTAATCGCCCTCCTCTCTCGCGATCACGAGGACATTCTCCAAAGCCCCACCGCCCGCCTCTCCTGGCCCTTCCTCGCCGAACACGATCTATGGTTCCACCGCGCCTTTCAATCCGTTAACCTCCGCCGTCTCTTATCCGTCGCCGCGCAATCAGATGATGCCTATACACTGGCCGCGCGCGGCAGGCTCCGGCGCCTCCTCGGAGACGATTCCGGCGCCATCAAGGATTTACGCGAAGCGTTAAATCTGAATCCAAATCTCACCATCGCGAAGGCGTGGTTAGCAGAGACAGGTCTTCATAATGTCCAGTCCCTCGCCGCCCTCAATTCGTTAATCCGTTTAAAAAACCCTCCTCCCCAAGTCTTTCTCTACCACGCCGTCTCCGCGCTCCTCCACCGCGCCCCCCAGCAATGTCTGCGAAGCATCGCCGTTTATAGCCGCATCAACCCCAATTCCGCTCTCTCATTCCTGATCCAAGGCGAAGCCCTCTGGCGCCTACATAAACACCCCGCCTCCGCTAAGTCCTTCGCGAAAGCCGCCGCCCTCGAACCCCAATGCGCCGCCACCTGGCTCCTCCTCGCCCGTTCCGCCGCCGGCGGCCTCCCCGCCGTTTTACCCCCGAAGGCCGCCCTCTACGCGGAGAAAGCCCTCGACGCAGACCCCACCTACGCCCTCATCACTTTATCCTGGCACGGCCCCCACGCGCGCCCCGGCGTCGCATGGCGCAAGCACCTCGGCCGTCTTTTATCCTTTTCATTCAAAGAACCCGAACGCGCCGGCTGGTACTACCGCCAGGACGACATCCACTACGCGCCGTACCATTTTCAAGAATACGCCGACGGCCGCGCCCTCCTCGCCATCCGCCCCGACTCCGCCTGGGCGGAAGCCCTCACCGCGCGCGGCGCCCTCCGCTGTCCTCCCGACCCCAAGCTCGCCGCCGCCGGCCTTCTCCATGCTCGCCGCGCCGCCAAGCTCGCGCACTGGGCCGGCTGGACCCGCGCCTGGATCGGCCTCGGCCTCATCAAGTCCCGCCGTCCCCAGGAAGCCGAGCGCTACTTCACGCAATGCCTGCGCTTGCAGCCGTTCTATCACCGCGCCATCGCCTGGCGCGGCGCCCTGCGCCGAGGCCTCGGCAAAACCGCCGAAGCCATCGTTGACCTCGACCGCGCGATCGCCATCGACGAGCTGTATCCGTTCGCTCCGCATGAGCGTTCTCTCGCGCGCCGCACGGCGGGAGACTGGCTCGGCGCCGCGCTCGACCTCGACCGCGCCTTTTTGCTCGATTGGCGCTACGCCTGGGTCTTCGCCTCCGGCCGCGAGCCGGGCGCCGAGGAATTCGTCTGCGGCGAGCGCGAACTCACCGCGGCGCTCGCCCGGCATCCCTCATGCGTCTCGCTGCGCGCCTGGCGCGGCGATCTGTACCGCGCCCGCGGCGATTACGGCCGCGCGCTGTCCGAGTTGTTTGAAGCCGCGGCTCAGGACCCCGCGCATCCCAACGCCTCGGCCTTCCTCGGCCGCGCGCTTCTCGAGGCCGGCCGCGCGCGCGAGGCCGTCGAGCCGCTCACGCGCGCACTCTCGCTCTCGCCGTCGCAGTGGATTTTCCGCGGCTGGCTCGCCGAGGCGGAATTTCGCGCCGGGCGCCGTGAGCGCGCTTTCAAACGCCTCGATGAGATCATCGCCGGAACTCCACAGCATTGGTGGGCCCTTCATCTGCGCGCGCGCTTTTGGCTTGAGCTTAACCGCCCGCGCCGCGCGCTCATTGACCTTGAGAAGGCGGACTCGTATGAAGGCCGCCACGCCGACGGCCATCACCTCGCCGCGCAGGCGCTGGTCGCGCTCGGCAAGCTATCCGACGCCGAGGCCGAGGTGGATAAGGCCCTGCGCGTCTCTCCGCACCTAGGCCGTGCCCTGCTCCTGCGCGCCGAGATTCGTCGCCGACAAGGCCGCGCCGCCGAAGCCCTGACCGACTGGCAAACCGTGTTCGAGAAATTCCCGTACCTGCTCAACGCGGAGGAACGAAGCCGCGTGGCCGCGTTGTTGGGTGAATAACATGAATTTTGCGGGCGTGCTCGAGGACCTCGCGGTGCGGTGGGAAGTGCCGTTTTGCCCGGAATTCGAACTGACTTTGTACCGGCGCTTATTCGCCGCCGAACTGCGCTCCGAGCTCTCGGCATTGTCGGGCGCGGTTTCGGCGAAGGATCTCGCGCGCCGCGGCCGCGTGCGTCGCCTGCTCGGTGATCCCGCGGCCGCAACCGACCTGCGCGCGGCTCTCGACCTGAACCCGCGTCTGGCTCAAGCCCACGCCTGGCTTGGTGAGGCCGGCCTCGGCGAGCCGGGTGCGCTCGACTCCCTCGATCGGGCCGTCGAACTTGATGCGAAGAACGGATGGGCGTGGACCTATCGCGGCGCCGGGCGCCTGCTTGTAA
>JAYTSX010000334.1:0-3361 GCA_043745445.1 Elusimicrobiota bacterium
TCGAGCGCCGCTTTGGCGTGCTCGTCGAGCCAGGGGCCGTAGTAGTCGCGCATCTCCATGAGCCGGGCGACGGCACCGTACAGCTCCGCGCGGCCTTCCTTGTCCATCGCGCGATCCGGTTTGGACAACGCGCGCGCGGTCTCAGAGAGCTCGTAGGCCTTGATGCGGACGGAGTCCTTGGCGTCTTCCACGGCGAGCTCGATGGCGCCCTTTTGGTCCGTCGGGCTCATCGCGGCGAAGGCCTGGGGCGTGACGGCCAACGCTTGCGTCAGGGATTGAACGAGCGGCGCGGCTGAGCGCATCGCCTCAGGCGAGGTTAAAGACAACGAGCCGAGGCCCGGAGGAAGAAACGGGGAGACTAACGGATCAGCGAAGGCGACGCCGAGAGGTCCGGTCCACGCGCCGGCGGGAGGCGCGAACACCGGACCCGCGGGCGACACGACGCCGGCGCGGGCCGAGAGGGCCAGCGTCGCGACGAGCAAGAGGGGGATCGCTCGACGAATGAGGGGCACGAAAAGAGTATAGCCCCGCTCTGCAGGACGCGCCAGGTCCCTTTTAAGGTAAAATACTTAAAGTTCCCACCTTCCGCGCCCGTGGTGAAATGGATATCACAGCAGCCTCCGAAGCTGCGGGTCCAGGTTCGATTCCTGGCGGGCGCACCACTTTACGACGGAGAAGCTGAGTTTTCGCCGATGATCCAGAGGCTCTAGAGACCCGAAAAAGGTCTCTGACACCCACAGCCTCGTGGCTGCTCGGCGAGCGCGTCCCCAACGGCGGCGGGATACGCGGGCAATGCGGTTGCCGATCCCGGTTGTAGAGGCTTAACTCCTTCTCGTATACGGCGATGCGCTTTTTTCGTCGATCATCGAGATAACTCCCTCATCGGTCTTATTATTTGCGGCCCTTCAGGTATTCGCGCAACTCAAACACTTTGGAAATCTGTTTGCCGTCCCACTCGTAGATCATGTGCCTCTCCTGACGGCAGTGGCTGAGGGCCGGGGGGCGGAAGACGGCGGCGCACTCGCCGCCTTCGTGTCGGACGCTGTCGTATGTGATCCCGTATGAGACGGCTTTCCGCAGCTTGAGCCCAAGCTCGCGTGACGCAGTGTAGCTGGTGCGGCTGTAGACTTTGGCGAACTGCTTGCTCATGCCGCGTATGTCGTGCAGGTCAGCTTCGAGGTTGGCCGTCAAAGCGCGCATCTCCAGTCGCATGGGGTCTTCCTTGGTGTAGCGCATGAACTTTTCCCGGTGGAACCGGCTTTCCTCGATGGCCGTTTCGATCGTTCTGGCGGTGTAGTAGACGCCGAAGCTGCCATCGCTGAACCGGCTACCCTGGGGGTTGCGGTAAGCGAAGGCCGCCATTATGTAGGTGCTGCCTCGGCCCGTCACACGATCTCCTGATGGGACCAGGCTGACCTCGCCGCGCTCCTGGCGCATCCGTTCGTTGGTCATCTGCTCCAACTGCTCGATGGTCTCGCGGTCTCCGGGATCGGTGACGCGGTCGAATAGGCGCTCCTCCGGGTAGCGCGTGGGGATCATGCGCCAGCACGGTTTCCAGGAGACGTTCCTGACGGGGACGGTCATGCCCATCCGCCTCGCTGTGCGTCCAGATACTGTCGAACGACGAAGAGGTCGCTGACGTGGCCGGAGAGCATCCGATCGAGCGCCGACTTCCCGCTGAAGATTGGGGCATCGTTCGCTTTCTTGATCCAAGCGTCGGCGGCAACCTCCTCGGGCAGCAGAATGTTGATCGACTTGAAAATGCCGAGGATATAGGAGATTCGCTCCAGGGTATCCATCGACAGACGCCCCTCCTGATCCTGCTTCCACTTGAAGAACGTCGATCTGGCCGTGATGCCCAACAATTTCATCTGTTCCTCTACGTTTAGGTTCCAGCGCTCTGCGATCTTGAAGAATGTTCTCAACGCCGGACCTGATGCAGTTCGTGGATCAACCTTGCCCGGTAATGTTGCGGTGTTCATGGTCTCCCCCTGTGTTCGGCCTCAGGACTATTGTAAGTCCATATATGGACTTTGTCAAGTGAATATGGACTTTTGGAGATGTGTGGGGGCCTATTGAAATTCGGAGAGAGGCCGCTATACTACAGCGACGTTCGGGCCGAGGCAGACCGTCTTGCGACTAGCGCAGCCTAGTCGGAGTTTGTGAGTCCTCGGAGGAAGGCGCCTCGACGGTAGAGGACGCTCTCGATGATAAGTATATCGATCGGGCCTCCGAAGCTGCGGGTCCAGGTTCGATTCCTGGCGGGCGCACCACTTTTTAGGCTATTTCGCCTGCGCGGTCGGCTTCGTAAGGGCGTCGTCCGCTCGGGCGGAAGGCGCAAGGAAAATGAGGCAGGCAAGTAGCGCGATCATCGTTCGGGTCGTGGACATGCCGGAATATTTGCAAACGGACACCTGGCGCTAACCTTGGTCATCTGTTAACCTACAAAGGTGGAAGAAGATAAGAACATCCAGGCTGCGGGCGCGCTGGTTGTGATCGTTGGCCTGGTTCTGCTGGTCGTTCAATTCTCGAGCAACCGCCCGGCGACCAAGGCCTCTTCGGGCCCCGGTTGGCTCAGCCGCATGAATCCATTCGGCTCCGCGCCCACTGCTGAACCTTCGCCCGCGAGCGCGGCGCCCGCGTTGGCGCCCCCTGAGCGGATGATGGCGAATGCGGCGACGCGCTTATTCTCAAACCCGACTTCGGCCGGATCCTCGGGCGGTTTGGCCGGCGCGGAGGATACGCACACGGCCCCTGATGCTTCGAATGCGCCCATGACATCGCCTCGCCTCGGCGGGGCCAGCATGGATTCGCTGGGCGGCGGTGGCGGTGGCGGTGGGGGCCATGGGCCAACGGCCGGAGGCGGGCCTCCTCCTCCAGGCGCGGGCGGCGCGCGCGGCCCGGCCGCGGGGGGCCGCGGCAGTGCGTCCATGGGCGCAGGCGGGTCCGGATTCGGGGCGGGATCGACTGGCGGCGGCGGCAGTGGACGATCTCCGGGCGGCGCAACCAAGACCGCGTCGGGCGGATCCTCGGTGCCAGGCGGCGGCTTGAGCACGGGGCCCGGATCAGGTGTGACGGCGGGAAGCGCGGCTTCGAGCTTGAGCCCGTCAGGCGCGGGCGGGACGCCCTCCAAGGGACCCGGGTTAAATGATGTGGCATCCGCGTCGTCGGGAGCAGGCGGCGGCGGAGGTGGCGGCGGCGGACCCGGCGGTGGAGGCGGCGGCGGCGGAGGCGGAATGAGCGGTGCCGCGGCGAGCGCCAAGCCCAAGGGGTCGGCCGGGAAGCCGACGGATGGGGCGGGCGGAACGCCTGACGGCGCGAAAGCGGCGGACGGCAAAGGGGACGGGGGCGGGGGCGGCGG
>JAYTSX010000335.1:0-3357 GCA_043745445.1 Elusimicrobiota bacterium
CGGGACGCCTCAACCAACGGCCAATAGACGTGAAATGTCGTGCCCTTCCCCGGCACGCTTTGGACCTCCACGCCGCCGCCGCTGCGACGAACCGTTTCCGCGACCGTCGACAGGCCCAATCCGCTTCCGCGCTCCTTCGTGGTAAAGAATGGCTCAAAAATTCGCGCCAAAACCTTCGCGCTCATGCCGGCGCCGTCGTCCCGCACCGCGAGCCGCGCGCACGGCACACTCACCCCCGCTCCGCCCTGCGGCTCGCTAGACAATTCAACCGTCACCCGCCCGCCCTTAGGCAGCGCCTCGCCGGCATTAACAACGAGATTAAGGAGCACCTGTTCGACGAGTCCGGGATCGACACGGATTTCGCCCAACGCCTTCGGCAGAATCATATCGATCGCCATCGCCGGAGGCACCAGCCGCCGCAGCATCTCATGCATGTCTTTGACGATCACGCGCAGATCCACTGGACGGGCCAGGGCGTCGGGACGCCGCGCAACCGAGAGCAGGCGCTGCGTCAGTACCCGCGCGCGATCCACCGCGCGCCGGATTTCTTCGGCTTCCACGCGAGAGGGGTTCTCTTTAGGAAGGTCGGATAACAGAAGTGCGGCACAGCCGCTGATCGCGGTGAGGAGATTGTTGAAATCATGCGCTACGCCGCCGGCCAGATTTCCCAGCGTCTCGAGCTTGTGCGCGCGATTCATGCGCTCCTGGCTGCGCTTGGCGTCGTCGGCGGCGCCGACGATCTCCGTGATGTCCCGGATCACCCCGATGAGGTACTCTCCGCCGCTCGGCGCGATCCAACGAGTTTTCTTAGTTAACAGCACGTGAGTCCGTCCATCCGCGTCGGTTAAGGTCTCCTCATTCGCGTTCTCACGCCCCGTCGAAAAGACGAGCTCGTCCTGCCGAAAAAAAACGTCGGCCTGGGCCTTCGGGAAGAATTCATAGTCGGATTTTCCGAGAAGCGCCTCGCGCGGCCGGCCAATAAGGGCGGCAAAGGCTTCATTGAAAAAAATCCAACGATGCTTGCGATCCTTCACGAAGATCGGATCCGCTACCGAATCAACGATCGATTCAAGGAAGCCGGATTCGCCGCTCGGCACCGCAAAATCCATGTCCTCTAGTTTAGGTCCCGTCCGGTCATGGCGCAAGGCCGGAATGGTCACACCTCTTGACGCGACCGCCAAGGGTCCCTATGCTCTACATGAGATGGCCAAGATCCTTCTGGTCGACGACGAAGCCTCCCTGACGGAAATCGTAAGGGAATGCCTGGCGGGTGAAGGGCACGATGTCGTTGTTTGCCATGATCCCATGGCGGCCGAGCGCATGGCTCTCGAGGAGAACCCCGATCTCGCGCTGATCGATTACCAGATGCCGCGCAAGACCGGAGTGGAACTCCTCGCCGATCTGCGCGCTCAGGAGGAGACACGCCAGCTTCCTGTTCTATTTCTGAGCGGCACCGAGGCGGTGCGCTTCGCCAGCCAAGTCCCGCCCGAGCCGCGCGTGAGATTTCTCACCAAGCCGGTGGACATGGTCGTCCTCGTCACGGCAGTCCGCGAGATGCTTGATCCCAACGGTTGGTCCTCCCCCCTTTAAGCGTGCTGACCCTCGCGGTGTTCGCCGTCGCCTTCCTTTATTCCTGCGTGGGACACGCGGGCGCCTCCGGCTACATCGCCGCGATGACCTTGTTTGGCCTGGCCCCTGCCGTCATCAAGCCGACGGCGCTCGCGCTCAACATCCTCGTCGCGACGCTCGCCTCCTTGCAGTTCCGGCGCGCCGGCCATTTTTCCTGGAAGCTGTTCTGGCCGCTCGCCCTGGCCTCCGTGCCATGCGCGTTCCTCGGCGGCTACATCAACCTCCCCACCCGAATGTTCAAGATAGCCGTCGGACTGGTTCTGCTGGCGTCCGCCGCACGCTTTCTCCTTGATCCTCCGGCTGAGCCGGCGGCGAAGCCGCCGACGCTGCCCACGTCGCTTGGTGTCGGGGCGGGACTCGGCCTGCTGTCAGGCCTCACCGGCACGGGCGGAGGAATCTTCCTCACGCCGCTCGGAATTTTTCTGCGTTGGGATCGGACGAAGACCGTCGCGGCGGTATCGGCCGTGTTTATCCTCGTCAATTCCGCGGCGGGACTGATCGGCAATTTCCTTAAAACCAAATCCTTTCCGGGCGTCGCCTGGCCACTCACCGTCGCCGCCCTCGCCGGAGGGGCCGCGGGCTCCTACCTCGGCAGCACGCGCCTTCCGCACACGGCGATCAAGCGCCTGCTGGCCATCGTACTGGCCATCGCCGGCTTCAAGCTGATCTTCGCTTAGCTCGTACCCGCCTTGCCCCCCTCGTTTATGGTGTCAGGCTTACCGGTAAGCCTGACACCTATAGCGCTACTTATTGGCTTCGTTGGCGGCTTCGAGCTTTTTGTGTTCGCGGCCCATGCGCCAGGAGGCGTAGAGCCAGAGGAGCGCGAGCGGGATGCCGAGGAGAGCCGCGCCGGTCGGGCCGCCCTTGAGCCACGCTACGCCCAGAAGCAACAGGCCTGCGAGGCCGCGCGCGAAGCGGTAGACGAACATCTCCACGAAGGCCTTCACGCGGTAGATCGTGTCGTGGTCCGTCGCCGCGTAGGTGGATTCTTTCGCGGTCTTAAACCAGGTGTAGCGCGTCACGCCGTCGAGGCCGAAGAACACCGCCGCGACGCCTAGGGTGGGCATGAACGGGAACATCGCGAACAGGGCGAGATTGACCAACCCGGCCGTCATGAGGCTGCCGCCGGTGCCGAGTTTGCGCAAGGTGAGGCCGACAAGTAGGCTGCTGGCGGCGAACGAGGCGAGGCTTGTGTAGAAGTTCACATTCGCGAACATCTGGGCCATGCCCTTGGAATCGCCCGCAAAAGCCGCTGACACCGTGAAGCTGTAGAGGTAATTGGTGATGTCGGGAACCAGGCGTTCGAGAGCGACGACGACCGTGAGGAAAATGAGGAATGGGGAACCGAGGATCGTTTTGAGAATTCCCTTTTCAGGCACGGACGCGGCGGTTTTCGGCGCGGTCTGGGCGCCACGGCCTTGGGCGCGGCGCTCCATGAAGAAGAAAATTGGGAGCACTGCGGCGAAGATTCCGGCGGCGACCATCAGCATCGGGATCGGGCCCATGGATCCGACGAGGACCTTCATCAGAAGCGCGCCGGCGATCGAGCCGAGCGGGGCGCCGGCGGCGATGAAGCCGAACACGCGTTTAGATTCGTCATGTGAGAAGACGTCGTTCGCGTAGGTCCAGAACAAAGTCGTGGACATGATGCCGAAGACATCGGTCCAGAGGTAGTAGCCGAATGCGACGGAGGGCATCGCCGCGGCGGAGACGGCGAAAGCGCCGGCG
>JAYTSX010000336.1:0-12546 GCA_043745445.1 Elusimicrobiota bacterium
CCTTGATTGGCTTCATTTTCATCCGTGCAACTGCTCCGGCCGATTTTCTCCATGAGTAGTTAAGCATACGAGCAGGCTAATTCCGGCTAAGGCCAAACGCATCGCCGTCAATTCGCGTCGAACTGCTTTCGGGATGTTGGAGAAAAAGACGATGAACACGAGGAAGAGCGGGATCGCCGCGGAAGCGTGGACTTCGACGGCGGTTGCGTTCGCAAAAAAAAGACAACTCCAACGCTGAGCGCTCGCCGAGAGGGCTGATCGTCTGAGGCATAAGTCAAATTATAGTAAGTGCGCAGGTTCAATTCGACGATGCCACGGCGGCGCCTTTTCTTGACCACAATGGCGGCGAGCCATCGCGTTGCGCCTGCAAAAGCGCCTCGTAGAAGCGCCGGAACCTGACGGGGTCGATTTCGGCCGCGCGCTTAATATCTGCCAGCGCCCGTCCTCTCTGTCCAAGGGTCTCCATGGATACGCCGCGGTACAGAAGGGCATCGCTCGATCGTGGATCGGCCTTTATGGCCAATGTCGTCTCCTTGATCGCTTCTTCCACCTTTCCTGCCCGTGAGAAGACGGCCCCGCGGACCATATGACCCGTAGCGTCACCGGCATTACTCGCCAGGGCGAGGTTCGCGTCCTCCAGAGCCTGCTTGTCGTCGCCTTTAGCCAGTCCGCTGCGCGCTCTCTGACCATAGAACCGCTTCTGTGCCTCTTGGTAGAGGCTTCCATAGCGTTCCGGCGAGATCCGCGCGGCTTGCTTGAGGTCCTCAAGAGCGAGGTCGTAGCGGCCGCGATCCGACCAATTGAATCGGCCTCGGATGGCTAAGGCGTCCGCGTCACCTGGGTCGCTTTTCAAGGCGCGGTCGGCCCAGGCGAAGGCCTCGTCGCGGCGGCGCGACTGCATCATGAGAAGCGCCCTCTGGGACAAAGTCGCAGACTGCTCGCGGCTCAGGGCGACGGCCTTGAGGGAATCCTCGTCCGCGCCCTTGAGGTTTCCCGCCATCCCGCGGGCCATCACTCGCGCGTAATAGAGTGGAGCTGAATCGCTATTTTTCCTGATAGCCCCGCTGAGAACCTTCTCAGCTTGGACGGGGTCGCCCCGGTCGAGCAATGCATAACCATTGTCGAGCGCTGTCCGTGCGCCGGAGCCGGGCTTGAGCGGACGAGCCCCGCCGATGCGCTCCTTCTCAAGTTCGATGCTCCATTCGCCCTCGTCCATGGACTGCCCGGGTAGCCATTGGCGGCCAAAGAGCTTCCTGCTGTCTGTCAGTGTCCGGTCGAAGATCCCCCGGATTTTTTCGTCGTGCAGACGCAGTATTTGTCGATCGCGCACTTGGCGCAAATCCGGGTCGTTTGGAAAGCGGCTCAGCGCCTCCGCGAAGAGTCGTTCGGCTGCGGGTGCGTCACCGCGGGTTAAGGCATCACGGATAGCGAGTTTGGCGGCGACGGCCTGCGGTTTGGCGGCAGCAGCCTGCGCCGCGGGGGCGACGGCCAGGGTTCCAACCGCCGCGGTCTGAGCTCCGGCGGCGGCGGCCTGCGCTCCAGCGGCGACAAGACTCCCGGCAGCGGACGCCTGCGGTTTGGCTTGATCGGCGGCAAGGCTAGAGTTGTCTCTTAAGCCGTTCTCAGCCGGTGTAGTTGCTGGCGGGGGCTCGTCGTCATCGAGGCTACCGAGAGAGCTTGGCGTTTGGGAAGCGGCGGTGCTCTCCGGGCTCCTTTCTTGGCAAAAGACAGGAGACACAGTGAAGCTGGAGAGGCATGCGATCAGGAGAGAGGCCGCTCTGATCATGTTTCGTAGTATAACCCCGGCCAGGGGAATCTGCAATGACGATATCGTCCAAAAGACCTGAAAAACTATCGGGTCTATAATTCTTTTTCGGTACCCTTGCGGCCCAGGCGGACTAGGCTGGCCGCATGTACAATTTCAATAAGGAAATCATATGACCATGAACTATTTTATTCTCGCCGCGATAGCGTTTCTGCCCATGACCGCGGTCGCCCAACCTCGGGACGCCGGCTCCCTGCTGCGCGGATCGTTGCAGGCCCTGGGACAGGCCGGATTCGCGGAGATTCAGGGTGTTCCAATGCCGCAAGCTCCCAGCACCGTGGCGGCCTCGCCGACTGCAACGCCCCAAGATGAAACCGCGCAAGCCGTCGCTGCCTTGGTCGATGCCGTTCAAAAGACCGGAGTAGAAGGAACATTCGTCGGCGCTGTCCTGAGAAAGGTTGGCCTTGCCTTCAATGGCGAGGTCTTTCCCTTCAAAAATATTCAGGTCATCGATTTGAATTTGAATCTGATAAGAAATTTCACCGTCACGTCGATCCGCGGACAAAACGGCATTCTTCTTCAATCGGTCGCAAAGTCCGGGATTAATAAAAAGCTTCGGTCATATCTGATCTCAGCCGAAGGTAAACTCCTCGGTGCGGCCGTTTCTTGGAAAGAAAATGGCGCATACCTCACGGACTCGATTCCTCTGGCGGACGCCGAAGTCGATTATCGGGAACAGCTCGATTTTTGGATGCGGTACTATCGCGCCAATCTGAAGAAGCCATAAGAGCAGCTACGAGGTGTAGCCTCGGTCACGGCACCGAATTTCGGATCAGCGGTCGTCGAAGTTCAAATTCGGCAATGCCCGTTTCTCGCAGCTGCTCGGCGATCAGCGATAGATAGTCCCTGCAAGCTGTTGGAAGCTTCAATCCTGGGGCCGTCAACCACATGGCCATCGTTTCCAGGCGGAATCGTTGAGCGTCATCCATGACAGCGTCTAAGTCGATGAGATCTTCGGGCGTCTCGCTCCATGAGTCCCAATCTCGAGCGCCCGTATCCGCCGAGAGCCCGCAAGCGACCAGGGCGGCAGGAGCGACCGGAGCCTTGAACGCGGCCCCTGTGTCGCCCAAACGTTCGAGACCTTCACTGCTAATCGGTTGACGAAGAATTTTCGTCATATAATTGGGGAACCCAGCTTATGACGGCAGTTCGTTTCCGCCGTTTGACGTGCCGATCATCAGAACGCGATCCTGCTTGGACACATCCCCAGCCGATACCAGTTTCCGCAGGCCCGCCAATACCGCGGCGGATGAACGCTCTAAAACGATGCCCAGGCGGGCGAGATATTCTTGAGCTGAGACGGCCTCCTGGCCGGACGCGACTACCGCCGAGCCTCCGGAAGCCCGGATTGCGGCGACGGATTGGAAAGTCACCGTCGTTCCTCCGATTGACGGCGTCAAACGGGACACTCCCGTGAATTCTTCCCTGTAATCCGCGCCTCGGAGGACGGAACTCAGCCGCGGAAAAGGTTCGACTGCCATCAGCCTCGGAAGTGTCTTGATGACGCCGGCCTTTCGGGCTTCTGTCAGACCTTCCCCGATCCCCCAAAGCAAATCGCCGCGCGAACATGGAACGATGACGACGGTGGGCATGTCTTCCTTCAACTGCTCGACGATCTCAAAGCCGATGGTTTTGTAGCCCTGCACGCCGAATGGGGTGCTTCCGATGGGCGGATTGCGGTAGTTCGTCACCGAGTACCAGCCGCTCTCCGCGACCATTCGCTTGACATAGTTCCAGCGCTCTTGGGGATTCTCAGCATAGACGAGTTCCGCGCCGTGCCGCTCGACCGCCTGCGCCCACCGAGGCCCGATGTCGGCGGTTGTCACGATGAAGCAGGGGATATTCGCCGCCGCGGCATAAGCGGCAAGAGAGACGCCCGCGTTGCCCGTGGAAGCCGCGGCGACGGCCTGCTTCCGCAATGAGACCGCGTGGGCGACCGATTGGGCGCTCATGCGGTCCTTGTGCGATCCTGTTGGATTTAGCCCTTCGTTCTTGATCCAGACCGAGGCAATTCCGAGTTCGCCGGCCAGTTCGGCAAGGGGGGAAATCGGAGTCTCGCCTTCGCCGAGCGTCGGGAAGGTCCGGAAAGGGAGTCTCGCCGCGTGACGTGCCATCCCGCGGGCAACCTGATTCGGAGCCCACGCGAGATCGCCGTCGTAGTCCACTTTCAGGCTGACCGGGTATCCGAGCGTCGCGCAGGCCGCGCAGCCGGCATCGAACTCCGCTAACCCATAGCGGGTCCCGCAGCGGAGACAGGAAAGCCCGCCGGCCCGTTGATTGAGCGAATACATGTCTATTAGGGCCCTGCGGGCCGGCTCGTCCTCATCTATTCGAAACCAACCAGCCTCCTTCCACCCGCGTCTCGGAATTGCCGATCAGCAGGATGCTCGTTAAGTTCACTTCCGCGAAATGATCCTTCAGTTCCGACAGTGCGATCGTCTTCAGACTCTCGTCTTCATCGCCTAAGTTCCGCGCGATCACGACCGGCGTCTCGGGCGCGCGCGTCTTCAGGAAGAACCCGCACATTGTTTCAAATCTTTCCCGAGAGCGCTGGACGGGCGGATGGAAGCGCGGGAACTTTTCGATTGGATAGTGCTCCGGATGCTTCTCGGCATTATATCTCAACTTGTACACGACCGTGACCATGTCGCCCTCGGCGCAGGCATTCAGCCTCCGGTCTATGGCGTCCGGGTCCGTGATGTCATCGCACAAGGCGTTGAAGGCGAACCCGTTCATCAGCGGAGCACCTAGCCGGGACGCGGCGACCTGCGCGGCCGTGATGCCCGGGAGAACATCCACGCGGATGCTGCCGTCGCGGTCAAAGCCTTGCGCGGACAGAGCCGGGAACAGGTATGCGGCCATGCCCCAGATGCCGGGATCGCCGCTCGAGATCAGAGCGACGCTCTTTCCATCTTTCGCGTGCCGTATCGCGTGCTGGATGCGCAGGTCCCGGAAGTCGGCGTCCCCACTTACTTCATCCAGGATGTCGTACGCCAAGGCGTCCGTCTTGAGAAAAGGACGGACTTGGCCGATGAACGACTCGTGCCCGATCACGACATCCGCGCGTCCGAGCGCCTTTAGCGCGGAGTTCGTGAGAAGGTCGTTGTGGTAGGAGATCCCGACGACAGAGATCGCGCCCGTCTTAGTCATTTCTTTCAGCATAAGCATTCTGTCTCCTGAACTAGGTTTCCTTGGATTTTGTGAGCGAGTTTCGAGTCCGGCCGCGAGCGGCCTTTCAGAAAGACGCCGATGACGAATGTGAGAACGGCGAATGCGGTTGCCAAGAGGAACAGAGCGCTCCACAGCGGCTCGTAGGAGGGGCTGCCGTTCAGGCGCGTCATCGCGCCGGCCATGAAATTACCGATGGAGCCGCCGACTGCGTAGAAGACGCCGACGAGGCCGAGCGCCGATCCCGCGTAGCGCGTCTGGACCGCGCCGACCGTCTCGCGGTCGAGCAGGGGCAGTACGATCACTTCCGCGGCGGTGAATAAGCCGACGCAGACCAGAAACGAAAGCCAGCCGAAGCCGAGCTGCTTCAGTAGCAGGAAGCATCCGGCGAACAGGAGAAAGCCGAACGAAATGAGCCCTTTGCGCTTCCCGTCGCCGCTCATCAGCGCGCTCGCTGGAATCTGGAGCAGGACCACCAGGACGCCGTTCAAGGAGAACAGGATGCGGGGCCCCGCCTCTGCAAAGCGCAGGTTCGAGAAGAGGGGAAGCGATATTTCCATCTGCTGCATGAACACTCCGGTCAAGGCGGCGAGTAGCAGGGCGAACCAGAGTGCGGGTCGCTTCAGAAAGCTCATGTCGTCCGACCAACGGAGGGGTTCCCGTGCGCCGGAAACCGGCTCCATGTCCCGCGTCAACACGCGCAGGAGGATCGCCAGGAAAATAAGATACGCACAGGAAGCGGCAACGAACAGGACCCGGGGCATGGTCGCCGCAAAGAACAGTCCCAAGATCGGGCCGCAGGCGGCGCCGACATTTCCGGCCATGTTGCGAACGGAGAACATGAAGCTCCAGTCTTCGGGGGCGGAAAGCTGCATGAGCGCCACCTTTCCGCCGGGGATATAGAGAGCCGCGCCCGCGCCGATCAGCGCGCAGCTAAGCACCACTGGAGCCTTCGCCGAGCATACGGCCAACCCTATGAAGGCCGCGGCGCGCAGGCACAGTCCGACCACCATGGTGCGCCGAACGCCCCAGCGGTCCGTGCAGACGCCGCCCAGCAGGGCCAGTCCTTCCTGAGCCCAAAGCTTGACCGTCAAAGTCAGGGCCACTTCCGAGGCAGTGAAACCCAGGGACTGCTTCAAGTAGACTGCCAGGATAGGGATCACTAAATAGCTGCCAAGGCTCATGATCAGGATGCCGGTCAACAGCGTGCCGGCACCGCTCTTGAGCTTCCTGAAGCCGCTCAGCATGGTCAGGGTCTCACCGAAGCGGTGATCGCCGCCGCCGCCGCGCGCGCGTAGCTGGCGGCGAGATCGGCCGTGCTCGCGCCCGCGAGGACGGCGGCGATCTGCCCCCGATAATCGCCTACGTGCTTGATCTTCTGTCCGGGCTGGGACGTTACCACGATCTTTCTCACGCCCGGATATGAGTTCGACAGTTCCACACCCTCGACGCTCTCCACGACGCCGGCTTTTGAGGCGTAGACCCAGCATTCCGACGCGGCGGCGTTGGGGCGGCGCGGGATGCGCGGAGGTTTGCCGAGCGCGAGATCGACGACGACGGCGTAGATGTTCGACCCATAGGCGATCGAGATCATCTCGCCGATCAACCCGCCGGCCAGCCGGGGGTTGACCTCGATGAGAATCGGCTTCCCGCCCGAAAGGACGAACTCGGTATGAGTGAAGCCGTAGTCGATCCCCAGGCCGCGAAGAGCGCGGGTCAAGACGCCAGAGATGGCGGCTTCCATTTCCGGAGCGAAGTGGACTGGGAATGAATCGGCGATCTCGGCGAAGTAGGGGTGGGAGCCCATCACGCGGTCGGTGAAGCCGAGCACGCGGGTCTTCCCGCCGAAGGTCACAGCCTCCATGCTGTAGAGGGGGCCCTTCACGAACTCCTCCACCAGCAGCACGCCGCCCAGGCGATCCACTTCCATGAGCAGGCGGCGGGCGTGAGCCTCGACTTCTCGTTCGCCGCGGCACAGGACGACTTGCGCGCTTCCGGTTCCGCGGGAAGCTTTGAGGACGCAGGGGAACCCGATTCTCCGGGCCGACCTAAGAGCGCCCGTGAGATCGCTGGCGCGCGCGAAGCGCGGAGCCGGTATCCCCAGCGACCGGCAGATCGCGCGCGTTCGGTCCTTGTTGCGAGCTCTGCGCGCCGCGTTCCAATCCAAGAATGGGAACCCGGTCTCGCGCGCGACCCAGGCCACGTTCTCGAGCGCCCCGTCGGTCATGCCGATGATCCCGCCGATCCGCTCCGAGCGCGCGATGGCGCGCACGGCCGCGAGCAGCTTTACCTTGTTGCCGGTGTCCGCGACCACGATTTCTAGAGTTCCACGAATTGAAGCGGGGATCAGCCCGTCGTATTTCCGCGGATTCGCTGTCACGAAGACTACCCCGAGGTTCATTTTGAGGGCGGACTCCACGACATTAAAGCCCGAGCCTGAGGTCAAGGCCTCGACAAGAATGATCTTCCTCGTCGGCGCTTTATTTATCACGAGGAGCTCACGGTCTGGTACGCGAGTGCCGCGCGGGAGGCGGACTCGGAAACGTCCCCGCCCATCGCCAGGACATAGCCTTGGCGGCTGTCGTTGGAGCGCCCGCCGGTCGAGTCCTTCTTGCCTGCATCGAAGGTCACGCGCACCACGCCAAGCATCATGCGCGCTTTCTCTAGCGCGCCGATCCGCGAGATCGAGTTTCCTTCGTTCATGAAGAAGCGAATGGAGGCGGCCTTCTTTCCGGCGATTCCCGGAACTGGGATGCGGCCGAACGCCAGATACTCCAGGGTCGCGGTGATGAGGTCGACGCCGAGCGCGAGTTCGACCATCTCCCAAATTCGGTCCCCGCCGACGCGCGTCTGCGACTCGATGATTCGGGGGCCGTTCTTGTCGATCCGGATTTCCGTGTGGCACGGCCCGCACTCCTGTCCGATCTCGTCGAGGAAGGAAAGGACAAACATCTCGACGCGACGCTTGATGTCTTCGCTCAGAGGCGCGGGGATGTTGTGGCCGAGTTCGATGAAATGCCCGTCGAGCGTGGTCATTTTTTCGGTGATGCCGACGATCGAGTGCTCGCCGCCCAGGCTCAGGGACTCGACGCTGTATTCCGGACCGTCGATATATTCCTCGCAGATGATCGGCTCGTCCTGCCCGAGCGCCTTCGACGCGAGCATCCAGGCGCTTCGGAGATCGTCTTCCGTGCGTACGATCGAGACGCCCTCGCTTCCTGAGCCGTGGCTGGGCTTGCAGATGATAGGTCCGGCGCAGTCCGCCAGAAAGATCTTCGCTTCCTCGAAGCTGCCGCAACGCTTGAAGGCGAGGGGATCGAGCCCAGCGGCGTTCAGGTGTTCTCGCATCGCGACCTTGTCGCGGGTGAGCCTGACCGGAGCCGGGGGATTCCCTTTTATGCCCAGCGCATTTTGGATCGCGGCGGCGGTTTCCAGCCCGAATTCCGTGAAAGACACGACCCCGTCGAATGGATCGGCGCGATGAATAGCCTCCGCTAGAAGGAGGGCCTCCCCGCACTCGCGGAAGTTGGTCGTAACGACACGGCCGGCGAGCCGCGACTGGAGTATGGTGAGCAGGTCCTTGTTCTGGAATAAGGTTAAGCGGGTCTCGACGCGGGCCGCCTTCTCGAGGGCCTCGTCCCAGCCGCCGATCATCAGGATGTGAGGCTTGCGAGTGTTCATTTTATTCGACCCCCTGCGCCTGGACGGCGTATAGCTGCGTCTTGGCCTCGCCTGAAAGCTCGCGCTTGACCAGGCGCTCGATGTACTCGCCTATGGGACGACTGACGTCGATCTCCTTTTCCTGGAGCCAGTCCTGGCTGTAGACCGTGTCGTAATATTTAGCCCCAGAGTCCGGCAGCATGCAGACGACTCGCTTTCCTTTGCCGAGTTCCATGGCGACCTTCAGGGCGGCGAAGTAGACGGCCCCGGAAGAACCGCCCGCGAAAACTCCTTCCTTCGCGGCGAGATGCCAGCTTCCGGCGAACGCGGGCTCGTCGTCGGCCCAGACGACCTCGTCGATCAGCGAATAATCGACGTTCTTCGGATAGATGGATGAGCCCAGGCCGGAAAGGAGGCGAGGTCCGTCCGGACGGCCGAAGAGAACCGACTGGCTGGAGTCCACCGCGACCACCTTGAGATGGGGGAGATATTTTTTGAAGATTCGGCTGTTGCCCGCGATCGAGCCGCCGCTGCCGACCGCGCAGACGAACGCGTCGAACTTGCCGCTGGTCTGGTCGAGAATCTCCCGGGCCATCGAGCCGTCATAGGTTTCTGGGTGCTGCGGGTTGTGGTGTTGGCAGGGGTAGTAAACGCCCGGATTCTCCGCGATGATCTCCTTGAGGCGTCGCGCGCGGGAGACCTGCCAGCCGCCGGGCTTGGCCTGAGTCTGGACGAACTCGATGCGCGCGCCGTACGCCTTGAGCGTCGCTTGGACGATCTTGGGCATGCGCGGATCGGTCACGATAATGACCTTGTATCCACGGACGGCGCCGACGAGCGCGAGGCCGATCGCGAGGCTGCCGGACGAGCTCTCGATGATCGTTCCGCCGGGCTGCAGCTTGTTGTCTTTTTCCGCTTTCCGGATCATGTAATCCGCGACGCGATCCTTCATGCTCCCGCCGGGATTCCACCCTTCCACCTTCATGAGCACCTCTGCGCGGTTCGCGATCCCATCCTTGGACGCCCGCAACAGCGGATAGCAACCGAGCGCCTGCAGCGGGTTGTCGACGATCATATGGTCACGATTCATGGCTTCTCCTTGATGATATGGGCGTCGGCTCAAGACTGAAAGACCGAGGCGTGGCGTTGGACGCCGAGTCCGTCGCGACCGATACGCTGTCCGGAGAGGACCTCACGGTCCTCGGGATGGCTCAGCGAATGGAATATTTCCGTCGGCTTGCCGTAGAGCGCTTCAATATCAGCGATCAGCGCGCGGCGGTGCTTCCGGTAATCCGGGTTTGAGGGATCGGCGATAACGCCGATGACCACTCCGGAATGGGCGATCACGACGCCGGCCCCGCCCCACTTTCCACAGCGGCTGATCAATGCTTCTAAATGCGGCTTTTCCAGGCGAGACTGGTTGATCCGGGAACTGATGGTGCTCGCGGTCCCCATGAGCCCGATGTCGCCGCAGGCAAGGCCCCGCTTCGCCCGGCGGTAGGCAAGCTCGAACCGCTCCTTATCGTCGCTGGAGTAGCGGATGCTCTTGGAGTCGTACTCCACCGTGCCGACTCCGCCGTCCAGGATGACGCCGATAATTTCGTAAGACGCAGCACCCAACGGCTCGATGAGCCGGCCTGCGTGCTGGTTGAACGCGTTGAGCCCGGGATACATGACTCCATCCGTCGGCTCCACCGAGGCCGCGAGCTTCGCAAGAAAGGCCGGCTCGAGATCGGTGCCATAGTACGCGCCGATCGCGCGGCAGGCCGCGATGATGTCTGCGGAACTGGAAGCCATGCCCTTTTCGTGAAGCAGATCGGACTCGATGCTGATGCGACCGCGGAGGGGCAGGCCGAGCGATGCCAGGAGACGCTCGCAGGCCGTGCGTGTCTTCCAGTGTCCCGAGGGGCAGCTCAAGCTGGACTCGTTTTCCAATTGGAATTCAGCGCGCGAATACCGATCAACCGGCATGGTGATCAGGAACGTTTCGCCGCCGATCACTCCTTGAACCAGCTCTCCGAAAGTACCGAAAGACAATCCCCGACCCGCCGGCCGGGCAGGGATTCCCAGGGGGAGGCGGTCCAAAGCGTGCCGATACGGAAGATGGAGCGTCATTTGATTGCTCATGGATTTTTCGTTTCCCCCAGTGGCACCTTTCGGTCATCAATTTTTATGCTGTTGCACAGCCCGGGGCGGCGCCCTCGAAGAATGTCTCGGGTGCCGTCCTCAGCCGCCAAACAGCACGAATTTCCTGTAGAATTACAATCTGATGAGAAAGCTAAAGGTCTTGGTCGTCGAGGACGATCCTCTCGCGCGCGAGCTCGTGAAGGGGGAGCTCCAAGAGCATGACGTGGACTTCGCCGCGGACCTGGCGTCCGGCCGCAAGAAGATCAGCGCTCGCCGCCACGACATCTGCTTCATTGACCTTAAGCTCGGGGCCAAGGACGAGAAGTCCGGGTTAGAGCTGGTTCCTTTGGCGGCTAAATCGGGGGCCTACTGCGTGGTGATGTCGGGCCATGATTCGGAGTCGGTGGTCGAGCGCGCCTATGATCTCGGCTGCGACGACTTTTACGCCAAGGGCAACGAGGAGGAAAATGTAAGCGCTGTCGTCGCGCGCTTCCTCCGTAAGCACCCGGAGGACGGTGAGGATCGCTTGTTCAAGGACCTGTTCATTACTGAGGACGCGACTACGCGCGCCAGCGTCACGGAGACGCTAAAGTACGCGGCTTCGGAGTTGCCGGTGATCATCCTGGGGCCCTCCGGCACCGGAAAGACGAGCCTGGCGGAAGTCATCCACGGCCGCTCCGGGCGGAGGGGGCAGTTCGTCGCGATCAACTGCGCGGACTACACGGAGGATCTCCTGGAGGCCGAGTTGTTCGGCTACCGCAAGGGGGCGTTCACGGGCGCCGGGGACGGACGCAAGGGCAAGCTCCTCCTGGCGGACGGGGGGACCTTATTCCTCGATGAGATCGGCTCGATGAGCCTCAAGATGCAGAATAAGCTCCTCAAGGCCATCGAGGAGAAGGCCTTCCATCCTCTCGGCTCGGACAGCGCCGTGAAGTCCCGCTTCCGCATCGTCAGCGCGACATTGGAGAACCTTCAGAACCTCGTCAAAAAGGGACGCCTGCGCTTCGACTTCCTCCAGCGCGTTCAAGGCGTGACCATTGAGCTGAAGCCCTTGGCCCGGCGAAAGGACGATATCCTCCCGCTGATCTCCTTCTTCAACCGAGGCGGACTGCGCCTGTCCTTTACGGCGGACGCAAAGCAGTTGCTTCTGCGCCACGACTGGCAGGGCAACGTCCGGGAACTTAAGAAGTTCGTGGATTTGGCGGCTGGCGGCGAGTCCGGGCGTGTCACCGCGGATGCCGCGCGCCAGCTTTTGGCGACGACCCGGGCGGGGCAGTCCTCGGATGAGTTCCTGACGGAGCAGCAGTATCACTACATCCTCGAAAACGGCCTCTACGCCGCGGTCAATCGCTTCGAGGATGGAGCCATCCAGCGCAGCCTGACGGACAACGAGGGCCGCAAGACGAAGGTCATGGCCGACTTGAAGATAGACACCGGCTTGCTCTACAAGTCACTTAAGAGGACCGGAAAGCATCGGAGCAAGAGCAATGGCGACTGATCCATCTGCCGAGTTGGCCGATCTGCGTCACGACATCAACGCCAAGTGTCCCAACCTAAAGACGGCGGCGGCGCAGCTACGCGGCGAGGCTACCGACAGGGAGCTTAAGCTCGTACAGCTGATGGAAGAGCAGGCGCGCTCGGTCGCCGAGCGCATCGCCGCTTATGGAGCGATGCTGCGAGACGGCCGTCGGAAATGAAGTTCCGGGCCGGAACATCGAGCCGCACCAGCGTCCAGGTCGGCATCAAGCTCGCCCGTCTTTTGGAGC
>JAYTSX010000337.1:0-3335 GCA_043745445.1 Elusimicrobiota bacterium
CGCGCCGATGAGAATCAGTGCCCGGCGGCGCGGAACGACGAAGGCTCCGTACGCCGCGGCCGCCGCGCCGAAGATCCCCAGGTAAACGCACAAGGTCCAATCAACGGCAGGGTGAAAGTTTTTCACGCCGAGCGCCATCGGTCCGATCCACTGGAGCAGATCGTGAGGCGCAAAACCCCATGTCAGTGCCTCCTCGAGCCCGACCCCGGCCGAGCGCCGGGAATGCGCCGCGAGCTCGAGCCCCGAAAGAAGCTGGGCCGCGGCCAAGAGGCCGGACAGAAGGCCCGCCTTGGTCCAATCGAGAGCGGCCCCCCCCCAAGTCCAGCGCTTGGTGCGCGTCGCGTAGGCCGCGATCCACGCGACGAGGGCGCACCCGGGAATAAAGGTCGGATAACCAGCGAGGACCATCAAAGTCAGCACCAACGCCAGCGGCACTGGGCGATTTTTAAAAAACAGCGCCAGAGCCGGAGCCCACGCCAAGGTCGCGAGATGATTCAAGAAGGGAAGGCGGGCGATCATCACACCCCCGAACGCGAATAAAACGGCCCCGCCGAGGCTTGCACCCCAAGAGAGGCGGCAAGAGCGCAGCCACAATGCGCACAGCCAGCCCGCCGTAAATAGATGCATGGCCTGAAATAGTGCGGTCGCGGTCGCGAAGCCGAACAAGTAGTAGAAAATCGTGGCAGGATAAAAAAGCCCGCCCTGCATGGAGCCCGCCATCGGCATGCCGAAGTACAACGACGGCTCCCAGAGAGGGGCGCGCCCGGTGGCGACAAGCATGGCCGGAGCGGCGCGCCAGCCGTGGTGGAGATAAGTCAGGTCGCTCCAGAATACCGAGAGTCCGCGCAACCAGGCCCCCCCAAGAAGTGCCAACACCAACGCCGCGAGCACCGCGGCGACGAAGGCCTCTGAAGCGATGCGCGGGCGTTCAGCGTTCATGCGTTTCCAACGAATCCAGGATCGTCCGGTTTGAGCCGCGATAGGGATCGAGCGCGATCGCGCGCTTAAGATGCGCGACGGCTTCAGATGACGGCCCGCCACGCATGAGGATGAGCTCCGCGCGCAGACGCGCGGCCTCGGGATGCGGGAACAGGACCTCGGATGCGCCAAGCTTGCCCGCCGCTTCGTCGACGCGCCCCTCGCGGATGGCCACGATCGCCTGAGCGCGCAGGCGGTCGGCCGACCACCCGCGCCAGACGAAAACCCCCGAAGCGACGGCAACCGCGAGAATACTCGCGCACAACACCGGCCGCCAGCGCAGCGGAACATTGACGGAGCGTCCGGACTCCGGCACCGCCAAAGCGGTCGACGCGCAAAACAGCCAAAATACGCCGGGCACGGATAGCGCATAGTCCACGAGCCCATGGATCAGCGCCGCCTCGGGCCCGAAGCGGCGCCCAGCGGGAGCCGGCTTGAGCAGAACCGCAAGACCGACGATCCACAGCAGGGCGTATGGCCAGCCACGCTCCGCCGCTGTTTCAAGAAAATGCTGATGCGCGAAGAGAGAGGACAGCTCAGGCTTGCCCGCCACATGAGACGGCAGCGCGTACGCAAACGAGCCGGGCCCAAGGCCAAGCCAAGGGGCTTCGGCCGCCATGTGCCAAGCCGCCTTCCACCATGCGACGCGGTGCAAGGTCTCCGGTGATTGAATCTTGGCGTAGGCGACGACGAGCCCTATAAAGCCCGCGATGGAACCGAGCCAGAAGGCGATAATGCCCACCGCGCGACGGTGTAAAATCAAAGCGACGGATAGGCCCAGCCACGCCCCGACGGAACGCGACCACCACAGGCACAGAAGAAGGCCGCCGCCGAGGGCCCAGTCGTCCGCCCGCGCCGCGATGGGGAGCAAAAGAAGAATCGCGCCGGCGAATACATTCTGATTGAGGAACATCGCGGCGGGACGCGTCTCACCTTGAAGTCGCTGATAGACGGCGAGCAAAACCAAAATCCGGGCTGCCGCGCGCAGGAACCGCTCGACGCGCGATCTCCCCTCCGCGTCGAGCACGGAGATAAACGGGAACAAGGCCAGCCCTGCGGCGGCCGCCGACCAGGCCGGGCGTGAATAAGCCGGAACCGGACTGAACCACGCGGACAGCGCGGAGAGGCCGGCAAGAGTCACCGCCCAGACAAGCAGCTTGGCATCAGGACGGGGCAGCCAGCCCGCCGCGACGCGTATGCAAAGCCAACCGGCGAAGACGGCGAGGGATAAAAGGAGGACCAAAGACTGCGCCCAGAGGTCCCACGCCCCTCTCAGCAGCAACCCCGAGGCGACGACGATACCGACCAGGCCGGCGAGCACCGAGGCCTAGTCTGGGAGAATTCGCGTCGTCACGAAGATCAAAAGTTCCGCGCGGACGCGGGACTTCGTCTTCTTCTTGAACAGCCAGCCCAGGATCGGAATGTCACCGAGCAGCGGGATTTTTGAGATCGTGTCCTGCAGCGTGTCGGTGATCAGGCCGCCGATGACGATCGTCTCGCCGTCGCGTACCAGGACCGTCGTCGTCGCGTTGCGAGAGTCCACGGCAGGGGCGCCGGTCTGAGTGCTGCCGGCCGCCGTCGTGGAAGGCTGGCTCACGTCCGGGTTCACCTGAAGCGTGATGCGACCGTCGGCGTTGATGCTCGGCGTGACCGTCAATTTGATACCCGTGGTCACATAGGACACCGTCTGAGTTTGCACGCCGGTCGAGGCCACATTCGAGGTCACATACGGAATCTGAGTCGTGACGTTGATGTTCGCCGCCTGATTGTTGAGGGTGGCGATCTTCGGTTCGGAGAGAATCTTCGCCTTGCCCTCGGACGCCGCCGCGGTCAAGGTCGCGTTAAGGATGAAGTTATTCGTGATCCGGCCCAAGGTCAGCGCGCCGAACACGCGGTCGGCGGCAAGCGCCACGCCTGTGCCGCGGCCGGAGGCCCCGGCGCCGACGACGGTGTTCGCGTTGCTGTCGAGAGGATTGAGGCTGGGGCTTGAGGCCGCCGCCGGATTGGCGGTCGTGCCGATCAGCGAGGTCCCTTGCTGGCCGCCGATTCGACCCCGCTGGACGCCTTGATAGTCCCACTGCACGCCGTAGTTGAGACCGGAGTTCGCGTTGATCTCGACGATCTTCGTCTCGATGAGCACCTGACGCGGGCGTTGGTCCATTTGCGAAATCAGGTTCTCCGTGGACAACTGCCCTTCCATGGAGTCGGTCACGATCAAGGTGTTGGTCTTGGTGTCCGCCGTCGAACTGCCGCTGCGGCCTTCCGCCACGCGGACGGAGTCGATCGTCGTCTTCACCTCGGAGGCTTTCGCGTAATTCAAAACGTAAACCTTGGTGATCGCCGTGGAGCTCGTGCGC
>JAYTSX010000338.1:0-12476 GCA_043745445.1 Elusimicrobiota bacterium
CAAGGGAACGCGGCCGCTGGTCGGCAAGGTGGACATGGCGGTGCAATCTGAGGGGAAGGTCTCAGTGATCTCGGCCTCGGCCGGCGATCAGATCTCGGGCGCCAACGATGAGGCGGGCTACGGGCTCTTCACCTATAATTTGTTGCAGGGCTTAAACGGCGCCGCCAAGGACGCCCAAGGTCAGGTGACGCTCAAGTCGTTGTATGGTTATTTAAAGCCGCGCGTGCAGGACGACGCGCGCCGAGGCAACCGCGACCAGACGCCTCAGCTTCAAGGCGGCGGCGAAGACCTTATCCTCCGCGTCAAGTAGCCTTCGCATGAGGTTGGACTGGAAGGCGCCGTTTGCCCGAGCGGGGGCCAAGCTAAACGGCTATCTCGTCCGTCACTGGCGGGGCGAACTGCCCCTGGCCGTGAGCTATTGGGCCAATCTTGTCGCGCTCAATCTCGTGCATCTGCTTTTTGCCCAAGTGCTTATCGTTGTTCTCCTTGGATTGGAGATCGATACTTTCTACATCTGGTACTACTCGCTTGCATGGGCCCTGGTCACATTCAGCGGCGTTTGGTTTATGGTGGGCGTTTGGCGTTCGGCGGAAAGACGCATGGAGCATTCCCCGTCGTTCTGGGCGCGCGCCGCTCAGGCATCCGTGGGGCTTCAGGCCGTACTCCTGGTCGTCATCTTCGGTACCGTTGGGTTGCCGGCCATCAAAGAGAGTGTCCAATTCTCCAAACTGATGACCGGTCTAGCGTATGAGGTCCGAGTGCTGCCCGGCGGAAAGGAGTTGGAACTCGTCGGCGGTGTCGGGCGCGGCCTCGATAAGAAGGTGCTCGAGACATTGGACCGCAATCCCAGCATACGGGTCGTCCATGTGAATCTCTACAAGGGAGGCCTGGTCCGCGTCGCCAGGCGGCTTCGGGAGAAACTGCGGGAGCGAAAGCTGACGACCTATGTCTCTGGAGCCTGCGTCAGCGCTTGCACGGAAGTCTTTCTGGGCGGAGAGCGGCGGTCTATGCGCGTGGGGGCGAAGATCGGGTTCCACGGTCCGATGGCTCCAGGTATGTTGGAGCCTGTGCGCGAATTTTTATTATACCGGGAGCGATCTCACCTAACTTCCCTCGGCATCGAAAAATCATTCGCCGCCAAGGCGCTGCGCGTCGAGCCGAAGGACATGTGGTATCCCTCCGCGCAGGAACTCATTGAGGCCGGAGTGATCGACGGCGTGACCGCGGGAGAGGAGTTCGCTCAACCCGGCCCGCCCGCGACGGCCGAACGCGACGAAATGGAAGCGGACCTCTTGAAGTATCCGCTTTATCAGGCACTTAAACGAAAAGAGCCGCGCGCGTATGAGCAGATCGTCGGCCTGTTAGTCGCGGGCTTGGTTTCGGGCGAACCGCTGAACGAAACCCGCCAAAAGACGGGGCGTATTATCCGAGAGCTGTATCGAATACGGCTTCCGTACGCGGGTGCCGGCGCCTTGCAAAGGGTGTCCGCTCTATTCTCGGAGCAGTTCCGCCTGCTTCGAAAAAAATCGACGGATTCTTGCTGGAACGCGGGGGCGGGAGGCGGCCCCCTGCAGAAAATCGACTACTCCAACGAGATGCCCGAGAGCTTTCGTCTGCAGGAGTCCGAGGTCATGGCCGAGGTCTTCGATACGGCCGACATGAGCCGGAAGCTGCCTTCTCCGGACGGTAAAGTCGCCCGAGCGGTGTTGGAGCGTATTCAATCCAATGCGCGCTTTCGGGTGCGGAGCAGTGACCGCAACCCCGCCGGCCCGGACGACCCATCCACGGATAAAGTTAGAGAGTGCGACTTTAAGATGTATTTTTATGAAGAACTTGCCATCGTTCCCGTGAGCGAATCGGCCCCGAGCCTCCATTGGCTCTTCATGGGGATGCGCGTTCCGGCTTACCGCTAAAAGTAAAAAAACGGTAAAGGCGGTCCATATTCTTGACGAAAATTTGTCTCAGGGCTACACTGCCTTAGGTAACCGGAGATCAGTTATGGATATGAAGAAAGAGAAGGCGGCCGTTACGCTCCCCGATTTTAAAGTAGCTCAAGTGGGCAAGGAGCGTAAGCGCAAGGGCGGCATTTTTTCATTCCTTCGCAGCGGAGGCGCACGCGCCGTGTGGACCGGCGCCACCGGCGGATCCGGGATGGGCGGCGCTGCGGTCGGCGCAGGGCTGAATTTTACGAAGATGATGCTGATCTGCCTCGTTTCGGCGGGCGGGATCGGTGCCGTCGGACTTGGTCGCATGATGGGCAATGCCAGCGTCAATGAGGTCGCGAAGCCGAAGTTGTTTGCGACGGCCCACAAGTCGGCCCCCATTAAAATTGAAGGCGATGTCACCAATCTGCCGGGCAACTCCAACACCATTCCTAACTCGCTCGGCTACCTCACGGGTAGCAAGGACGGCCTGACGCCGGAAGAGCGCGCCAAGAAGAATGCCGATGCGGCCGCGGCGGCGGAGGCTCAGCGCGTCGCCGATGAAGCGGCGGCAAAAAAGGCCGAGGCGGAAAAGACGGCGGCCGCTCCCGCTGTGGATCCTAAGGCTCTTCTCGCCTCGGCGAAGGCTGACGGCGGCAAGGACGCTAAGGACGCCAAGGCGACCGTGTTCGGCAAAAAGTTCGGCCCGCTCAGCACGAGCTTGGGCGGCGGCGCCTCTTTGAACGGAGGCTCGGGCCTCTCGGGCGGCATGAACCGGCAGTTCGGCGACTCGGGGTCTTTGAAAAAGGCCCCCGGTGGTCAGCTGTCGGCATCGAAGGGCGCCGCGAATGTCTCCATGTCCAAGGCGTCGTCCCCGCGGCTTGCCTCAAGCACGACGAAGGGGTTCGCGCGCAAGCAGTTGGCCAACGCGAATGCCTATTCACGACGCGGCATGGCGGCGGGTAAGGGTGAGACCGCCTCGTCCGACGCCTCGTCGGCTTTCGACAACAATCCCGGCGCCGGTACCATCATTAGCGGACCCGGTATCAGCGCTGGGGCTAAGCCGCAGGGTTTGGGGGATACGGCCACTCCGTCTAACGGCGGCGGCGGCAACGGCTCGGACGGCGCCCAGCAGGGCGACTGCGGCGCGGGTCAAGCGATTAACTCAAGCGGCTCTTGCCAGGACATTGCGTCGAACGCGGGCACGGACGCGAAGCCGATGCTGACCATGATGTCGAACGCGGTCATGGCACTACTTGTGGTCGTCGGCATGGTTGCCGCTATAGCGGCGGCCTCAGGACCGTGGGGTTACTGGATGGCGCCCGTGCTCGTGGCCATCGGTGCCGTCATCTCTCTCTTGGGCCTCGCGATGATGGCCATGGGTGACTATGTCACGGGCGGTATCGCGACCTTGGTCGGCGGCGTGATCGGTTATCTCGCTTGGGGATCGGCCCCGGTGATGACGGTCGGTCAGGGTTTGATCATCAGATTTGGCACGCCTGCGCTCATGATGGTTTCGAAGATGATGGATTCGGGCAACCATAAGAAGGCGCCGGAAGCGGCGCAGCAGTAATTCCGCGTTTAAAGCGTTTTTTGGTTCAAAGTAAAAATACAGTAATAGAGGGCCATTTCCTTGACAAAAATTCGCGTCAGGGCTACACTGCCTCAGGCGTAGAAATACGGTTTATTTGGGCGATTTAGAGTTTTATCAGGCTGGAGCTAAGTCATGGATACGAAGAAAGAGACAGCGGACTCAGAAGTCCCCACCTTCAAGGTTGCGCGCGTCGGCAACGACCGCAAGCGCAAGGGTGCGGGCTTCTCTTTCCTCCGTGGCGGCGGCGCGCGCGGCGTGTGGAGCGGTGCTGCCGGCGGCTCTGGAGCGGGCGGCGCGGCGATCGGTGCCGGCCTGTCGAAGATGGCGCTCATCGCTCTCGTGTCGTTCGCGGGCCTGGGCGCGGCTGGTCTCGGTCGAATGCTGGGCAACACCGGAGGCAGTGAGATCGCGAAGCCGAAGACTTTCTCCATGGCCACCCGGGAGGCCGTCAAAATCGAAGGCGATGTTTCCAATCTGCCGGGCAACACCAACACTATTCCGAATTCGCTCGGCTACCTCACGGGCAGCAAGGACGGCCTGACGCCCGAAGAGCGCGCCAAGAAGGAGGCCGACGCGGCCGCGGCGGCGGAGGCACAGCGCGTCGCCGATGAAGCGGCGGCGAAGAAGGCCGAGAAAGACAATGTGGCGGGCGCTCCCGTTGATCCGGCGGCGATGCTGGCGTCGGCCAAGGCCGACGGCGGTAATGGCGGCAAAGGCGCAGGCTTTGGCAAGAAGTTCGGCTCACTCAGCTCGAGCATGGGCGGTAGTGCGTCTCTGGCGGGCGGCTCTGGTATGTCGGGCGGCGTGAACCGGCAGTTCGGTGGGGCGGGGGCTCTCGGCAAGGGCACCGCCGGCCAGATGCAAGCGATGAGGGGCTCCTCGAATGCGTCGACGACTAAGGCGTCGGCCAGCCGTTTGGCCGCGAGCCGCACGAAGGGGTTCGCGCGCAAGCAGCTGGCCAATTCGAACGCTTATTCTCGGCGTGGCGCGGCGGCGGGCAAGGGTGAGACCGCTTCGTCCGATGCGGCGTCGGCTTTCGACAATAATCCGGGTTCGGGCAACATCATCGCCGGCCCCGGCATCAGCAAGGGATCTAAGCCGCAGGGTGAGGCCGACAACGCCGGCGGGCCGGTGGGCGGCGGCGGCGGTGGTGGCAGGAACACTCCGACCGACTGTGGCGCGGACATGTACCAAACCTCAAGCGGCGGCTGTGCCCCCCTTGATACAGGTGTGGCTAAGGACGCGAAGCCGATGCTGACCATGATGGCCAATGTCGTAATGGGCCTCCTTATGGTAATCGGTATCCTTTCGCTCCTCGCTTCTGGCGCCGAGAAGACGGTCTTCGGGTATGCGTGGGCCAAGGTTGTCGAAAGTGTTATTTTGGCATTGGGAATTATCATCACCCTTTTAGGCGTCGCGATGATCGCTATGGGCGACTATGTCACGGGTGGCATAGCGACTTTGCTTGGAGGAACCACTACTGCAATGGCACTTTGGGCTGTGGATACGCTGTCCCCGGGCGTGGGTATGGTCATCGGCTTCGGCGGGGCGGCGCTCTCGATGGTCGGGAAGATGATGGATAAGGGCAATCACAAGGGCAAGGCGCCGGAAGCCGCGCAGCAATAATTCTGGGAGATTAAAGTCATGGCCAATAACGAGGACGTCAACCAGGCTCAAGGGGCGCCGGCGGCGGATATCCCGGACCTCAAGAAGAAGGAGAAAGAGCGCAAGAAGGCGGGCGCGGGTTGGAGCGGCGCCAAGCCGGGCGGCGGTTCATTCTCCGGAGCCACCGGAGGCACGGTTGCGCGCGCGGCGGCGAGTGCTGCGGGTTCGGCGGGCGGAGCTGCGGCCCAAGCGGCCGGAGCGGGCTGGCTATCCTCGACGATCGCGACCCTGACGGCCACGGTTCTCGGCAAGGCGATTTTGGCGGCGGGCGTGGCGGCGTTCTTGGCGGGAGCGGGGTTGTTCGGCTATGCCATGTTCCACGGCGGCACTGCCGCGACCGGGGACACCGGCGACTTGGGCGCCATCTCTTCCTCAATGAAGGTCCGCACTAATGGCTCAGACCGCACCGGCTATGTCGCCAGCAACGGCGAGATCATGTTTGATCCGCTCAAGAAGGCCGAAGCGAAGAAGGAGCCGGAAAAGGCTCCCGAGGAAAAGACGGCGGGCGACGCGGTTCCTCCGACTCAGGGCGCAGGCGCGGGAGCGGGCGAGGTCGGTAAGGCCCAAATGAATCGAGCCGGCCTTGATCACAATTTGAGCGGAACCAAGCTGTCATCGAGCCTCGGCGGCGGCTTTGGCGGTAAAAATATTTTCTCCGGCAACAGCGGCGCGCCGAAGCTTAACGACGGTTTGGCGAAGATGAGCATCAAGGGTGCCCAGAAGGGGACGCTCTCCGCGGGCACGCGTAAGGCCCAGACGGGGCGCTTGGCTTCAGGGTCAAGTGGTCGGGGCGGTAAGTCGAGCAAGGCCTTCGGTCAGTTGCGCGTGGCGAAGGGCATGTCGATGCTCGGCGCCGGCACTTCCGGCGCGGAAGGATCGCGCGCGGCGGCCGCTAACGCGTTTGACGGATCGAACGATTCCGGTAACGTTGAAGGCAGCGCGGGCCCTCAAAAGGGCGCCGTGGACTCCCCTAGCTCTCCCAACGGCGCGCCCGACATGACGGCGCCAAACGTCGATACTCCCAATGGTGTCGCTGCGGGTCCGGATATTGCGCAGGCGCTTGCTGGGATCGGGGACCTGGCGAAGGCCGCGGGCGAGATGAAGAAGATGGGGATGATGATGATGGCGTTGGGCGTCATCTTGGCTGCTATCGGTATCAAGATCATGACTATGGGGTTCCCGTGGTGCATTGCCATTGGTGCGGTAATCCTCGCCATTGGTCTCATGCTCGTTGCTATGGGAAAAATGATGTTGGATCAGTCCGAACAGATGAAAGCCATGGCCGAACAGATGGGCGACGCCCTGGCGGCGCGCACCGGCGACATCAAGCAGAACGAGATCAACAAGTACTGCATTGATAAGGCTTACCAGGGCACCGACCCTAAGAACTGCAACCCGCCCGACTCCGTGACCGAAAATTCGCGGATCAATGCACAGGACAAAAAGGCGCTCGGCCTGCATAACGAGAATGCCAAGAAGGCGGACACGATCAAGGAGATCGACCCGACCGAAGGTCTTAACGGCAAGCCCACCGGCCAATAGGGGGCGCAATAAAGTTCAGTAAATGAGAGCCGGTCGCATTGACAGCGTAGAAGGCACGCATTACACTATCGTGGCGTAAGAGAACGAGAAAAATATGTCAACCTTCCTCGATAAGAACAAGAAAAAGAGCGCCTTAGCGGCCCTGCTGTTGTTCCTCAGGACGCGCAAAACGGTGGCCGCGTTGCTCCTCTTAGTGGCGATCGCCTCGTTCTTGTTCGTGAGCCCGTCCAACCTTCTGCTCAGTTTGCCCGGCGGCGACCGGGCGGCGGCGGGGATGGCGTGGCTGGCGGGGAAGGTGGGCGTGGATACCTCAAAGTGGGGCTTGGCCGGCGGCAAGCGGGACTACGGCGATCTGTTGGCGGCGTTCCACGCGGCCAAGGACGGCGGCGGTAAGGCGGGTTGGTCCTCGTTCATGCGCGGCGGCGACGCGGCGGAGGCGGGCAGGCTCGCTGCGGGAAGCTCCGGCTCGCTCGGATTTGTGCTGGGAAGCTCGAAGGACCTTGAGGCGAAAGGCGGCAGCGGCGCGAACCTGGCGAAGTCCGGCTCGGTGGATGGGGTGCTCAATCCTGACGACGCCAAGAATCGCGGCGAGGGCGAGGGCGTGGCTTTGTCGGAAAGCGATGTGGCGGGCTCCCGCGAGGGCATGGTTAAGACCGCGTTCGCGGGCGGCTTTGGCAGCGGCACGGGCGGCAGCGGCGCGGGCGGCGAAGCCCCGGGCGGCGCGTTCGCGAGCTCCGGCTTCTTCGGTGGCAAAGGTGCGGCGAGCGGCAAGCTCGGCGATTTGGTCAAGAACGGTCTTGATGGAATCAGCCCGAAGGTCGGCAACGGCAAGCTCCAGATCAAGGGCGCGGAAAAGGGTCAGCTTTCAGCCTCTAAGGCGTCTCAGATCAACGCGCGTTCTGCCAAAGGCATGGTCGGCTCACACACCATCAGCGGCCAGCGCGCGTTCGTTCAGCTCGCCGCCGGACGCGGCCGGGCGGCGATCTCGGTGTCGCCCAACTGCTCCGCGGGCTCCGGCTGCCCCGGTGAGTTCGCGGCGACCAACACGGGCGCGGTGTACGACGGCAACACGATCAGCGGCGAGCGCACGGACATTCTGACGGCTCCGCAGGTTGACGGTATCTCCAGCCCGAACCTGCCCGACACGGGGATGGCCGACGATTATGTGAAGCAAGCCGAGCAGATGGATGCCGACGCGAAGAAGTGCCGCGCGCTTGATGACCAGTACGGCCCCCAAGAGCACGCTTACGACATGCAGCAGGAGTCGCAGTCCAAGGCGTTTAACTCGATGGGCTGCGGCCAGGGCGGCTGCAACAAGGCGAAGGCCAATGCCTGCAAGGCCATGGGCAACCAGATGAAGGCCACCTGCCGCGCCGCGATGACTGTGCGCTGCGCGCATATTCATGCTTGCCCGCTGACGGCCAAGAACGAATGCTCTCCCGCGGAATGCGACGGGGCGGCGCGCAATAAGACCCGGGTCGTCCAGGTCAACGACGGCCAGCGGACCAGGACCGTCGACCAGAGCGACGATGTGGACACGACTCCCTTGGACCAGCGTCCGGAATGCACCAGCGCGAAGAGCAATTTGGCGTCGGTCCGTGAGGCCACGCAGAACTCGATTAACGACTATCGCGGGAATAACTGCGAAACCCTTTACTCGTCGCAGCTGATCGTAGACAAGCTTAAGTACACGGGCAAGTGCACGGGCCGCGAGAGCCAGGTGGTCAACAACTGCAAGAACTATGCGCAGGCCCTGTGCACGACCAGCCAGACCTGCTTCGGTGATAAATGCACCGGCAATTCGGATAAGTGCGTAATTTCGGATTTGAAAGGCATCGAAGATTTTATCTCTCACTAAGCGAACCCCAGGAGAATTGATATGGAGCAGCAACCGAAGATCCCGACGCTGAAGGACGCTCAGAAGCCCCAGGTGAAGATCAAGGGCATGGGCGCCGGTTTAACCCTCTTCGATCGTCTTAAGCAATTCAAGAAGAAGGATCTGGCCTTCATTCTTGCTGGCCTGGGGACCTTGTTCATGGCCCCGTTGGCGGAGCACTTCATGATGGCGCCCGAGGGCGGCGCGTCCGACATGAGCTCGGGCTTTCGCGGACCCGGCGCGGGCGGCAGCGGCGGCGGCGGCCTCTTCGGCGGCGGCAGCAGCCCCTACGAGAACGGCAACAACAGCATTGCCCAAGGCGGAGCTATCGGCGGCGGCGGCGACATTATTACTCCTTTGAATGTGCGCGACCCCAGCGCCCTGGTGATGGGCCCTGGCGCGGCTCAGCAGCCGAATGCGGGCGCGGCGACGCCGCCGACCCCGCCCCCTACAGCTCCGGCTCGTAGCGAGACGGATTATAAGGACGCCCTTGCGGGCGCGGCCTCGCGCGCGGCCTCGGCGGCCGTGAAGCGGGCGCCTCTTCCTATGCCTAAGGTTGGACTCAGCGGCTCGCAGCTGCGCGGCCTTGGCGCGGCGGGCGGCGGAAGCTCCAGCGGCTCGGGCGGCCTCGGTCCCATCGGCGGCGGTGCCGGCGGCACGGCGGGCACGGGCGGCGGCGGTCTGAACCTCGTTCGCTCTGGTCCTAATTTCCGCGGCGCGGCGGGCGCGCGCGGGTCGAACAATCCGAGCGGTCTTGACGGCACGAAGAAGGCGGGTGCCAACGCCGGAGATCAGTTCTCACGCTCGGGCAGCGCTCTGGCCGGGCTGAACGCGGCGGCCAGCGAGGCGATTCCTACCGGCGGCTCCGGCTTTAACGGCGGCGGCCAGGGCGGCGCGGGCGCCAACGACAAGGCGGGCAGCGGTACCGGGCCCGGCGGCAGCAAGAGCGTCGGCGAGTCTTTGGCCTTCCTTGAGGCGAAGCAGCGTCAGGAAGAGAACCTCAAGCTTGAGTTCGAAAAGAAAAAGCTTAAGGACAATGAGCTCCTGATGTACGGCATCCGCAACGACATCGTGAAAGCCTCGGCGACCAAAATCGCGGAGCTTGCGACCACGAAGTTGGCGTGTAAATTTTTGAGCCTTGGTTGCCCGGGGAGCGACGACCCGTACACATGCACCAACGGAATGACTCAGACCGAATCTCAGTTGAAGGCTGCTAGCTGCAGCGGGGCGGGCAAGCCGGGTGAGGCTGCCGGTATTACGGCGGGTTGCTTCGAGAAAACACCTACCGGGTATTCTCGGAAGGCGTCCGAAGGTAGTCCCGCCGTCACCTGCACCGCCACCGGAAAGGCTGCCGACAAGACCACAAACCCGGAAACCGATGTCGCCCCCAGAACCGCTCCTGCGGGGGCTAGTCTCAGCCAAGTGGCCGCGATTACTGGCTTGAAAGATACCTGTGCGAAAATCAAAGAGAAGCACGGTGGTGCGAAGGTCGACATTGATACATATTTCTCAGATACGGTGACTCCTATCGCCATAAACGCAGATTCCGCTAGGATTGCGCTCGAGGGTGGTGCTCCGGATTGTGGAGGAACTGCCCCCGCTGATGCCGGCGGTGCGAACGCTGCTGACCTTATTAAACAGGCGCAGGCAAAACTCTCAAAGGCCAAGGATCCGAAGGATTCGAAATCCGAGGCCACGGGAACGCTCCAGCAGATGGCGGCGCTCGTTCCCGGAGATAACGACGAGAAGGTTAAAGAACTTGGCGCTGTATTTGACTCTGTCGTCAAAACAGAACTCACCAATGCAAAAAAAATCATCGGCATAGCGGAGGGTCTCGCGAAGAAGGAATTTGCTTTGCCAACTCCGAAGGAGAATAACAACGCAACCGTTCAGGGCTCGGCGATGAAGCTGGCGACGAATGTTAAGACGGCCCGGGAGGCCGTCCTGGCAGAAGCGGCGTCACTGCGTGAATCTGTCAAGAGCCTCGAGACAATCATCGAAAAAGCAAAAACGGAAATATCGGACGAGAACGGCAAGGGCTCGTTGACGGATACCATCGCGTTGAATAAGGGAACTAAGAAATTTGACGCGGAGCCGCCGGCGGTGTCTGGAGTTAAGGACATCGTAAATAATTCGGGCATCCGGCCGGAGCAGGACAAGGCCCTGAAAGCCATTCAGGATACCGACAAGACGCTGCCCTTGCCGGAAAAATCGGCGAAGGATTACGCCGAGAAAGAAAAGGCATTCAAGGAGAAGAAAGCGGAGGTGGCCACCGCAATTGAAAATCTTCAGACAAAACAGGCGGACTTGATCAATGGCACGGCGACGCTGGTCGACAGCATCGCCGTCAATACGCTCAAAAAAGTGGAAGCACCGAAGTAGGTCTTTAGACCCAGGCGCGGAAATGTGCATGGAGCTACAATAGGAACAGCCTTAGAGTCGTAGGAGCGGAGAAGCCATGAAACCCCTGAATCCCATCATGGCCGTCTTGGTGATCGCGTCCGTCGGGGCCTTGCCCCTCCGGACGCTCGCCGGTGACGGCAAGAAGCCTGTTGCAGCCGTCCTTACTACCCAGATCATAGGCGTCCCCGTCCCCATTAAGCCCGAGGACAAGGACTCGATCACGCGCCTGACCGAGGTTCTGAACAATAAGTCAGGCTTCCCTACGGCGGTCGCCGATGCGGGGCAGCGGGTGGCGGACTTCCTCCTTAATCCCGACGGCCAAAAGAGTTTCGTCGCCTCCGATGTGGATAAGAAGGTGCTAGCCGCCGTGGTCTTGGACTGGGCGAAGAAGGAGAAGCCCGGAGACTTGGCGATGCTCTATTTCGTGGTGGGCACGGGCGCTACCGCGCCGAAATGGGTATCGGACGATAAGCTTCTCGCCAAGACCGTTCTGCCCCAGAGAGAGGCGGAAGGCCGTCTGCGTATTAAGCTCGACCGCTATACCGATGCGGCCGCCGCTCAGATCAAACACAGCAATAACGATGGCCCTGACACGATTGAATTCCTGAAGATCGCGTCGAAAGAGGCGAAGTACATCTTCGACCATCCGGCGACGAAGGTGTCCACCGACGGGAGCATTGAGGAGAATAATAATACCGCGGTGAAGCCGCCGGACACGACCCGTCCCGCCGGATCGCAGTTCGACGGCGCGACGCAGCAGTACACGCTTGAGGATCTCTACGTCAAGGGGGCGAAGGTCATCGATGTCTCCGGCCCCGACGACAAGAACTCGCGCAAGATCTCCATGAAGATCTACTCGAAGCGCCTGCCGGACGGATCGGTCGTCAACGAGATCGGCATTTACGATATCACGGATAGCCCGAAAGACATTTTCGGCCGGCGCTTCCCGATGGACGGCGACAAGAAGTTCGTGCTGGACGACCGGACACCGGGGCATAAGGATTATGAGCTTAAGTTCAGCAACGGCAAAAACGGCGACATGGTGGTCACCTTCGCGCGGCCGGGCGACGGCGGCGTGCCTCTGACGACGACCTTGAATGATCTGCACAACATGCGCGCCGATCAAGCGGCGGCGATGAGAAATATCGTCAATGTCGGCGGGCAGGAGTTCTACGTTCTGCCTCAGGGTGGTTCGAAGGGCGCCTTGGCGTTGTTCCCCAAGGCTATGATCGATAACCGCGGCGGCACCGGGGATCCTCTTGACCTGAAGCCGGCGCTGTACGCTGAAGTGGGCCGGCGCGGACCCGATGGCCGCAACGAGAATGTCCCGCCCGGCACGGGCGGCGGGCCGCAGCTGGGCGAAGTCGGCGGCATAAAGTATCACTTGGTCTTCAACAATGCGCTCAAGGTTTGGGAGGCGGTGGAGGGCCCCGGCAATCCGACGATTCCTCCTCCGGCGAAGCCGTCGGGTGGT
>JAYTSX010000339.1:0-3324 GCA_043745445.1 Elusimicrobiota bacterium
CGGCGCCATCGACCGGATCGTCTTGGACGAAGCGACCGGCGAGGGCTCGATCTCCGCGTCCCGCGGCAACGGTCCGCTCGAGTGGTTCTATGCGATGACGCCCGGCTTCAAGCCGACGGTGCTCTCGATCGACGCCGTTTGGCAGCTGATGGGATTGTTTCTCACCTGGAAACAAAACCCCGGGACCGGCCGCGCTTTGGGCTTCGAGCGCGTCGAGGTCTTCGGCGAGATTCTCCCGGAAGATGTGCTGATCCGCTATGAGATCACGATCGTGCGATTTTCGCGCGCGCCCAACGGCGACGCCTTCGTGCGCGCGGACGCCAGGGTCCACGCCGGCGACCGCCTGATTCTTTCCGCAACGAATCTCAATGCCGGTTGCCACAAGAACATCCGCTACTCGGGCTATCCCCTGCCAAGCGACATGGCCTTGGGCGGCAAGCTCAAGATCCGGGCGGAGGCCGCGTGAGCGTGCTGACGCCCGAGCAGGTGCTGGCGCTCGTCCCGCAGCAGCGGCCGATGCGCTTTATCGATGAGATCGTCGAGATCGACGCCGACCACATCGTCGGCAATTACACCTGGAAGACCGAGGACTGCGCCGGCTACGGCGCCGACGATACGCTGGTGCCCCCCTTTAAAATGATCGAGATGGCCGCGCAGATCGGCAGCGTCGCGTGGTGCATCTACCACATGACACTCAAGATGACCCCCGAGGAGATCTCCCAGCTCGTCGGCTTCTTCACCCAGGTGGACGGCGTCGAGTTCTTCGAGACCTTGCGCGCGGGCGACAAGGTCGCCTGCCTGGCCAGCTTCGAGCCCGAGGGCTACTTCCGCGACGGCAAGATGGTCGCCTGCGTCGAGTTCCAGTTCGACGGCGGCCCGAAGGACGGCAAGACCATCATGACCGGCCTCATCGGCGGCATGTGGGTTCCGAAAGCCTCCCCCACCCTCGGCTGACCGCCTAGCGGCGCTTACACAGTCTCACGCGACCAGATTCACGAAGACGCGCCCGTTCCGGCGCCGGGCCACGAAGCGCTTGAGCGCCTCGGCCGGGACTTCGGGCTCTTTCTCCATACAGCTCGGGAATCCCTGCGCTAGTCCTCGGGCGCCTCAAGGCGGTAGCCGACCGCGGGCTCGGTCTTGAGGTGCCTCGGCCGAACCGGCTCCTTCTCGACGCGGTGACGGGTCTGGTGGACCAAAATGCGTAGGGACTCGGGCGTGCTCCCTCCCTCGGGCCACAGCTGCTTCATCAGCTGCTTCTGGCTCACCACGCGTCCCGCCTGGCGCACCAGCGCGGCGAGCAAGGTGTACTGCAGCGGCGAGAGCCGCACCTCTTTCTTCGCGAGCCAGACGCGGCGCAAGGTCAGGTCGATCTTGAGGTCGCCGTGCTCGTACACCGGCTCGGGGTCCCGCGCCGCGCGCTCGGCGTGGCGCAGGGCCACGCGGATGCGGGCGAGAAGCTCCTCGACGCCGAACGGCTTGATCAGATAATCGTCGGCGCCCCGGTCGAGGCCCGCGATCTTGTCCGACTCCTCGCCGCGCGCGGAGACCACGATCACCGGCGCCGAGCTCCACTCGCGCAGGCGCTTGAGGACATCGAGGCCGTCCATGTCGGGCAAGGTCAGGTCGAGCAAGACGACATCCGGCTTACGCGCGACCGCGAGGTCGAGCGCCGATTTTCCGGTGGACGCCTCGAGCACGGCGAAGCCGTTTTCCTCGAGCGACGGCCGCAGGAAACGCTGGATCGCGCGCTCATCGTCCACGACGAGGACCGTCGCCTTCACGCTCATCGCGTCTCCGTCTTGGGCAGAGACAGGAGGAACATGAGACCGCCGCCGGGGCGGTTCTCGGCGCGGATGCTCCCGCCGTGCGCCGACACGACCGCCTTGCAGATCGCGAGGCCCAGGCCCGCGCCGCCAGGCGCGGCGCTCGCGCGATAGAACTTCTCGAAGACGCGGTCGAGGTCCTCGGGCTTCAGGCCCGGGCCGCGGTCGGCGACCGTGATCTCGAGGAAGTCCATACGGTCGCGCGCGGCGATCTCAACGGCGGCGTCGGGCGCGTGGCGCACGGCGTTCTCGACGAGGTTCACGAACACGAGCTCCATCAGTACGGGGTCGAGGGGCACGAGCGGCAGGTTCTCCGGGAGGTCGGTCTCGATCCTGCGGCCCGCGAGGAGCTTCTCGACGCGCCCGAGCGCGGTGCCGATCACATCTTCGACCGGGTAGGGCTCCTTCTTGAGGGCCGCCCCGGACTCCAGGCGCGTGGTCTCGATGAGATTGTGCACGAGCCGGGTCATGCGCTCCGCCTCGTCGCGGATGTTTTCGAGCAGGCCCGCTCCCGCGGCCGGCTTCTGAATGAGCACGGTCGCCGAGCCGATGATGGCCGCCAGCGGGGTGCGCAACTCGTGCGAGACTGCGCTCAACAGCGAGCTGCGCAGGCGTTCGGTCTCGGCCACGACCTCGGCGCGCTTGGCCGCCTCGGCCTGGACCCGGACGCTCACCGCGAGCTGGCTGATCAAAACGGCCACGCCGAACATCACGAAGAAGGTGACGATATACTGCGGGTGCTCGGCATGGAAGTTGAAACGCGGCGGCACGAAGAAAAAATCGAAGCACAGCACGCCGAGCACCGAGGCGAACAGGGCGGGGCCGCGGCGCCCGCGCAGGGCGACGAAGTGGATACCGACGAGGTAGACCATGACCAGGTCGGTCACGGTCAGCGCCCCGTAAAGGGCGAAGCAGAGCCCCGTGCAGGCCGCGATCACCGCCGCCGACAAGCCGTATTCGCGCATACTCTATGGTATCACAGTCGCAACAGTCGTAAAACGGCGAGCGGGACTTTCATCCTTCCACTTATAATCGTCCGGCGGTCAACGAACCATAGCGGACCCCTTAACGCGGCGTTAGTACACCCGGACCGGCAGCACGACGACCTGCACTCCGTTGAACTGAAGACGGCGCTGGATGGCGGAGGCCGTCTCGTTGTGCAGGATCGATTGATACCAGCGCTGCTCCTTGAAGATGAGCTTGCCGGTGAACACGATCATGCGCGGGTACTCGCGGGAAAGGTCCACGATGGATTTCTCCAAAGTCTCGATCGCCTCCGTGCCGATGGCCAGACGAGAATCGGCCTCCAGGCCGTGCTGGCGGCACCAGGCCACATACTTGGCCAGGTGCGCGCGCTTGGCTTTCTCCAGGTCCTCGACGGCCTCTCCACCCTTGAAGTTGCCGGAGTCGAGCACGCCGACCGTGACAAAGATGAAGTTCTTGAAGTACCCGGGGAGCAGGCGCTGGATTGCGAGGACATGGTGCAGCCCGTAGCCGGAGA
>JAYTSX010000340.1:0-3312 GCA_043745445.1 Elusimicrobiota bacterium
CCTCAAGGACCTGTACGGCGTGATCCTTAAGGCGCAGCTCAACGTGACCGGCGCCGCGACCGATGCCACGGCGACGAACGAGAAAGTGTCTCCAAGCAATCAATTCGTGACGCCTTCCGTGAGCTTTCAACCTCTCTCCGGGGCCTTCGGCAAATGGTGGGGGGCACGGACTGAACTGAGCTTCGCGCCCGGGAACTCGGCCGAGATCGAGTCCGCCTACGCCCGGGCTACGGTGGCGGTGAAGGATTGGGTGCTCTGGTCCCGAGTGGGAGTCATGCACCCCTACGAGGGCTATGGCGCCTCCGACCAGCCTCTCGGAAACTTCGCGCCGCTTTCCCTATCGAACAGCGCGAAGAACGGAACCTTCGACGCGCTCGTGACCCTGCAGGAGCAGAATCAACTGGGCGCGGAGTTCGGGGCGGGATATAAAGACACGACCCTGAGCGTCGCCGTGCTCAACGGCTACAACTCCTTGAAGGCCGCAGCGAATGCCGGCGACGACAACAACCTTCGGGACTTGCGCATCTTTCTCAATCAGATGTTGGGGGAGAATGCGGCCGTCAGTGCCCTCTACATCAACGGCAAAACGAGCTTCCCGCGGGATACGACGACCGACATCACCAAACTGAGTGGAACTAATCCCGCGGCTTGGGTCAACAACTACCAGAGATTGGCGCTTTTCGCGAACTATGAGGCGCTGGGCGAGAAGCTCAACGTCCTCGGCGGCGTCGCCGTCGGAAAGGATCACTTCCCGTCCACGCCGGCGGCGGCTTACGACAACAGCGACCGGTTCAACAGCGCCGGCTGGTTCGCCGAGCTTCAGTCGAAGCTGCACGACCACTTCATGGGCGGGCTTCGCTACGACACTTATCGACCGTCAACCAGGAGCGCGGGCAACCGTCAGAGCGCCGTGACGCTGACAGGCGCGCTGCCGTTCGAGAACGTGAAGTTCTCGGCCGACTACCGCGTCCAGAGGACCCAGTCCGCCGTCGGCAAGGACCGGACGGACAACATCCTGCTCGCGGAGTGGCTGATGGCGTTCTAAAGACGGCGCCCGAGGTCGATGCCGTCTGAATTCAAGGAGGACTGATAATGAAGATACTGCTCTCGATAGTGCTGATCGCGGCGGCGAGCCCGATCCTGGCCGCGGTGCCGGCCGCGGATGCCGGCGCCGGCGTGGACGGGGCCAAGCAGTTCAAGAAGAGCTGCGCGTCCTGCCACGGCGCCGACGGCAGGGGCAGCGCGGCGATGGCCAAGATGCTCAAGGTGAAGCCCGAGGCGATGAACCTCGTCGACGAGAAGGTCTCGGCCAAGACGGCCGAGGAACTGGCGAAGACCGTCATGGACGGCCGCGGGAAGATGCCGGCCTACAAGTCCAAACTCTCGGCCGGGCAGTTGAAGGAGGTCCTCGGCTATCTGCGCGCGCTCATGAAAGCCGCCGCGGACTCCGCCAAGAAGAAGCCGGCGACGGAGGGCCGGTGAGCGGCGGCTGTTGCGGCGACGAGATGGACCGCCGCGGGTTCCTGACCCGCGTCATCGCGGGCTCCGCCGGTCTCGTGGCGGTCGTGCTCGGAGGAGGAGGCCTCTCCTATTTCCTCTCGCCGCTCTTTAAACGGGGGGAAGAATCCTGGGTGGACTTGGGGCCTCCATCGGCGGTCCCTCCGGGAGTTCCCGTGAAGGTGGAGTTCGTCGTGCGCCGACGAGACGCCTGGGCCACGACCGAAAAGCGCTCCACGGCCTGGGTCTCGACCCCGGACGGCCGGCGGTTCACGGCCTTCGACCCGCGCTGCACCCATCTTGGCTGCCCCTACCGTTGGGATGAGGCGCAGGGCAAGTTCGCCTGCCCGTGCCACGCCGCGTTCTTCGACGCCGAAGGGAAGGTCCTGTCGGGACCGGCGCCGAGGCCGCTCGACCGCTACGCGGCGAAGGTCGAGAAGGGGAGGCTGCTGATCCAGCCGGAGCCTCGACGGGGGGCGGCATGAGCTTGCGCGACTGGCTGGACGAGCGCGCCGGACTTTCCCGGGTGTGGAGCGCCCTGTTCGAGCGCCGCGTGCCCAAGGTCCGCGGAGGAGTCGCGTGGCTCTACACCTTGGGCAGCGCGACTTTGTTCCTGCTCTTCGTCCAGGCCGTGACCGGCGCCCTTCTCGCCATGAACTACGCGCCCACTCCGGAGCACGCCTACCACTCCGTTCATTTCATCCAGAACGAGGTCCTGCTGGGCGGCTGGCTGCGGGGGCTGCATCGTTGGGGCGCCTCTTTCGCGGTGGTCTTAGCGGTCCTCCACATGTCGCGCGTCTACTTCATGGGGGCTTACAAGTACCCGCGCGAGGCGACGTGGCTCTCCGGCGTGGCATTGCTCGTCCTCGTCATGGCCTTCGGCTTCACCGGCTATCTCCTGCCCTGGGACCAGAAGGCGTACTGGGCGACGGCGGTGGGGACGAACATCGCCGGGCAGACGCCCGCGGTAGGTCCAGCCATGGCCACCTTGATGCGCGGAGGGAGAGACCTCGGGGCGGCGACGCTGACGCGCTTTTACGCCTTCCACGTCATCGTGCTCCCCGCTTTGGCTGCGCTATTGATCGGCGCGCATCTATTCCTCGTGGTCTGGCACGGCATCAGCGCGCCGCCGGGAGCGGACGACGCGGATGACGGGGAGGACGCGCGATGAGCGGCTGGCACAAGCGCTACAAAGAGCGGTACGAACGGCTCAAGGAGTCCGGCCGCCCTTTTTTCCCGGACGCCGTCGCGAAGGACGCCGTGGTCGCAGCGCTCCTCTTCACGGCGCTCGCCAGCCTGGCTTGGCGCTATGGCGCGGGCCTCGAGCCCCCCGCCGATCCGACGGACGCGACCTACAATCCACGCCCGGAGTGGTATTTCCTGTTCTTGTTCCAGGCTCTCAAGCTCTTTCCGGGCAGCCTCGAGTCCGTCGCCGCCGTGCTCCTTCCGGCGGCGGGCCTGCTCTTCCTGGCCTTGATCCCGTTCATCGACCGCGGACCGGAGCGCGGCATGCGCAGGCGCCCGGGCTGGACTCTCCTGGGGCTGGCCGCCGCCGCCGGATTCGCGGCCTTGACCTGGGCGGGCCTCAGGAGCCCGTTGCTCAACCCCGCCGTCGAGAAGGCCCCGGAGGTCGTCGAGGGGCGCAGGCTCTACCGCGAGTTCAAGTGCGCCTACTGCCATTCCCTCGACGGCGCCGGAGGACGGATCGGTCCGGAGCTGGATTCCGCGGCGGCGGAGCGCAGCGTCGAGTGGCTGTCCCGGCACTTCAAAGACCCCCAGGCGACGAGTCCCGGCTCGACGATGCCCAAGCTGGAC
>JAYTSX010000341.1:0-3284 GCA_043745445.1 Elusimicrobiota bacterium
AGTCCCCAGCATTCGGTCGTGATCTCGGGAGGCTCCGCGGCGGCGCTCATTTCGGGGAACACCGTCAGCTCGATCTCGCGCCCGATCGCCAGGCGGTAGCCTGCGCGCGCGTTGCTTTCATCCTCGTCGACGAAGCTCCGCCCGGCGACGGAGGCGTGGAAACCCGACTCAAGGAGCCAATGCAGGCCGGCCATGGTTTTGTCAAAGGCGCCCGCGCCGCGCTCGGCGTCGTGGGCGACGGCGGTGTGGTGGTCGAGCGACACACGCAGTCGCAAGCCGCGGGCGTGCCGCTTAAGCAGGGAAAGAAGGTCCGCCTTCTGGTTTAGCATCGGCGCCATGGCATTGGTCAGAATCAGGACTGAGAATCCACGCTCCAGGCACTCCCCTGCCATGGTGAGCAGGTCCGGGTTCATAAAGGGCTCGCCGCCGGTAAATGCAATCTCGGTCGCTCCCATCTGACTGGCCTCATCGAGAAAGGGAAGAATCTCGGCCAGGCGAAGGTATTCGAGACGGCTATTGCGCGGGGACGACTCGATGTAGCAATTCGCGCACTCGATGTTGCACAAGGTTCCGGTGTTGAACCAAAGCGTCTTCAGCGCGGCGGGTGGAACTACGGCGCGCGCTTTTCCCTGTGCGGTGGTCTCAGCGACGGCCCACTTAGCAGCAGGCATCGTCGTTCCTCGTTTCCGTCGAGAATGGGATTTTCGTCCCGCAGCCCGGAAAGATGCCGAAGTGCCGCGCCGTGTCTCCAAAGAAGTCGAAGTGGCGGCCGTAGCGGCTCTTCGCAAGCATCAGCGCGGTGTTGCCGCACACCGTCATGATCCGTCCGGCCTCAAATCGGTGATGGCCGTCGAGCGCAAACGCCTGCGCGGTCTCCGGAATCGTTCCCTTATATCTCACCGCCTGGCCATAGTCTTCGCAGGCGGGTTCGAGCTCGGCGAGCTTAAAGAGCCGGTAGGTTGCCGCGTAAAAGCCAATGTGGCCGGCGCGCTCACGGATCGGTCCTTTGTCCAGAGCCAGCGGCCGCGACTCGACGAGCCGCGGGTCGCTGAAGCCGGCGCCCTTGGCTAACTGCAGAAAATCGTTCCAATACAGCGCGCCTCCCAGGCATTCTCCGTACAGCACGGGATCATTTTTCAGTTCCGCGGGCACGCGCTGGTCGGCGTAGACATCCGAAAAATACAGCTCACCGCCTTCCTTTAAGACGCGCCGGGCTTGGCGCAGGACGGACTCTTTGTCGCGCGCGAGGTTGATCACGCAGTTGGAGACGATCAGGTCGAAGGAAGCGTCCTTGAGGCCGATCTCATTGAGGCGAGAGATGTCGCCTTTAATGAACTCGACATTCCCGTAGCCGAAGGCCTTCGCGTGAGGCGCGCGGTTGCGCTCGGCGACCTCGAGCTGCTCATCGGTCATGTCGACGCCGGTCACGCGCCCCGAAGGACCGACGAGCTGAGACAGAATATAGCAGTCGCGGCCGGAGCCGGAGCCCAGGTCGAGGACGCTCAGGCCCGTCAGCTCGCTTGGGATGGTCAGGCCGCAGCCGTAGTAACGCGATGTGACCTCGTCGTTGACCTTCGAGAGCGCCTCACGCACCGCGCGCGGCATGTCCGGGGTCGAGCAGCAGGCGTCGGTCTTCAGGTCAGCCCCGCTTTTTAAAGTCTTCCCGTAATAGTCGCGGACGCCGGCTTCGATGTCAACGGGCATAAGTCAAACCTCCGTAAAAGCGACCTACATTGTACCTATGATGCGCGCGTGAAAATCCAGCCTTACGATTCGTTACACTGTAACGATGAGGAGCGTTCTGGCGGCGGCGTTGGCTTGGACGGCGGCGGCGGGGCCCGTGGGGCAGGCCGCGTTCATCGGGCTCTATGTGCTGGCGTGCGTGGCTTTTCTGCCTGGTTCGGTGCTGACATTGGGAGCGGGGGCCGCCTTCGGCCTCGGGAAGGGGTTTGTTCTCGTCTCCATCGGTTCCACCGTGGGCGCGGCCGCTTCGTTCATCGTGGGCCGTTATTTTCTGCGCGATTGGGTCTCGAAGCGATTAAAAAAGGTCCCCGCATTCGAGGCGGTCGCCGGGGCCGTGGGCCAGGAAGGCTGGAAGGTGGTATTTTTAACGCGCCTGTCGCCGGTCTTGCCCTTCAACCTGCTCAATTACGGATACGGCTTGACCACGGTGGGCTTGGGCGAGTACACGCTCGCGTCCTGGATCGGGATGATGCCCGGAACCTTTCTGTATGTGTCTCTGGGCGCGGCGGCCGGAGAGGCCGCGCGCGGCGGTTCGCGCGCGCGCACGCCCGCCGAGTGGGCGCTGTATGCCGGCGGGTTGGCCGCGACCGCCGTCGCGGCTTGGCTGGTCGGTCGAACGGCCAAACGCGCGTTGGCGCACAAGGTCCGTTAGGAGAAATAAATGTCGAAGGAGCTCATGTCGCCCATGGACGAGCACAATCAAAAGCTCCTCGACGGCGTTCACCCATCGGGCTGGGTGAACCCCGAGCCCGCCGCCCGCTATAACCTTGTTGTCATCGGCGGGGGGACGGCCGGGCTTGTCACCGCCGCCGGCGCGGCCGGCTTGGGCGCTAAGGTCGCGCTGATCGAGCGGCATCTGATGGGCGGCGACTGCCTTAATGTGGGCTGCGTGCCGTCCAAGGCGCTGATCCGCGCTTCTCGGGCTGTCGCTCAGGTGCGTAACGCGGGCGCATTCGGGGTCAAGGTGCCCGACGGCGTCACCGTGGATTTTCCGGCGGTGATGGAGCGTCTGCGCCGTCTGCGCGCGGAGATCAGCACGAACGATTCGGCGGCGCGCTTCAAGAAACTGGGCGTCGATGTCTTCATTGCTCAAGGCCGCTTCACGGGCTCGGACACCGTCGAGGCCGGCGGCAAGATCTTGCGCTTCGCCAAAGCTGTGATCGCCACAGGCGCGCGTGCCGTGACACCGCCCATTCCCGGACTTAAGGAGGCCGGGGCGCTGACCAACGAGACGATTTTCTCCCTGACCGAGCTTCCCAAACGCCTGCTCGTCATTGGCGCCGGGCCGATCGGCGTGGAGATGGCTCAGGCCTTCGCGCGCTTCGGCTCGCAGGTGACGCTATTTGAGGCCATGCATGGGCTCCTGACGAAGGAAGACCAGGACGCGGCCGAGATCGTGCGCAAGTCGCTCGACCGCGACACAGTCGAGTTCCTGTGCTGCGTCGATATCGAGGGAGTTGAGCGCGTCGGCGCGGTGAGCACGGTGCGCTTCAACAGCAAGCATGGACCTTCCGGCACGAAAGAATTTGACGCGATTCTCG
>JAYTSX010000342.1:0-3227 GCA_043745445.1 Elusimicrobiota bacterium
AGTATAGCATGGTTGAGCGGGTCCCTGTCAATGGGTTGGCCCAATTATTACACGAGTTACACTGGGTGCTTGTCGGCCCCCAACCAGCCGTGGTCGCGCAGAAATTTGTCGCCGTGGCCGCTGTGAAGCGCGAGTTCGGCCGCGACGAAGGCCAACGCGGCGAGGGAGAGCGCGACGACGAGGAGGTTGCGGCGCTTTTCAGACGGCGTAGCGAGGACGCAGCCGTTGCGGGCCTCCAGCGCGCGGCGCAGGTTCCGCTCGCGCGCGGCGACGACCAGGGACGCCGTCGCCGTCGCCGAGGCGGAGAGCAAGAGCGGGATTCTCAAAAACGAATGATCGAACCAGACCGAGAACGCGAGCAGCGCGGCGCCGGAGCCGGCGCCGAGAGCCAGCCACAGCGAGCCCAGGAAGACCTTTCCGAGGCAGCCGCCGCCCACGAGCGCGATCAGGAAGCCTCCCAAAGTCAGGGCCGGCCCGCGCGGCGCCGGAGCGGACGCGACGGCTTCGCCCGCCGTGCCGTCGGCCAGGATCCGGTAGGCCGCGCTGGGCTCGAGGAAACCTTTGAGCACGAGGCTCTCGCGGGGAACGCCCGGGTAGCGCACGGCGACGCGAGCGTACACATTCTCGGCGATGAGTATCTCGCCGGCGCGCGCCTGCGCCTGGAGGCGCGCCGCCTGATTGACCACATCGCCGATCGCGGTGTAGTCCTTCACATCGTCGGAGCCCAAGCGCCCCACGCGTGCGTAGCCCGTGGCGATCCCGATCGAGGCGCGCAGGTCGAGGCCCAGCTCCTTCGACAGCTCCGGAAGCCGGCGCTGCAGCTCACGCGCCGCGTCGACCGCGGCCGCAGCGTGATCTTCGCGCTTGACGGGCGCGTTGAAGAAGGCCATCACGCAGTCTCCGATGTACTTGTCGATGAAGCCGCCGTGCGCCGTCAGCACCCCCGCGGCCGCGCGCAGGTACTTGTCCACGACGCCGTAGGTCGACTCCGCGCCGAGGCGCGCCGTGAGCTCGGTGAACGAGGACAGGTCCGCGAAGACCATCGTCAGCTCGACGAGACGGCCCTCCTCGATGTGGACATTGCAGCGCGTGCAGCAGTGGGGATTGCGCGAGCTGCGCTTGATCCCGACCAGAGAGAGCGCGGCTCCGAGCGCACCCGTCAGCGGCAGCCCGCAAACGAGGCAGACGCGAGAGAGCTCGGGCGTCAACGCGCGGACAGGGAGGCCGCGAGCTTCTCAGCCGACTCATCGAGCGGCCAGGTCACGGCGGCCGCTTCTCCGCGTTTTTTATACTCGACGCCGCCTGAGTCGAGCATGCGCTTGGAGACGACGAAGCGGTGCGGGATGCCGATCAAGTCCATGTCCTTGAACTTCACGCCCGGCTTGGCCTCGCGGTCGTCCTCGAGCACATCGAAGCCCTTCGCCTCGAGCGCCTTCACGAGCTGGTCCACGGCGGGGCGGATGCGGGCGTCGTCCGACTCGTCGATCACGACGACGGCGCACTGGAAAGGGGCGATCTCGGAGGGCCAGACGATGCCGTCCTTATCGTGGCCTTGCTCGATGGCGGCGGCGACCACGCGGCTGACGCCGATGCCGTAGCAGCCCATGACCATGACCTGGGGCTTCTGCGCCTTGTCCAAATATTCGGCCTTCATGGACTTCGAGTACTTGGTGCCGAGCTTGAAGGTGTGGCCGACCTCGATGCCCTTGAAGAACTCGGTCTTGCCGCCGCAGGACGGGCAGGGATCTTCGAGAGTCGCGGAGCGCAGATCGAAGTATCCCTTGATGTCAGGCAGCTCGCGGGCGATGTTGAAGTTGTCGGTGTGCAGGCCGTCCTTGTTGGCCCCGCTCACGCCGTTGAGGACCGCGCGCGTGGAAAAGTCCGCGTAGATCACGACGCCGGGGTGGCCCTGCGGGCCGCCGTAGCCGACCTTGCAGCCCATGACCGTCTCGTACTGGGCGGGGGAGGCGCGGAACAGGTTGGGCGCGCCGACGGCGGCGGCGAGCTTGGCCTCATGCAGGTCGTGATCGCCGCGCATGAGGGCGATGACCGGCGTCTTCCCGTCGATCATATACAGCTGCGTCTTCAGGAACTCGGTGACGGGGCGCTTGACGAGCGCGGCGACATCGGCGACCGTGGTCTTGCCCTGGGTGTCGAACTCGGAGAGCGCCTTGAACGCCGCGGCGTCGGGAGCCTTGAACGCGTCCTTGATCTCGGAGCGCTCGATGTTGGCGCCGTAGTCGCACTTCGAGCAAGAGACGATGGTCTCCTCGCCGGTCTCGGCGAGCACCATGAACTCGTGCGAAAAGGAGCCGCCGATCGCGCCGGCCTGCGCCAGCACGGGCTTGAACTTCAGGCCGCAACGGAGGAACACGCGCTTGTACGCCTCGTAGATGGTCTTGTAGTACGCGGACGCGTCCGCCTCGTCGGCGTGGAACGAGTACGCGTCCTTCATGATGAACTCGCGCGCGCGCATCACGCCGAAGCGGGGGCGGATCTCGTCGCGGAACTTGCGGCCGACCTGATAGAGCATCGTCGGCAGCTGGCGCCAGGAGCGGACCTCGCGGCGCACGAGGTCGGTGACAACCTCTTCCGCCGTCGGCGCGAAGCAGAAATCCGCATCCTTGCGGTCCTTGATGCGCAACAGCTCCTTGCCGTAGACGGGCCAGCGTCCTGTCTCTTCCCAGAGGGCCTTGGGCTGAATGACGGGGAGATCAACCTCCATGCCGCCGATTCCGTCCATCTCCGCGCGGACGATCTTCTCCACCTTGCGCAGCGCGCGCAACCCGAGCGGCAGCCAATCATAAATCCCCGAAGCGACCTTACGGATCATGCCCGCACGCTGCATTAACTGCGCCGACACATTATCCGCGTCCGAAGGCGCCTCACGAAGTGTGGGAAGGAGATATTTCGATAGTTTCATGTTAATTCGGGTGTCAGGCTTTCACATACGCGCAATTCTAGAACTCGGATCGAAAGTAACGCGCGAATGTGAAAGCCTGACACCTATTTGGAGGACTATTTCTTGAGTTCCACGGGTTTGGCGGCTTTGGCGGCGCGTTCGGTGCGGATGCGGAGGACGTCGTTGTAGGTCGCGAAGACGAGGAGACTCATTAGGAAGGCGATGCCGACGGTGTTGGCCCTTTCCATGACCTCGTTGCTGGCGCGGCGGCCGCGAAGGCCTTCCCACCAGTAGAACATGGCGTGGCCACCATCGAGGAGAGGCA
>JAYTSX010000343.1:0-3204 GCA_043745445.1 Elusimicrobiota bacterium
GTGTCGCGCTACGCGATGCGCTGCAATGAGCGGCGCACCACGTCGTGGTGCCGCCACAACCCGCAGCATGAGCCGCGCATTCCGGACTTCCCGCGCAACCCGCGCAACGTCATCTTCAATCAGGCCTCGGAAGTCGACGCCTCGAAGCTGAAGTTCGACTAAGCCGGCCGTCTAACGCCGTCATGAGCCTCGTGTTCATGACGGCGTTTCTTTGCCCTCCCGCGCGCTGTTCAGCGTCGGAGATGGGCGACGAGGCGGTCGTAGTCGAGACCGGCGAAACTGCCGAGCTCGAAGTCCGCGGAGGAAAGATTCTGCCCCTCGTTATGGGCGGTACGATAGGCCGCGACTTTCATGCCCGCGCGCTTGGCGGCGAGCAGCCCGATCGCGGAGTCCTCGATTGCCAGGCACTCGCCGGACGGCAGCTTGAGCCGGGAAGCCGCCTCTAAATAAATGTCGGGCAGGGGCTTGGTTTGCCCCCCCACGTCATCGGCCGAGACGATCGTGTCGAGCAACGGTGACAGTTCGAAGCGATCCACCACGAGCTTGATCCAGCGCGCGGGCGACGAGGACGCGATCGCGGTGCGGATGCCCTTGTGCTTGAGATGGCGGGCGAGGTCGATGAAGCCCTCGGAGCAGTCCACGCGGTCCCGGTAGACCTTGGTCGCGGAGATGTCGCAGTGTGCGAGGAACTCCACCTTGCCCATCGTGAGGTCGAACTCTTTAACGAGAAAGCGGTGCAGGTCCTCAACGCCGAGGCCCGTGATGCGGTCGTTGTCCGCGTCCTTCCAGCCGGGCACGGAGTCGCGGAAGAATTCCTCCTCCACGGCTTTCCACTCCGCTTCGGAGTTGACGATCACGCCGTCCATGTCGAAGATGACGGCTTTCATCTAGGCCTCGGGAGCCTCAAGCTGCTGATAGCGGGTGAGCGTGGCGTAGACTCCGTTCTTGGCGAGCAGTTCGCCGTGCGTTCCCGCCTCCTCTATGCGGCCGTGGCGCATCACGACGATGCGGTCGGCCTTCTGGACGGTGGAGAGGCGGTGGGCGATCATGACGACGGTGCGGCCGGGATAGAGACGCTCCATCGCGTTCTGCACGGCTCGCTCACTGCCGGCGTCGAGGTTCGAGGTCGCCTCGTCGAGGATGAGGAGCTTGGGGTCTTTGAGGACGGCGCGCGCGATGGCCAAACGCTGCCGCTGGCCGCCGGACAGGCGCGCGCCGCGGTCGCCCAGTGGCGTGTCGAGACCCTGCTTCATCGCGCCGACGAATTCCGCGGCGTCGGCGATCTCCAGGGCTTTTTGCACATCGGCCCGGGAGGCGCCCTCGCGGCCGATGGCGACGTTGCCCAAGACGGTGTCGTTAAACAGAATGGTTTCTTGGGAGACGAGTCCTAAACGCATTCTCAGTTCGTGCGAGGACATATTTTTTAAATCCACGCCGTCGATCGTGATTCGTCCTTCGGTCGGATCAAAAAGCCGTAAAAGCAAATGAACGAAAGTGGTTTTGCCGGAGCCGGAAGGGCCGGCCAACGCGACGACCTCGCCCGGTTTGATCGTGAGCGAAACGTCCTTGAGCGCCCACAGCTCGCGGGACGGATATTTAAAAGAAACTTTCTCGAAGACGACGCCTTGCGTCAGAGGCGGAAACGGCACGGGATGCTCCGGCTCGACGACGGACGGCGTCTCATCAAGGACCGAGAAGACGCGCTCGGCCGCCGACAGGCCCAATTGCAAGGTGGAATTCATCTGCGCCAGGTTTTTGATCGGGCCGTACGCCGTGAAGAAGGATCCGATGAACACGGCGAACTGGGAGGCGGTCATCTTTCCGGCGCCGATAGCGCTTCCGCCGAGCCAGATGATCGCGGCCATAATTAAAGATCCGAGGAACTCCATGAGCGGCCCTGAAAGCGCGGTCGCCCGGAAGTAACGCATCATCTGGTGAAAAAATTCGTCGTTCTCAATGCGGAATTTGGCGATCGAGCCCTTCTCGTAGTTGAAAGATTTGACCACGAGCATGCCCTGCAGGCTTTCCTGGAAGCGGTGGTAGATCTCGCCCATGACCTCCTGGCCGCGGCGGCCGGCGGAACGCAACTTGCGGCCGAGAATGCCCAAAACCCCCCCCGCCATCGGGACGACGATCAGGGCGACCAGAGCGAATTTAGGGTTAGTCCAAATCATGACGCCGAGCACGACGATGACCGTCAACGAATCGCGGATCGCGTACAACGGCACGAAATGGAGGGCGGACTGCAAGGCGTTCATGTCGTTGGTGAGCTTGGAGAGGACCTCGCCGGCCTTGGATTTCCAGAAGAAGTCCATGGAGAGGGCGTGCAGATGGGTGAACAGGTCCTCGCGAATCTCTTGCGTGATTTTCTGCCCGAGCCAGCTCATCAGATAGCTTTGGGTGTATTGGAATATGAGCCGGAGGAAAAAAATGACCGGGATCATCAGCGCGACGCGCTTGAGCTTCTCGGGATCGGAGTCGATGAACAGGCTGTTGGTGATGGGGCCGAGGACGACGACGAGCGCGCCGTTGAGCGAGGCGACGACGACCATGACGGCGGTCGCCTGGAACAGGCGGACGCGGTGAGGCTTGACGTAGGTGAGGAGGCGGTTGAGCGAGCGCCGGTCCGCGTTCACTGCGCCCCGACCGCCGAGAGCTTGGGCAGAACGCGCTTCATCGCGGCCAGCGCCGTCTCGATGTTCTCGATGGAGTTCGCATAGGAGAACCTCAGGTAGCCTTCGCCCATGGCTCCGAAGGAGGTGCCGGGAAGACACGCCACGCCCGCGTCGGCCAGCAAGGCGTCGGCTAAGGCCTTCGACTTGAGTCCCGTGCCTTTGATGCTTGGAAAAACATAGAACGCGGCCTTCGGCGACTTGCAGGTGACCCCAGGCAGGGAGTTTAAGCCGTTCACGATCACATCGCGGCGACGCTTGAACTCGGCGACCATGGCCGTGACGGAATCCTGCGGGCCGTTCAACGCCTCGATCGCCGCGATCTGCGAGAACGCGGGGACGCAGGAGTGGTCGTTGGTCGCTAATTGAGCGATCGCGTCGATGAGCCACTTTGGGCCCACGCCGTAGCCCAAACGCCAGCCGGTCATGGCCCAGGTCTTTGAAAAGCCATCCAAAAGGATGGTGCGGTCCTTCATGCCCGGATAGGACAGCAAAGACAGGTGCTTGCCTTCGTAGACGATGCGCGAGTAGA
>JAYTSX010000344.1:0-3189 GCA_043745445.1 Elusimicrobiota bacterium
TAGTGCAATGTGGAAGTTGATCCATCTGCCGGCTTGCCAAAACGCTGTACGACCGCTTCCGTGGAGGCTCCGATGCCAAGGCCCCACATGACTGGATAAGCCCCAGTACTTAACAGCGCGTCATAAAAGTGCCCTCCGCCATCAGAAAACTCATAGAACGTCACAGAGAGCCCCGGATACTCCGCCGTTTTATAGGAACCATCCTCCGGCCTGGGAGCCTGAATCTTAACACTGGTTGGCTTACCATGTAAGCTGATCATTTCCGCGAGGGTCTCTGGAAATTGATGGCCGTGATACAGGAATTCCGACAATGCAATTTCTGTGGGCGATGGTACTGGCTCCACGATTTGGACCTGCGGCCTAACGACGGGAGTTGTGCTTGAAACAACCACAGGAGCTTGGGAATGATTGCGACTCGACTCAGGTGTGCCCGTCTGATCCAAAAAATACCCTAAGGCTGCCAGGAAGCACAGGAAACTTGCGCTAAGCGCAATCCACTTTTTCACTTAGAGGTCCACATAACTTCTGATTGTGCTGATCTGTCTAGTCTGGGATTTGAATTTGTGTATCTTCCGGATTGTACTGGGAAAATCAATGCTTCGCCAGGTCGGGATGGCGAAAGATTATGGTGTTAGGCTGCAGAGGGTGTCGGCCTAGTGTAATTAGTACAGCCCCCTGCCTAATCTGATTAGTACAGCCTAGGCTTGCCTATATAGCCTCGGGGACCGCAGATGTCGCAGGTCCGCCGGGGCGCGGTTTTCATCACGCCGTCAGCCGCGCCCTTCGCGGGCGCTAGTTCGCGGGATCGGCGGTGAAGTAGCCGCTGACGGTCGCGTACTGGTTGACCCAGACGAAGCCCGAGGCGTATTGATTGACGAACACCGTGCCGTTGAGCTGCACCGAGCCGGCGCGCTGGCCTTCGCGGGTGTAGAGCGTCCCCCACCCGGTCACCGACGCGGAGCCGTTGACGAAGCCCGACCCGTTCTGGCAGGAGCCGTTGAGGAAAACGAAGCCCGAGACCGGAATCGTGCCGTGTACGCCGTCGGGGCCGTTGACCGGCATTTGGGCGCTGAGATTGATCGATCCGCTCATCCAACCCGAGCCGTTTTGCGGGGCGCTGCAACGCAGATATCCGGAGCCGGACAAAAAGCCCGTAGCCGAGACATAGCCGGATGAGACGGCGGCGCGAGAGGCGGGCGCGGCCTTGCCGATGACAACGGGAACAACGACGGCGGGGGCGTCGACGGGGACGGGCGCTCCGATCTGCGAGGCCAAAAGCGCGACGGAGGCGAGTAGGTTGGTCATGTGCCGATTCTAGCCGAAAGACCCGGCGCTCGTCTAGGCCTTTAGGGCCAGGCGACGGGAATGCCGAGCTTTCCGCGCAGATCCTTCTCCATGATGGCCATGCAGGTCTTTACGGCGCCGGGAGCAAGAGCCGGGATTTTGAAGAATTCATGCAGGCGCGTCCAGCCTTCGCGGGCGCGGTTCAACGCCGCGTAGTCGTAATAGGTCGAGATCGCGAGGCCGAGATATTCCCCTGCGTTTTTTTCCAGATCGTCCTTGAGGCGGGCCATGACTGTTTCTTTGCGGGAGATCTCCGACCGGTAGAAGTCGGGGTGTTTCGACGAAACATCCTCAAAGCCGCCGCTGCGAGGCGCGCTTAAAGTGGTTTTAAACGCGGTGCGGGAGATCGTGCCGAAATCCTCGCAGCCCATCGAAAGATAGCGACCGAGCGGAAGCTGACGCGCGGCGATGACTGCGCCGTCGTCAAGGCGGAGAAAGCGGCCCTCTTTGAATATCGCGATGCGTTCGATTTTAAAATTCTTCCAGCGCAGGATGTTGAGCTCGGTGGCGCCGATGGAGACGCGCGTCGAGCGGTAGGCCAGGGCAAGCGAGCCATCCTGGAACATGTCGACGAAGCGTCCGGCGGGTGAGGGGTCGAGCTCGAGGCGATCGATGGTCGAGGGATGGGTAAAGCCCAGATAGGCCTTGCCCTTGGCGACGACATGAACCTCGAGACGGTCTCCGGCGCCATCGGCCGGGCTATAAATGGCGGCTGAGACCGAGAGCTCCCCGTTTGAGCCGTTCACGCGGTCGCGCGCGCTGTAGCCCTTGCGCAGCCAATCGGCGTCGATCGCGGCGAACGGGCTGACTTTTTCGGCCGCGGCCAGGGTGGCCGTCAGAAGGGCAAGGGCCAGGATCATCGGCTTCGGTGAGCGAGCCAGCCGCGGCGGCGAAGCTCCTCGGCGACCTGTACCGAGTTCAGGGCGGCGCCCTTGAGCAGATTGTCGGAGACGATCCAGAGCGCGAGCTCCGACGGCGTGGCGCCCTGGCGTAGGCGGCCGGCATACACGGGGTCTTTGCCCCCCGCCGATCGCGGCGTGGGATAATCTCCTTCGCGGGACAGGACGAGCCCGGGGGTTTTCCGGAGAAGCCGACGGGCTTGCGGGAGGCTGATCGGGCGCGCGAGCGTCAGCCATGCCGCCAAAGCGTGGCCGCGTCTGGAGGGAACGCGTACGGTGGTCGCGGAGACCTTCAGGCGCGGCGCCGACCAGATCTTGCGCAGCTCGGCGGCGACCTTGGTCTCCTCGCTGGAGTAGCCGTCGACGCCGAAGCGTCCGACCTGGGGTATCGCGTTGTAGGCGATCGCGCGCGGAAGAACGGAGGATGTGCCGGGGCCGAGCGCGGGCGCACGGCCGTCGGGCGCGGGGCGCAGGCCGGAGAGCGTGGAGTACTGGGAAAACATTTCCGTGAGAGCGGCCTTGCCCGCGCCGGAAACGGCCTGATAAGACGCGAGCCTGACTTCGCGCACTCCGATCTCGCGATGAAGAACGGCGCCGGCCACGGCCAGGCCCGTCATCGTGCAGTTGGGGCCGGCGATCAAACGGCGGTGAACGGTTAAGGCTGAGGCATTCACCTCGGGGATCACCAAGGGGGTGTTTTTATTCAACCGAAACGCCGCGCTGTCATCGATGGTCCAGACTCCGAGTGCTGCGAGCGCCGGCGCCAGCTTGAGGGAGACCTCGTCGGAGCTGACGAGGAAGACGAGGTCGCAGGAGCTCAGAGCGGCAAGGGAAACCCCTGGTGCGGCCAGCGTGCGACGCTTAAAACGCACCGAGGCGGCGCCGCGTCCCGAAGAGAACGGACGAAGCTCGGCGACGGGAAAGCGGCGGGACTCGAGGAGCGCGA
>JAYTSX010000345.1:0-11896 GCA_043745445.1 Elusimicrobiota bacterium
AACAAGATCAAGGGCCAGCCTTTCAAGGTCTCCGAGATCGAAGCCGGCGTCGATGCGATCCTTCAGGGGGGCAAATAACATGGCGGCCGAATCAGACAACGAGATGGAGATGCTTCCGGCGGCGGGCCCCATCGTCCAAACCGCCAAGGACTTCAAGTCCGACCAGATGGTGCGCTGGTGCCCCGGCTGCGGCGACTTCGCGATTCTCGCGACCGTGCAGAAGATGCTCCCCACCCTGAACATCCCGAAGGAAAAGTACGTGTTCGTCTCGGGCATCGGGTGCTCCTCGCGATTCCCGTACTACATGAACACCTACGGCTTCCACACCATCCACGGCCGCGCGCCGACGGTCGCGACCGGCATCAAGTGCGCCAATCCCGAGATGCAGGTGTGGGTGGTGACCGGCGACGGCGACGGCCTCTCGATCGGAGGCAATCACCTCATTCACGCCCTGCGCCGGAACGTGGACATCAAGATTCTTCTGTTTAATAACCGCATATATGGGTTGACGAAGGGTCAGTATTCTCCGACGTCCGAGCTCGGCAAGAAGACGAAGTCTTCCCCGATGGGTTCGATCGACGCACCGTTAAATCCGATCGCCTTGGCGCTCGCGTCCGAGGCGAGCTTCGTGGCGCGCGCCGTCGACACGGACCTCCCGTTCCTCGGCGAGGTTCTGACCCGGGCCGCCCATCATAAGGGTTCGGTGTTCATTGAAATCTTCCAGAACTGCATCGTCTTCAACGACGGCGCCTTCGACTCGGTGGCCGCCAAAGAGATCCGCGACGAGAAGATGATGAAGGTCACCCACGGCAAGCCCATGATCTTCGGCGCGAAAAAGGACAAGGGGATCGTCCTCAACGGCCTCGAGCCTGAGGTGATCACCTTTGATCCGGCGAATCCGCCCAAGAACCTCCTCATCCATGACGAGAAGGCCCCGTCGGCGACGCTTGCCAACTTCCTGGCGCACATGGCCGAGCCGGTGCCCCAGGGTATCTTCCGCTCCGTCGAGCGGCCAGTGCTCCACGATCTGATGACCGCGCAGATCGATCAGGCCAAGAAAGACAAGCCCGCCGATCTGCAGAAGCTGCTGAAAGGTCCCGAGACCTGGACCGTCGCCGCGTAATTGAGGGAGAAAAATGAAACTTCTCGAGCATGAAGGCAAAGACATCCTTAAGGCGCGTGGCGTGCCCGTTCCGCAGTTCGGCGGCTTGATTAAAACGACGGCGCAAGTGACGGCCGCGCTGAAGCGCGCCGGCAAGGCGCCCTGGGTCGTCAAAGCCCAGGTACTCGCCGGCGGACGCGGCAAGGCCGGCGGCATCAAGCTCGCGAAGACCCCAGCCGAGGCCAAGGCGATCGCCAAGGCTATGATCGGGATGAACCTGATCACGCATCAGACCCATGGCCAAGCGATTAAGGTCAAAGAGCTTCTCATCGAGGGCGGCGTAAAGATCGAGCGGGAGATTTACTTCTCCGTCGTCATGGACCGCAAGAATGCGGGCCCCACGATCATCGCCTCGGCGCAAGGCGGCATGGAGATCGAGACGCTGGCCGAAGAGCATCCCGAGGCGATCATCCGCATGGCCGTGGATCCGAACGTCGGCCTGCGCGATTTTGCGGCTCGTCGCCTTGCGTTCCAGCTCAACATCCCCGCGACCCACACGGCCGCTTTCGTGCGCGTGAGCAAGACCCTCGTCAAAGCGTTCATCGATCTCGACTGCTCGATGCTCGAAATCAATCCTTTGATCTTGACGCCGAAGGATGTCATGGCTCTCGACTGCAAGATGAGCACCGATGACAACGCGGCCTACCGTCAGCCCGAGTTGGCGAAGTTCAAGGACCACGAAGCCAGCGCGCTCGAGATCGAGGCGAAGGCCGCCGACATTTCCTATGTCGGCCTTGACGGCAACATCGGCTGCATGGTCAACGGCGCCGGACTCGCCATGGGCACGATGGACACCATCGCCCTTGCGGGCGGCAGCCCCGCGAACTTTCTCGACGTCGGCGGCGGGGCCAATGAGGAACGCGTCAGCAAGGCGCTCAACATCATCCTCAAGGATAAGAAGGTGAAGGCGATCCTGATCAACATCTTCGGCGGGATCGTGAAGTGCGATATGATCGCGGCCGGCGTCATCGCCGCGCTTAAGAAAATCAAGCTCAAGGTGCCCCTCGTGGTGCGACTGCAGGGCACGAACGTCGAAGCGGGCCGGGAGCTGTTGAAGAAGTCGGGCATCTCGATCATCGTGGCCGACGAGTTGTGGGACGCGGCGAAGAAAGCGGTGGAGGCGGCGAAATAACATGTCCATTATTCTCGACAAAGACTCGAAGATCCTCGTTCAGGGCTTCACCGGCTCGCAGGGAACCTTTCACTCCAAGCAGTGCATGGACTACGGTACGCAGATTGTCGCCGGCGTCACCCCCGGCCGCGGCGGCCAGACCCACCTTGACCGGCCGGTCTTCAACACCGTGCACGACGCGGTCCGCAACACCGGCGCGTTCGTCTCCATGATCCTCGTGCCGGCGCCTTTCGCCGCAGACGCGATCATGGAAGCCGTGGATGGTGGCTGTTCGGTTGTCATCTGCATCACCGAGGGCATTCCGATTATGGACATGGCCAAGGTCAAGCGCTATATCCAACAGGTGGAGCGCTCCGGCCGCGAGATCACGCTCATCGGGCCCAATTGCCCCGGCGTGATCACGCCCGGCCAGTGCAAAGTCGGCATCATGCCCGCCTTCATCCACAAAACCGGCAGCATCGGCGTCGTGTCGCGCTCCGGCACGCTCACCTATGAGGCTGTCGATCAGCTCACCAAGCGCGGCTTGGGCCAGAGCACCGTCGTCGGCATCGGAGGCGATCCTATCAACGGCTCAAACTTCTCCGACATCCTCGCCAAGTTCGAGGCGGACGAGGCGACCGACGCGGTCGTCATGATCGGTGAGATCGGCGGCTCCGCAGAGGAAGACGCGGCTCGCTACTTCAAGGACAAGATGACCAAGCCCGTGTTCGGCTTCATCGCCGGTAAGGCCGCTCCTGAGGGCCGTCGCATGGGCCACGCCGGCGCGATCGTCGAGGGCGGCGCGGGTACGCACGCGTCCAAGATCAAGGCCATGCGCGAGGCGGGCATCATCGTCGTCGAAAATCTCTCCGGGATCGGAGAGGCCGTAGCCAAATCCCGCAAGCCGCTGGCCGCTTAAGCGTCTTACGCCGTCAATAGTTCGACCAGACGCTTCCCTTCGTGTCCGTGTGGCTGCAGGCCACCCAGAACTCGCCGAGAGTGTGGTACGCGCTGAGGGCGCATGCGCTGCCCCGCTCGTTCCAGTAAATCCATTCTCCCGTGTTCAGCATGTTGGCCGAGCAGCCGAACGGGTTCGTGGTCCAGTTGTGACGGATGGCGGTGGTGCTTGGGTGATAGTCGGGTATTTTCACGCTCGAGATCTGGGTGAGGTACTTCCCGTTGATGGTCAAAGAGTTCACGTCATCGGGGTAGTAGCCCTCCATGTCGGCGTAGTAGATCGATAGCGCCGATTTCATCGCGCCGAGGTTGCCCTTCACCTGACCTTCCGCGGACTTGCGGATGAGCTCCGCGAACTTGGGAATGGCGACGGCCGCGAGTATGCCGATGATGGCGATGACAATCATCAGCTCGATGAGCGTGAATCCTGATTTTCGCCTCATTCGGGGATACTGTAACCTGCCCCTGCCTTGCGTGCCAGGCGACTTTGGTCATGCCATGGGTGCATCAGAATAACAACCCCGGCAGCGATGAGGATAAAGGCGGCACCCAAATGCGCGGAGAGCGCCTCGCCGAACAGCCAGGCGGCGCCCGCGGCGGCGAGGACGGGCTCGACGAGCTTGGCGCAGCTGAGCACGAGCACATCATACTTGTCGAGGAGGTAAGTGAACACGCCGTGACCGCCGAGGCTGACCGCGAGTCCGAGAGTCGCGAGCGCCGTCCAGGTGGAAGCCGTAAAGCCTGTCCAAGACGCGCCGCGAGCCGAACCGACGACGAAGAACAGGCACGCGGCGCTGCCGTACGCGACGAAAAGAAAGCTGACATTGTCGAGGCCGCGGCGCACGCGTCGTCCGGCAAGCACCCACCCCGAGAAGAACAACGACGAGAGCAATGCCGAGAAATCTCCCGATAACCCCGCGCCGGCCAGGCGCGCCGAATCGCCGAACAGCACGGCAACGCCGGCTCCCGCGAGCGCCAGCGCCAACAGCTCGCGGCGGCCGAGTGGCTCCTTAAACAAAAGCCAGGCCCCAAGCCCCGTCCAGACCGGATGTGTCGAGAACGCGAGCATCAGATTTCCCACGGTCGTATGCGAAACCGCCCAGGTAAAGGTCCAGAGATGGAGAAAAAACAGCGCGCCGCATAAGGTCACGGAACGCAGGAGGGGGCCGCTCCAGACCTGGCGCCGGCTCCAGGCCCATGGAGCAAGGACGAGGCAGGCGAGAAATAGACGCCAGAAGCCGATGGCCTCGAGCGGAGCGTGGGCGCCGCGAATCAGCAGGGCGGGAAGCGACAGGCAAAGGACTGCGATGACGAGGAGGAGAGGGCGCACGGGCGTTACTTGCCCTGGCTCTTGAGGTACTTCTGGACTTCGGGGTTGTTCGCCCCGCCCGGCACGCCCTTCAGCATGTCGGCCATGTCGCCGCCGCCGCCGGCCTGTGGATCGGCAACGCCGGTCATGCCCTTGGCGCCGGTCGGCTTTGGAGAGGCTCCTTTAAACGAGCTGAAGCCCTTCGTCCCTTGAAGTTTAGGCATGCTGAAGACCTTCTTGCCGCCTTTCTTGGCGACGGCCTTGGGTTCTGGCACTGGCTCTGGGGCCGCGACCGGTGCCTGGGCCGTGGGCGTGGAGGCCGCCGGTGCTGCCGCGGCCTGCTTATCTTGAAAATAGGTGTTGTTCGTGCCGCGCGTCACGAAATCAAGGGAGGAACCGCCGGGCGCGGGGGTCATCGTCGGCCCGCCCGCGATGGGCAAAGAGGAAGCATTGGGAGGGGCTTGGCCCACCGGAGTCATGATCGTGACGGTCTGCGAGACGTTGACCTTCGCATCCCCGATTTCGCGGCGATCAAAAGTGACCGAGCTGTCGGGGGGGCGGGCGGTTTTCGCTTCACTCATGCGAATGTAAACGACGCCGAGGAGGGGTAGAAGCAGGGATGCGGCTCCGCCGGCCATCAGCCAGGTCGTGCGCTTGCTGCGAACGGCCAGGGCTTCTTCCTCGGGTGTGGCCATGTTCCACGAAGTGTATCAGGCCCTATATTACTTGTCCAGGGGCTGTGACCGAATGGTAATAACGCTCACTTCGTGGCCTTGACAAAAGCAACAATTCCGTTACACTGTTGATGTAGCATCCTGTTTCGCGCTTCCGGACCGTTTTTGGATCAGGGGGTTGGAGATCCAGCGGGTGGTCCGGTGTCCGTAGGCGCCCTACAGGCGATAACGGCAAACCCATCGCAAGGTGGGGGCGCAAAGCCATGACTCCCGGTCTTGGGGGAGCGTCAGGCTACCGAATGAAAGATGCCCGCTAAAATTGCGAGGGGCTTGACCCCTGTGCGCTGCGCGCGCGCGTTGGTGCTTGTACAGACCATGGCGCGCGCGTGCGTTTTAATGAGCCTCGCAATGACCGCTTCCGCCCAGTCCGGCGGCGTCCCGGGCGCCTTCCTGAGCTACGGCGTCGGCGGCCGGGCGATGGCGATGGGCGGCGCCTATTACGCGATCTCGGACGACGCAAGCGCCGCCTACTGGAACCCGGCCGGCCTCGCGCAGCTTCAGCGTAAAGAGATCACGACGATGCAGGCGAGCCTCTTTCAGGGGACCAAACTCACCTATTTCAGCTTAGCCTATCCCACGAAGAGCGGCTCCACCTTCGCTCTGAGCATGACCCAGCTCGCCAACGCCGGCTTCGAGAAGGTGGACGTCACGATCAATCCCGCGACCAACGAGGTCAAGACGATCGAGTCGGGCGGCTCGTTCGTCGATCAGCAGCAGGCCATGGGGCTGTCTTGGGGCAAGGGCGTGACTGAGACCGTCAGCTTCGGCATGAGCGTAAAGCAGGTGACGCGCAAACTGGCCGGCTCCTCTGACAATTTCAAGACCTTGGACATCGGCGCGATGAAGACGATGGGCAACGCCTACCGGCTCGGCCTCGGCATGCAGAACGTCTTCGCGATGCGCACCGGTGAGACGGACGACAAACTGCCGGTCGTCATTCGCCTCGGCAATTCGCTGCGCCTGTTTAAGGACCGGCTGACGCTCGCGGCCGACATCAACAAGGTTCTCAACGGCGACACGGAGATGCGCTTTGGCGGCGAATACTGGGTGTCGCGATGGTTCGCCTTCCGCTTTGGCCTGCTGGGGCTCCCGAAAATTCAAGAGACGGACTTCGGTTTCGGCCTTAACTTCAAGAGCTTCGGACTCGATGTCGCGCAGGGCATTCACGACCTCGGTTCGTCCACACGCTTTTCGATTACCTTCCGCTTCGGCCAGTCGCGCAGCGACCGCTCGACCACGCAGGTCAAGAACTTCGTCAAGCAGGGCATGGAGGCCTTCCAGGAAGGCAACTTCGCGCTCGCAACGCAGAAGTTCAACCAGGCCCAGGACGCGGCCCCGGGCAACAAGCAGGTCGCCACGATGATCGCGCGCCTGAACAACGTGACCGCCTTCGTGCCTCAAGCCAGCGGCGGCGAGGAATACGTGACCTTCATTCGCCGCGGCGCCATCGCGTATGTAGACGGCCGCGACCTCAAGGTCTCGGTCAACTCCCTGCGCTACGCCTTCAACAAGAATCCCCGGGATGAGAAGCTGCTCGGCCTGCTGAACATGGTCGAGAAGGAAGCCGGTGCCGCGGACCAGACGCGCCGTCTTGAGGGTCCCGAGCAGTTCACGCTTATCGACCAGAAGGTCTTCGACGCCCGCCAGTCCATCTACGACGGCAAGTACGACGCCGCGGTGCGCCGCGCGCAGGACGTGCTCGACCTTGAGCCCAACAACGTGACGGCGCTTGAAATCATGGGCTCGGCGTTCTTCCTGATGGAGCAGAAGGACAAGGCGGTCGCGGTCTGGAAGCGCGTGCTTGAGATCGACCCGAACAACCGCGCCGTCCGCGAGTTCATGCAGTCCATCCGCCAGTAAGAAAAAAGATGAGGAAATTTCGCCTTGAATCTGTAACAGGAGCACCTTACACTCATAATCGAATGCGTGCGTCTCTCTTCGCAGCACTGCTCGCGCTGCTGTCGTCGGCTCTTTCGCCGGCGTCGGCCAGTATCGTGTCGCCTAATTTGGACCTGCTCCAGGAGCAGAACCATATCAAGGCCGACGCGGAATTGAAGATTCAACGCGATGTGCTCGATCCGATCCTTGGCAAGGGCAAGGCCGCCCCGTTCGTCGACGTGGAAATGGAAGTGAAGCTCGAGAGCGAAGAATCCAACCGCTCGGGCATGGGCGTGTCGGAAAAGTACAAGGAAAAGGCGCCGGGGCCGAAAGGCGGCATGCAGACGACCTTCGTGCTTCCCGGCATCCCGAAGCCGAAGACGATCACGCAGGGCCCCGAGACGCCGGATCGTCCCGAAGCGAGCCAGGCGCAGCAGGCGCAGCAGATGAAGGGCGTGCAGGAGGAGAGGTTCTCGCTTAAGCCCGTGTTCAAACGATTGCAGGTCACGGTGATTCACGACGACACCGTGCTCGATGCGGTCAAGGATAAGACTCGTCTGGCGCTGGTTCGCGACCGCATCGTGGACGCGATGGGGCAGTACAAGCTCGCGCAGGATCAGGTCGTCTTCCGGCCGACGAAATTCGACAAGCCTCCGCTCGTGGACTGGCGCGAAGATTTTAAGAAGCCTTCCGTCTACCTGCCTCTGCTGTATGCTCTTCTGACCTTGCTGTTCCTGCTGTTCCTCTTTGGCCCGCTGAGCCGCTTCTTCCGGCAGTATGTGTCCGCGTTGCGGGAGGCCAAGAAAGGTGAGTTCGAGGTTCTTAATAAGGCCGAGGACAAGGGCGAGGACGGCAAGGATGACGGCGATGAAACTTTGGAAGAGCTCACCAAGGGTGAGCTCGATATCATGCTGGGACGCAAGCCGCCGGAGCCGCTTCCGGCGCCCCCGGAGGAGGATGAGGACGCTATGAAGAAGTTTGAGCCGTTCACGTATATTACCGAAGAGAATTTTAAACGCTTGGCGAACCTCTTTCTCGTTCGCCAGGACGAGCCATGGCTCGTGACCGTCGTGCTCAGCTACCTGAAGCCCGAGATCGCGCGCGCAACATTGACCTTGCTCCCCGTTGAGCTTCAGGCCAAGATCGCCATCGAGTCCCTGAAGCTTCGTCAGGTCACCCGCGAGCAGTTGATGGCCATCGACGCCGACGTGAAGGAGTCCGTGGATTTCGTCGTCGGCGGGATGGAGCGTCTGACTCAGATGCTCGATGAGGCCGACACCCTGACCCGCGCCAATATTCTCGAATACTTGAAGAACGAGAAGCCCGATGTGTACCAGCGCGTGCGCAAGTTCATTTTGACGTTCGAGGACGTCGTCGGCTTCCCGGACCGCGACATGCAGACGATCGTGCGTGAGCTGAAGACCGAGTCGATGGCCAAGGCCCTCCAGGGTGCGGCGCCGGATGTCGTCAATAAGTTCCTGTCGAACATGTCGGCCGGCGCGGCCTCGTTGCTGAAGGAGTCGATCGAATACGCGACAGGACTTACGCCCGCGCAGATCGAGGAGGAGCGCTCCAAGATCATGGACGTCGTTAAAGTCTTGGAAAAGGAAGGCAAGGTCAACGTGCGGCAGAGCCGCGGCGACGCCATGTCCGGCTTTCATGAGGAAGTGGCGAGCGACGGCGGCGACAAGTACGCTCCGCGCACGCGTGCGGCCGAGCAGGCCGTGGCGACTTTGCTCGGCTCGGGAGGCGGCTCGGCGACGGGTGCGCCCATGTCGGCCCCGGCGCAGCCGGCGTTGCCGGCGCCGGCCCAAATGGTTTCGCCGGCCCAGGCCGAAGCGGCCAAGCCTTATCTGCAGGCGGGCATGCAGTATCACGATGCCGGAAAGTATCAGGAGGCCGCTCAATATTTGGAGTACGCGCTGTCCCAGGACGGGACGCAATGGCAGGGCCGTCAGTATCTGGCCAACTGCTATGTGCAACTTGGACGGATGAAGGAAGCGATCACACAGTTCGAGCAGGTGCTTTTGTCCAACCCCGACCCAGGGCTACGGCAGTGGGTGGACGGAATGAAGGCGCAGGCGATTTGACGGGCTTCTTAAGGAGAGACTAAGATGGGAATTGACGACAAGTTTCCGCCGCCGCCGCCCCTGCCTCCAGGCAAGGGAGGCGCACCCATGCCGCCGCCGCTGCCGTCCGCGGCCGGACGGCCCGCGGGACCTCCGCCGCTGCCGTCGCGGCCGGGCGCGCCGGCTCTTCCGCCCATGCCCTCCTTCGGCTCCCCGATGTCGGCGCCGCCCGCGCCGCCGTCTTTTGGCGCCGCTCCCGTCCGGGCTCAGGTGCCTGATCGCTCCAAGGAGGCCGAGGAAAAAATCGAGCGCATGAAAGATGCGTTCGAAAGCAAGCTCGAGGCTCTCGAGAAAAAGCTCGGGGAGGAGCGCGAAAAATCGCTGCTCGTTCAGTTGCGCAGCCAGGAAGAGACGGTGACCGCCGCCAAGGTGGAGATATCGCTTAAAGAGCTCCAGGATAAACTTCGGCGCGATCGGCGCGACCAGGACAACGAGGAAGCCAAGCTCAAGCTTGAACGGCGCTCGCAGGAGCTTGAGACGCGTCTGGCGCAGGAGCGCGAGACGTGGGTGACCACCCTCAAGAGCCAACTTGCCTCCCGCGAGACGCAGGACAAGGAAGTCGAGACTCATTTCGCCGTGCGTCTGCAGGAAATGGAACGCCGCTGGCTTGATGAGAAGGCTCAGTGGCAGAAAACCGCGCTCGCCAAGGACGACGAGGTCCGCACGCTGCGCGCGCTCGCCGAGAAGCTTCGCGGCGCCGACACGGAGCTCACCAAAGCCGTCAGTGAGCGAAAGCTTCTTGATGAGCGCCTTACCGAGGTCTTGCAGGAGCGCGCGGAAGCCATAGCCCGGCTTCAGGGTGCCTCCGATCGGGAGAAGGAGTCTATCCAGCTGCGCGCCGATCTCACGCTCACGCGCCAGCAGGGCGCCTTGATTCAAGAGCGCCTCGAACGCGACATTGCCGCCTTGCGGCACAGCTCCCGCGAGCGCGAGGAGCGCTTGATGGCCGACCAGGAGCGCCTCCAGCGCGACCTGGGCTCGATCAAACAGAACCTCGAGGCCCAGCACGAGGCGAACCTTCGCCGAGCCAAGGCCGAAAACGAGTCGGAACTCATCAAGTATAAAGACGTCGCGGAGAAATCTACGGCGGAACTGCAGCGTCTGCGAGCCGTTGCCGGAGCGCTCGAGCGTCAGGGCGCGTCGGCTCGCGCCCAGCTCGATGAGCTGCGCCGCGCCTCGGCCAGCTGGGAGAAGACCCAGGAGCGCTATAAGGCCGAATTCGTCGTCTTGCAGCGCAAGTGGGTCGAGCGTGAAAAGGAAGTCCGCGCCGAAGCCACGCAGTCGTCCCTGCAGATGGTTGAATCCGAGAAGACGCGTCTGCGCATCCAGGCGCAGGACGAGCTCAATCAGCGCGCGGCGAAGATAGCCGACCAGCTACGGCTTGAGAACGAGTCCGAGCAGAAGCGGCTTGAGTCGCGCCTGCGCGCGGACCTCGAGCGCGAGCTCGCGGAGCGCCGTCAAGCCATGATCGCCGAGACCGATGGCGCACGCGCCCAGGCCGAGATCGAACTTGGTCGCCTGCGCCGTGAGCTTCAGCAGAAGGATTCCTCATGGGGCGAGCGCATGCTCGCCAAGGAGTCTGAGCTGATCGGCCAGCGCTCGCGCGCCGACGAGCTGGCCGGCAAGCTTTCTCGCGAAGAGGAAGCCCGCACCTCCGCGCTGCGCGATAAGCTCGAGGTCGAGAAACAGCTCGAGGGCCTGCGTGAGCAGCTCGGAGCCCAGCAGGCGTCTTTGCGCGCCTTCCAAGACCGGCTCGCTTCATCCGAAGCGGACAAATTCCGTCTCGAATCGGAGAAGATCGAGCTTGAGCGCTTGAGCACCGCCCAGGCGGCTCAGGTGAAAGGCACGCAGGAAGCGATCGAATCGACGCGCCTGCAGCTCGCGCGGGAAACGCAGTCCGGGAAAATATTGCAGAATGCGCGCGAGCAGGTCGAGAAGACGCTCGCCGCCCAGCGGTCGGAGATGGCGCGCAGCCTGCAGGCGCAGAAGGCGGATTTTGATCGCGCCCTGCAGATGGAGAAAGAACGCGCAGATGCCGCGGTCGCGAAGGCGGTGCTGGAGCGGGACGAGGCCGTGCGTGCGGCCCAGGCTCACGCGGAGTCAATGATCGCGCAAGGGGAGGCTCGCATCGCGAAGGCGATGGCGGAACTAAGCGAGGCCGCGGCCGGCGAGCGGGCGCGTCTGCAAGCTGAGGCGAAGCTCTTTAAAAAGGAGGGTGATTCGGAGTGATCACTTTACATAAGCTTAACGGTCTCCCCGTCGTTATCAATGCCGAACTCATTGAGACGCTGGAGCCCGGTCCTGAAACGATGGTCCATCTCGCGACCGGCAACAAGATTCCCGTGACGGAAAAGACGGACGAGATCATCGCGAAAGTGGTGGAATACAGGAAAGCCGTGAATTCGTCCGGCAAGGCCGTAAACCCGATTTCGGGCTATGAGCGGCAGAAGAGTTAAGGAGCCGAACTTTTAATGGATATCGCAACAATCGCCGGCATCTTCACCTTCGTCGGTTTGGCCGTTTTTATGATCTTCCACAGCGAAGGCATAAACGGCTTTAAGCCCTTCATGAACCTGGAGGCCGTGTTCATCGTCATGGGCGGCACGGTCTGCGCGA
>JAYTSX010000346.1:0-3184 GCA_043745445.1 Elusimicrobiota bacterium
ACGCCCGGCAAGGAGTACTTCTCCGCGGCCGTGGACCTCGTGCACAAGCACGGAGGGCTTTTTATCTGCGATGAAGTTCAGGCCGGAGTCGGAAGGACCGGAGAACACTACTTCGGCATCAAGCATTGGGGCGCTAAACCGGACATCATCGTCATGGCCAAAGGGCTTGGCAACGGCTACCCGATCGGCGCCATCATCACGACTAAGGCCATCGCCGATTCGATGAAGGGTCTGCTCCATTACAACACCTTTGGCGGCGGCCCCATGGCCATCGCCGCGGCGGATGCGGTCATGGATGTCGTCGAAAAGGACGACCTTGCCGGAAACTCCAAGAAGGTGGGCGACCGCCTGCTCGCGGGGTTGAGGAAGCTCCAGCTCAAGGATGAGCGCGTGGGCGATGTGCGCGGCATGGGCCTCATGATCGGCGTCGAGCTGGTCAAGGACAAGAAGGGCAAGGAGTTCGCGCCCGATCTTACGATCCGCGTCGTCGAATCCATGAAGGACCAGGGCGTGCTCGTTGGTAAAGGCGGCCTCGAGGGAAATACTCTGCGAATCCAGCCCCCGTTGTGCTGGACCGTGCAGGACGCGGACCGCACCGTGGCCGCGCTCGAGCAGGCTCTTAAGGATGCCTGAGCTTAATCCGCGCCGCGTCAACTCCACGAAGGGCCGCCTTGCCCAGGTCTCGGCCGCCGTACTGGCCGGAATGGCCGCGATGTTCTGCCTGCAGAATGTCATCGAATTCCGGCGCGAAGCCGCACTTCCTGCCGTGCCCGCTCCCGCGGCGGAGTCCGCCACCCCTGAGCTGCCCAAGCCCGTCCTGGACATCCCGGACGGCGTCAAGCGCCAGGCCGGTCCCGTTCCCTCGAGCATGATGCTCAAGCCGGAGGCCGGGCTCGGCGGAGCTGAAGCGACGGTCGTCGGCGTCTCCGGTGAGGAGGCCCCGCCTAAGTTCAGCTACACGCCGCCGCCCGCGCAGGCGGCGGCGGCGAAAAAAAAGAAAGAAATTCCACATCTTAAAGATCGCACGATGGAGTCGCGTTTTGCGTCGCGCGCCGCGAGCACGAACGGCCGCTTCACGGAGTTTCACCGCCCCGCTGCTAAGGCGGAGGAGTACGCGCCGCCCAAGCTCGCGGCCGTCAAGCCGGAGGATAAGCCCGTGGCTGGAGCCTCGGGCATCCGGCCGATCGACAAGGCCTCCGCGGCCCAAGAGAACCTCCAGCCCGCCCTGATCGCGCAGATCACCGTGCCCGAAGTCATCTTCTGGACGAAACAGAGAAAGCTCAACATCACCGTCGCGCTGGTGTTGATGGTGATCGGCCTCGTGTACCTCGTCTACGCCTCGGGCGTGCGCGACGCGCCGCCGGAGCGCGCGGAAGGAGAGCTGTGACTATCACGGCTGCGACGGCTCAGCGTTCGCGCCTCGGCCTGCTGTGCGCGGGCTTTGGGGCGCTTTCGTTGGCCCCGCTGGCCTTCTCCTGGCTCTCTTCCTACGGCCCCGCGCCGTTATCTTTACCCGCCGCGTCCTGGAGCCGCCTGTTCTTCGGTCAATTCCTCTCGCTGGTCGTTATCGGCTACGGCTACATTTTGGCCATAGCGGCAAAAAAACATATATTTCACGGCGGCCCCATGCTCGACTTCACGATCGGCCTGGGCCTTCTGGCCGTCCTCTCAAGCTTCGGCCGCGCCTGGATCCCCGGCGTATTTCTGCTGGTGTTCGGGCTGCGGCTCGCCAACGGCCGTCCGCTTCTCTCATAACTATGGGTACAAAAACCGACCGTCTCATCGCGCTCGTCGACAAGCACGGCGCTCACAATTATCATCCGCTCCCCGTCGCCATCGCGCGCGCCAAGGGTCCGTTCGTCTGGGATGTGGAGGGGAAGAAGTACTTCGATTTTCTTTCCGCCTATTCCGCCATCAACCAGGGGCACAACCACCCGAAGATCGTGTCGGCCGCCAAGAAGCAACTGGGCAAGGTCGCCTTGACCTCGCGCGCCTTCCACAACGAATTGCTCGGGCCCTTTTTGGAATTGCTCTGCAAGATCACCGGCAAGGAGCGCGCCCTGCCGATGAACTCCGGCGCAGAGGCCGTCGAGACCGCGATCAAGGCCATGCGCCTATGGGGCTATCGCCGCAAGGGCGTGCCCGCGAATATGGCGGAAATCATCGTCTGCTCCGAGAACTTCCACGGCCGCACGACGACCATTGTCGGCTTCTCAAGCGACCACGATTCGTACGACGGCTTCGGCCCGGCGACGCCGGGCTTCCGGACGATCCCCTACGGCAACGCGGCCGCGCTTGAGCGCGCGATCACGCCGAACACGGTCGGGTTCCTTTTCGAGGCGATCCAGGGCGAGGCCGGCGTCATCATCCCGGCCGAAGGCTGGCTCACTGCGGTGCGCGACATCTGCACCGAGAACCGGGTGCTCATGTGCGCCGATGAAATCCAAACCGGCCTGGGTCGCACCGGGAAGATGTTTGCCTGCGATCATGAATCGGTCATTCCCGATCTGTATATTCTCGGCAAGGCGCTGTCGGGCGGGCTCTATCCGATCTCGGCTGTCTGCGCCGACGACGAAGTGCTGGGCCTATTTACGCCCGGGACGCACGGCTCCACGTTCGGCGGCAGCCCTTTGGCCAGCGCCATCGGCACGGCCGCCCTGCGCGTGATTCTCGACGAGAAGCTTCCTCAGAAATCCGCGAAGACCGGCGCTTATTTCAAGCGTCTCCTTGAGACTCTCGAACACCCGAATCTCAAAGATGTCCGCGGCCGCGGCCTGATGCTGGCCGTCGAATTCAAGGCACGGGTACGTCCCCTGGTGGAGAACCTCGCCAAGTTGGGCTTGCTCGCCAAAGACACCCACGAAAACACTATCCGTTTCGCTCCGCCGCTGACCTTGACCGAAGCCCAGGTCAAGGAGGCTTTCCTTCTCATTAAGAAGGCCGTCGCGGCCTTTCCCGCGTAGTATAATCTTGCACGTGACTGACGACGCCCTCCTCGAAGTCGGCCCGCTCAACAAAGCTTTCGGGACCTCCACGGTCCTGCGCGATGTTTCCCTGACCGTCCGGAAGGGGGAATTCATGACCTTGCTCGGGCCCTCCGGCTGCGGCAAGACCACGACCCTGCGCATTATCGCGGGCTTTGAAACCCCCGACGGCGGCCGCGTGCGCTTAAGCGGAGTGGATG
>JAYTSX010000347.1:0-3162 GCA_043745445.1 Elusimicrobiota bacterium
GGGTCGCGCACCGCGATGAGCTTGTCGATCGTGAGCAGGATCAGGGAGTAGGCGCCCTCGACCTGGCGCAGGCTGGCGATAAGGGCGTCCTCAATCGGACCCTCCTGGCGCGCGAGCAGGTGGACGATGACCTCGGAGTCGGTCGTGGACTGGAAGATGGCGCCACGGCCCTCGAGCTTGTGCTTGATCTGAATGGCGTTGGTCAGATTACCGTTGTGGGCGATCGCGAGATGGCCGTGGCCGGTCTTGAAGACGAGCGGCTGAGCGTTTCGTATATGGCTGCCGCCCGTGGTGGCGTAGCGTACATGTCCGATCGCGACGCGTCCCGGAAGGGCGGCGACGCCGTCGGCGAACACCTCGGAGACGAGGCCCATGCCGATGCGCACCTGCAGCTCGCCGTTCTTGATGGTGACGATGCCCGCGCTTTCCTGGCCGCGGTGCTGTAAAGAGAAAAGGCCGAGCTGGGTCAGCTCGGCCGCGTCAGTACGCCCGGAGACGGCGAAGATTCCGCACATGTTTACCTCGCGTGGTCGACGGCGTTCTTGAACATCTCAAGTCCAACGGGCGCCTTACGGTAGGTCTGGCGCGTCCAGTTGGGGTGGTGATGGAGGGAGACGAATCGCTCGGGGTGGGGCATCAGGCCGAGGACATTGCCCTCGGGGTTGGTGAGGCCGGCGATGTTGAAGATCGAGCCGTTCGGATTGTGCGGGTAGCCCATGAGTTTCCCGTCTTCCGTGACATATTGGAGCGCGATGGACTTGGTCTTCTTCAGATCCTCGAGGTGGCGCGGGGATTTGAGGACGAGCTTGCCTTCGCCATGCGCGACGGGCAGCTCGATCATCTCGGGCAGGCCCTTAAAGAAGAGGCAGGAGGACTGTGTGTTGATGCGCAGGTGGGTCCAGCGCGTCTCGAACTTGCCTGAGTCGTTGACCGTGAACGAGGCGCTTTGGTCGCAGGCGTTGGAGTGGGGGAGAATGCCGGCCTTGACCAACACTTGGAAGCCGTTGCAGATGCCGATGACCGGACGGCCAAGGCGAACGAACTGGCGGAGGTCGGTCAAAGTGTGGCGCACCTGATTGGCCAAAACCTTTCCGGCGCCGACATCATCGCCGAAGGAAAATCCACCGGGGATGGAGAGAATGGCGTAGTCCATCAATTTTTTCTTGCCGCTGCGCAGCTCGGAAATGTGAACGAGTTCGGAGTCGCCGCCGACATGCTTGAAGGCGTTGGCGGTCTCGAGCTCGCAGTTGGTGCCGGCGGCGCGCAGGATCAGGACTTTGGGCTTTTTCATCCGAGGATCCTCGGCAGGGGGGCCTGCCATGTTTCTTTAAGCTCTTTAAGAGATTCTTCGAGGCAGGTCGAGCCTTCGAGCCCGGTGACTTTGATGATCGGGTTGGCCGTCGTCTGACCGACGCGGCGCACCATCGCGGACTTGGCGCTCTTGCCAAAGTGCCGCAAGAAAACGGATTCATTTTCCGGCTTTACCTCGACAAGTATTCTTGACGGGCTCTCGGAGAATAGGAGCGTCTCGTTGCTGTAGATGCGAGGATCGCGCGGGCACTCATCAAGATCGAGCAAGCACCCGAACTCCCCGGTAAATCCCATCTCCGCGGCGCACAGAGCCAGGCCGCCTTCCGACAGATCGTGGGCCGACAGGACAAGCCCGCGGTTGATGGCCGCGTGCAGAGCCTTGAAGCCGTCGATCGCGGCGGCCGGGCTGACCTTGGGAACCTCGCCGCCCGTGCGGCCGAGGATGCGGTGATACAGCGAGCCGCCGAGCTCGTCGTTCGTGCGGCCTATGAGATAGAGCGCGTTGCCGGGGCCCTTAAAGTCCATCGTAATGGCCTTGCGCCCGTCGGGGACCGGGGCGACCGCGGAGATGAGAAGCGTACCCGGAATCGCGAGGTCCTTGCCCTTTTCATCCTTGGACTGGTTGAACATCGAGTCCTTGCCGGAGATGAACGGAGCGCCAAAGCCCTTGGCCGCGTCGCGGCAGCCTTCGGCCGCGCGGACAAGCGCGCCGAGCTGCTTCGGGTCCTCGGGGCTGGCCCAGCAGAAGTTGTCGAGCAGGGCCGCGCGGGCCGGATCGGCGCCCACGCAGGTCAGATTGCGCAGGGCTTCATCGACGGCCGCGAGCGCCATGTAATAAGGATCGATTCGGCCGTAATCGGGGTTGAGGCCGTGTCCCACGGCGAAGCAGGAAAAATCATCCATGTCGCCGGTCGCGGCGTGGGGCCAGATCACGCAGGCGTCGCCGGGGCCGTCGTGGCGCACGCCCTGCAGCGGCTTGACGAGCAGGCCGCCTTGGACCTCGTGGTCGTATTGGCGAATCACCCACTCACGCGAGCAGACATTGAGGTGGCCGATCATCTCGCGCAGCGCCTCGCCGGCTTTCTTCGTCACGCCTCCGGCGGCCTTGACGGCGGGCGGAGCGGTCCAAACGGCGTTGCGCTCGACACGCGGCAGGCCTTTATGGAGGAACTTCATGTCAAGATCGACGATCGTGCGCTCATGGTGGACGACTTCAAGGCGGCCGGTCTTGGTGAATTCCCCGAGCACCGCGAGTTCGCAGCCTTCGGCGGCGAACACGGCCTCGAGCGCCTTGAGATTCTTGGGGAGAACGGCGAGCACCATGCGCTCCTGGGACTCGGAGAGCCAGATCTCCCAGCTGTCCAGATCGGAAACTTTCAAAGGGGCGTTCTCGAGGCGCACGCGCGCGCCGCAGTCCGCGCCGAGCTCGCCGATGGCGGAGGAAAAACCGCCCGCGCCGCAGTCGGTGACGGAGCCGTAGAGCTTCTTGTCGCGGGCGATGAGCAGCGCGTCCAGCACGCGTTTTTCCTGAATGGCGTGTCCAATCTGGACCGCGGAAGAGGGCGCGTCCGCGCCGAGGTTAGCCGAAGAGAAGGTGGCGCCGTGAAGACCGTCGCGGCCCGTGCGGCCGCCAACGGCGACGATCAGATCGCCGGGCTTGACCTCTTTCTTGACCGCCCACTGCGGCATGATGCCGACGGTGCCGCAGAACACAAGAGGGTTCAAGCGGTATTCGTCGTCGAACCAAATCCCTCCGCCGGCCGTCGGGATGCCCATGCGGTTGCCGTAGTCGCGCACACCGGCGACGACGCCGCGCAGCGTCCGCATCGGGTGATGCGAACCCTCGGGAAG
>JAYTSX010000348.1:0-3147 GCA_043745445.1 Elusimicrobiota bacterium
CAGTTCCAGGATCTTCTGGCCGTGCTCGTGGCGTCCATGCGCGATTACCACGTCAGCATCTCCTTCCACTCGACGGAGAGCTCCAAGCTTCCCTTTCAAGTCGGCGGCGCCGAAGGCCGCTACTACCTGACTTATGTCGACCGGGAGAAGCTCCCGCTGTCCATCTTCCCGTTCCGGATGGGCGACGAGATCGTGGCCTTCAACGGCCAGCCGACGGCCGACGCCGTCAAAGCCCTCGCCGGCAAGATGACGAGCAACACGCCGCAGACGGACATGAAAATGGCCGAGCTCTTCTTGACCAACCGCCGGCGCGCGCGCGGCGACAACGATATTCCCCAGGGCCTCGCGGATGTGGTCATCCGCCACAAGGGAAAGTTTTACCGAATAAAAATGCCCTGGACCTACACGCCCGAGTTCGTCGCTCAGGATGTGCCTCTGCGCAACGCCGACTTGCTTGAGCCGGCGGGATTGGGTCCCATCGGGTCCGGGCCCGCAAGCGGCGGCTTCCTCCACTCCGTCGGTAAGGCCTTCTCCGCCGCGGTTCATCCGCTCGTCAGCCTTTTCTCGGCCATCCGCGCGGAAGATGTGGGCAACCCCTTCATGATCGGCGCGCGTAAGAGCTTCGTGCCCCGCCTGGGCCAGGTCCTGTGGCGCAGCAAGGAAGACAGTCACTTCGACGCCTATATCTTCAAGGCCAAGGACGGCCGGAAGATGGGCTACATCCGCATCGCGGCCTATGACGGAGAGAACGACGAGGTTCGTGAGTTCGCCAAGATCATGGCGAAGTTCCAAGTCGAGACCGAAGGCTTGGTCATCGATCAGGTCAGCAACCCCGGCGGCAGCGTCTTCTACTTATACGCTCTGGCCTCGCACCTGACGGACAAGGTTCTCGTTGCCCCTCGCCATCGCCTCATTATCGGCGAGGCCGACGCCCATCAGTCCGCCGAGCTTATGCTGAAGATGATGCGCGATTCTCAGAAGTCCCCCGAAGCGCGTGAGAAGGAAGAGCAGGCCGCGAAGAAGAAGAAGAAAATGAAGGAGGACGAAGCGCCTAACGCCGGCGGCTATCCGATCACTCCGAAGTTCATGGCGCTGATGGTCAAATCGGCCCAGTTCGTTCTTCAGCAGTTCAACGCGGGCAAGCGCTTCACCGACCTCATCCACATCAGCGGCGTCGATGACATCGATCCCGCGCCGAAGCCGGAGGAGCGCTACACCAAGCCCATCCTCCTGCTGACCAACGCCCTGGACTTCTCCGGCGGCGACTTCTTCCCGGCGATCATGCAGGACAACAAGCGGGCGACCATCATGGGCGTGCGCACCGCGGGCGCGGGCGGCATCGTCAACGCCTACTCCATCGATCAGTTCGGCATCGACCATCTGTCGGCCACCTCGAGCCTCGCGGAGCGCCCCAACGGCAAACCGATCGAGAACCTGGGCGTGACCCCCGAGATCCCGTATGAGATCACGGCCAAGGACCTGCGCACGGGCTTCGCCGAGTACCGGTGGAAGATCCTTAAGGCGCTCAACGGGATTCTGGAGCCGGCGGCTCCGACCGAAAAGAAGCCGTAAGCAAATTTTCCCCTGTAAATTAGGAGGCGCCGAGACAGGCGTCCACTAGGGGACCGCCTCGGCGCCTCACAGAACCCGCTCCGAACTCGTAACGCCGGGCGCAGCCTCGCGTCTCGACGGGAACAACCGCGACGACGCGCCCGATACTACGGAGTGCGAACGAACGGCCAGCCACTTCATCCCATCGCCGGTTACGGCCTCAGCCTCAACTCGGCGTCCACTTCGCGTCACCGACCTTACACCGTTTTCGGAGCGGGTATGAATGGAGTATAGCCCCGAAAGTCCACCCGTCAAGACCCACGCACGGTAAAAAAATTCCGGGTGAAAAGTAATTTGCGTGTTTCGTCAAGTGATGGCCGCTTCAGGCGCGCGAATGCTAGGATGCGGACATGATCACCACCCTCTTTCTCCTGCTGCTTTCGCCGCTCGCGCATGCGGGCGATCTTCCCGGGATGCCGGGCGCCGCGGTCGTGGTCACGACGCCGACGGCGGCCGCGCCCGCGCCTGAAGAGAAGAAGCCCTCGCTCCTGCTGCCGCCGAAGGTTCCCGTGCGGCCGAAGGGCACGCTCGACACCGCTGGCGAGGTGGCCCGCGATCTCGCGGTGCGCGTCGAGTACTTCGAAAACGGCCAGTCCTACTACCGCGCGTACACCAAGGGCTCTCACAGCCCTGAGGAGAACAAGGCGTTCGTTCAGTTCCTCGAGGACTACGAGAACGAGCTCGGCATCGCCAAGCGCACTCACGCCATCCTGGGCATCTGGCTCGACAGAAAGTCCGCGATCAAGGATTAGGAGCAACTCGCACCGGTACGAATCGGTGCAAGACCCGGGTCCTTTTGGGCCTATAAGTATTGGCGCATTGCTTCGTTCGGGGCTTGACGAATTCGGTGACTGGGGCTACAGTGGTCCAGCGGTCCAAAACCACAACCTCAGGGCGCGCTTGAGGACCACGGCTACCTTGATCGAGACGCTCGACCGGATTGCCAACCCGGAGGTCGCGGAGATGGTCGCGGCCGGCCAGGGCACAGGTGGTGGCGGCTTCTTGGACAGCGTGCTCGACGCGGCGGCCAGCGGCGCGGCTCAGAGCATGATCCAGCAGGCCGCGTCCGGGAAGATGCCGGACATGAACACGGTGGCCCAGGGCGCCCTGCGCGGGGCGCTCAACGGCGAGGCGGCCGACCCTTCGCAAGGACTTCTCAACGCAGCGGCGGGCGGCGCCGTGGGGGGAGCGATGCGGAACCTCGGCAAGAGCCCGCAAAACATACTGAAGGCAGCGGCGACGGGCGCGGCGGTCGAGGCGGCGGGCAGCCTGCTGTCGGACTCGAACGGCAGGCAGATGGACGAGCCGGGGCCTTCCGCGCCCCTGGTGGCGGCGGCCGACACGGTGCCCCCCGCGCAGCCCCGCGCGGCCCCGGCGCCAGTTCGCTTACTGGACGCGCCGGCAGCTCTGCCGTCCCCAGGCAAGGCACCTACCAAGAAGAAGTCTGGTCCCTTCCGCTATGAAGTCGGCCAGTCGGGCCTCGCCGAGTTGGTGGGCCTCATTCGCCTCTGCGCCGAGAAGAACATGGCCTGGAAC
>JAYTSX010000349.1:0-3142 GCA_043745445.1 Elusimicrobiota bacterium
TTCATGCCGCGACGGCCTCGGAAGCGAATATCTCTTCAAGCGCGCCGCGCAGCATTCCGATCTCGGCCGGCCCGACGGTGAGCGGGGGAAGAAGCCGGATGACATTCGCGTCGTCGGCGCCGCCGACAATAATTCGTTTAGCCAATAACGCGTCCCGTACACTCTTGGAGGGCCGGTCGAGTACGAGCCCCAGCAGAAGGCCTTTGCCCCGGATCTCTTGGATTTGCGGGAACTTGAATGTCGCTCGAATGAGCTCCTCCATCTCGGCCGCATTTTCGACGAGATTTTGATCTACGATCGCTTTAATCGTCGCGCTGATCGCCACGGAGGCCAAAGGTCCGCCGCCGAAGGTCGAGCCAAGCGCGCCGGGCTTCACCTTGGCGGAGACTTCGGGCGTCGCGAGCACCGCGCCGGCGGGTACGCCGGAAGCGAGGGCCTTGGCGAAGGTCTGCAGGTCGGGCCGCGCCTGGAATGCGTGGCGCGCGGAAGGGGCTCCGACCCGGCCGAGGCCGGTCTGAACCTCGTCGAAGATAAGGAGCGCGCCGGTTTTCCGGCAAAGCGCTTCAAGTCCCTGTAAATATTCGTTCGTCGCCGTCGTGGCGCCCTGAACGCTCTGAATGGGTTCGAGGAGAAACGCGGCGGCGTCCTTGAGCGCCGTTTCGGCCGCGGCGAGATCACCAAAGGGGACATGAACGATGTCTCCGCCGAGTCCCGACATATTTTTCCGGTATTTATAACCTGTTGCCGCGATCGCCGCCGCCGTGCGTCCGTGAAATCCACCTTCGGCCACCACGATCTTCGCCCTGCCCGTCACGCACCGCGCGATGCGCATCGCGTTCTCGTTGGCCTCGGCGCCGGAGTTGCAGAAAAACACCTGGGAGCCCTTCTCGCCGCAGAAGTCTACGAGGGCCTTGGCGGCCTCGGCGCGGACCTTGAGGTACACCAAGTTCGAATAAAAAAGAAGGCGCGCCGATTGCTGGGCTATCGCGGCCGTCACGACGGCCGGGCTATGTCCGATGGCCGCGACGGCATGACCGCCGTACAGGTCGAGATACTTGTTGCCGTTCTCATCCCAGACCCAGCAGCCCTCGCCGCGCTCAAGCGCGAACGGAAACTTCTCGTAGGTGGGAAGAACGGACGCGTCTTCGAGTGCCATCGATTCGTTCATGTTCGTCACGGATAATGCCCCGCCATTTCGAGGCCCACGCCTTCGTCCCAGCCCATCATCACATTGAGGTTCTGGATGGCCTGACCGGACGCGCCCTTTACCAGGTTATCGATGGCGGAGATCACGCAGATGCGGCCTTCCTGCACGGTGACGAACACATCGCAATGGTTGGAGCCGTTGACGGCGTTGAGCGAGGGGGGCTCGGGCACGAGGCGGACGAAGGAGCTCCCCTTATACGCGGTCGCGTATAGGCCCTTGACCTTCTCGGCCGTCCAGCCCTTGGGCAAGTCCACCTGGCACACCGCGTAGATGCCGCGAGCGAACGGGCCCGAGATCGGCACGAGCGACAATTTAAGATTTTTCTTGCCCGCCAGCCGCTCCAGGATCTGTTCGACCTCGGGCACGTGCTGATGGGTGAAGGGTTTGTACGCCTTCAGGTTGCTGTGACGCGTGGGGTGGTGGGTGATCGACGAGGCGTTCGCACCGGACCCGGAGGAGCCGGTGATCGCGGTGACGGAGACGACCCCCGCGACCCCGCCCTGCGCCAAAGGTCCGAGGGCCAACGCGGTGGCGGTGGCGAAGCAACCGGGATTGGCGATCAGGCGCGCCTTGCCAATCTCCGCGCGGTTGAGCTCGACGAGGCCGTAGGCGAACTTCTTGAGCAGCTCCGGAGCCTTGTGCTTGCGGGTGTACCAAACGGGATAAAGTTTTTCGTCTTTCAAGCGGAAGTCGCCGGACAGATCGATGATGCGCAGCTTCGGCCCATTGGCCGCGAGAATGGCGGGGACCTCCGCCATCGCGTCGCCGTGACCGCCCGCGAGGAAGATGCAGTCGAGCTTCGCGTAGTCGAGCTTGCGCGTGAACGAGAGGTTCGTGCGGCCGCGCAGGTTGGGGTGCGCGAGGAACACGGGCTGCCCCGGGAATGTCGAGGAGGTCGCGGCGGCGAGCTCGACGTTGGGGTGCGACAGGAGCAGCCGGATCAGTTCGCCGCCGGTAAATCCCGCTCCGCCTTCGATGCCGACCTTGATCTTCTTCAAGCGGGCACCCCCGAGAACACGGTGTTCTCGATGAATTGGCCGAGAATGTCTTGCTCGATGCGGGCGTTGATCGCCTTGACGCCGACCTGGCCCTCGATGAACTCTTTGCCGACGGCATTGTCCGTGGCCGGGCCGGAGAGCACATCCACCTTCAGCTTAAAGCGGTTGGTGAACAGCTCGACCGCGCCCCAGGCGGAAACGGGGTCGTTGGCGCACATGACGTGCGCCGCCGCGGCGGCCATCAGCTCCTTGTCGTAAAGAATTTCCTGTACGCCGTACTCACCCATGATTCCATCGCCGAGCTCGATGACCAGGCAGTCCAGCTCTTCCTTGTTGAGGGCGTTGATGAGGCCCTTGGCCACCGGCACGGACACCGCGCCGGTCGTGGAGACCACGCCCGCGTCCGTGAAGGAAAGTCCTTTGACGGCGCCGCGGTCGACCATGCTCATGGTGTCGCGCAGCAAGGAGACGCCCGTGAGCTTGGCCGCGCCGACGCGGTAGCCTTTCTTGGCCAGGTAGCGGATGATCTCGCCGCACGCAAAAGTCTTTCCGGCGTTCATGCAAGTACCGGCGACGTAGATAATTGGAGCGCTCTTCTCGAGTTTATCGGCCCAGGCCACCGCGCCAGTTCTGATCGAAGCGGGAACGCCGTACCGTTCTCCCAGGTGGGGGAACGAGAGAATTTGACCCAAAACCTCGGCTTGCAAAGGTTTCCCGATTTCGAGATTCACCGAGGTGCAGCGACCGATGACGCCGCCCAGGTTGAGAATGTCGAGCTTGTCGCCGACCTTGATCGAAGCGGGGACATGGCCCGCGTAGCCGCGTAGGGCGCGGCGCGTGCCGAGCACGGCGGCGATGACATCTCCGTCGTTAAGATCGATCATGCGGCCGTGAATATCCTCGAGCGTGTTGTACACGGTCTTCTTGCCGTGAACGC
>JAYTSX010000350.1:0-3141 GCA_043745445.1 Elusimicrobiota bacterium
GTTATCGCCATAAGTACACCACCCATGCGGTCACGAGAAAGTTGATTAAAGACAGCGGCAGAAGATTCTTCCAGCCGAGGTTGAGCACCTGATCGATGCGAAAGCGCGGCAGGGTCCAGCGCACCTGCATGAGCAGAAACAGCAGGAGCAGAATTTTCGTCACGAAGCTCGTCACCATCAATAAGCCGCCGAGAAGGCCCATGGACGGAAGGTCGAGGAACGGGATGGACCAGCCGCCAAGAAAGAGGGCGGTGATCACGCCGCAGATCACGATGGACTCGAAGAAGTCGGTCATCAGGAACATGCCGAACTTCATGCCCGAGTACTCGACATGATAGCCTACGATCTCGCTCTCGCCCTCAGGCAAATCGAACGGGATGCGCTTAGTGACCGCGGTGCCGGCCGTGAGAAAAAGTATGAAAGCGAGGGGCTGAACGACGATTCCCCACACCCCGTGCGAGATCTGCCACAGCACGGCCTGAGAGAAATCGAGCGTGCCGTAGATGAATAGGAGTCCCGCCAAGGCGGAAGCGAGGCACACCTCGTAGGCGATCATCTGCGCCGCGCCGCGCAGGGCGCCCAGGAGCCCGTAATTAGAGCCGGACGCGTAGCCCGCCATCACGATACCGTGCACGCCGAAGGCAAGCGTGGCCAATACGAGCGGCACGCCCATCGGCAGGGCGATCGGCTGAAGGTCGTAAAGCCGGCCTGCGATGGTAACTGTTCCACCATAAGGCAGAGCCGCGAGGCAGAACATGCCGCAGCCGAGCGAGATGATCGGCGCCAGGCCGTGCAACGGCTTCGTCGCCCCCTTCGGAACGAAATCTTCCTTCGTGAGCATTTTGATCGCGTCGGCGATCGGATGAAGCAAGCCCAGGAAACGGAAACCGAAAATCGACGCTCGGTTGGCTCCGATGCGGTCCTGCATCACGGCGCTTTGCTTGCGTTCGACCCAGCCCAAAAATCCGGCGATGTTCAGGCCGACGCCGAAGACGGCGAACAGGACCTTGGCCACGGTGAAAAGAGCGTCGTGCAGGGGGATCGGGAAGCTCACGCCGCCACCGCCTTACGAAGCAAGCCGAAGATGTCCCAATCGGGCCGGGAGTCGCCGATGGGCGCCAACGCTTTTTTATAGGCGCCGATCTTCCCCTCGAAGTTGGTGAAGTGCCCGTCTTCCTCGACATACGCGGTCGCCGGCAGGCGATAGGTAAAGCTGTCGCCGAGAGCGTACTTGTTGGGTCCTTGGAGGATCGAGACGCTCACCTTGGCCAGCAGGCCCGCGGCCTTGTCGCCCCACACCTTGGACAGATCGCGCTCGATCACATACAACGCTTTAATTTTTCCGGACTCGATATTTTTTGCCAGTTCATCAAACGAGCCGCTCTTAATACCGAGGGCCTCAGCCCCTCTTAAGTTGGGCACCTTGTCCGTTTTGCGCAAAAGCGCGTCTTCGGCACCAATTTGGTCGGGCTCGGCGGTGAAGTAATGTTTCGTTGCCTTCAGCTCGTCCACGAACAGGGTTTTATACGCGTTCCAATCTTCGTTGGACAGCATGCCGGACGCCACAATGGCGAGCTCGTCTCCGGATTTTTTCAAAATGTCCGCAAGCTCGACGGCCATATCAAACCAGGACAGCTCGCTTTTCTGCGGCGCCAGCCGCAAAACTTTCCCGAGCCGGTCCGCGTCGAGATTTCCAAATCCGTATCTCCCGTCATCGCACATCCAATGGCCGTTGACATCCATGTTCACGCGCGGCTTCAGACGCGCCACCCGCTTGCCCGCGTTATGCCAGGGCCGCGCGGTGTTCGTTTGAACGGAGATATTGCAGCCGCGCGAACAGCCCGGACAAATCGAATCGGTCTTATCCAGATACCAAACCCGAACCTTATACCGGAAGTCGCGATCGGTGAGCGCGCCGACAGGGCAGATGTCCACCACATTGCCCGAGTACGCGTTGTCGAGCGTCATCCCGGGCGTGACCTCGATCTTTTCCGTGTGGCCCATACCGAAGATGCCGAGCTCGTGGGTCTTGGTGACGTTGTCGACGAACCGCGTGCACCGCGTGCACAGGATGCACCGCTCCTGGTCGAGCATGACATGGGGGCCGGCCGTGATGCGCTTGTCCTTGTGCTCCTTGTCCTCGTGCACCGCGCTTTGGTACTGACCGATCTTCATGTAATAATCTTGCAGCCCGCACTCACCGCTCTGGTCGCAGACGGGGCAGTCGAGAGGGTGGTTGACGAGATGTAGCTCGAGCGCGGACGCCTGCGCGCGTTTGACCAGGTCGGAGTCCGTCTTTACATCCAGGCCCTCGCGCACATTGGTGCGGCAGGAAACCTGCGGCTTGGGCGCGCCCGCGACCTCGACGATGCACATGCGGCAGTTGCCGGGGTTGCCGAGCGCCGGGTGATAGCAGTAATGGGGAATCTCGATGCCGGCGTCCTTAGCGGCCTCGATGACGAGTTGGCCCTCCTCGGCCTCGCGCTCGACTCCGTTCAGCTTATACTTAACTGTTTTACCCATTGGGCACTCGCTTTTTAAAATCGTCCGGGAACTTGGTGATGTAAGCGCGCGTCACCATGCCGACGGTGTCGCCCAGAGCGCAGATGACCTTACCCGTGATGTTCTCACCCACGCGCGAGAGGTTCTCGACATCCCCCGCCTCGCCCTTGCCCTCGAGCAAACGGTGGAGGATGCGCTCCGACCAGTTCGAGCCCTCGCGGCACGGAGTGCACTGCCCGCAGGACTCGTGGGTCAAAAAGCGCTCGATGTTGTGCGCGACCTCGACGGCATCGACGGTCTCATCTAAAACGATCATGCCGCCCGCGCCGAGGAAAGTTCCGGCCGCTTTGATCGCGTCGAAGTCGAGGCAAAGATCGAGGTCCTTCTCCAGCAGGGGCGGCATCGAGGTGCCGCCCGGGATCACGCACTTAAGCTTCTTGCCCCCCTTCACGCCGCCGGCGAGTTTTAAGACCTCGCGAAGCGCCGTGCCCATGGGGACTTCATACACGCCTTCCTTCTCGACGTGCCCGGAAACGGAGAACACGACCGTACCGCCGTTCTTGGGAGAGCCGATGGCCGCGAACGCGTCGCCGCCATTGAGCGCGATAAACGGCAGCATCGATAGCGTTTCCACGTTGT
>JAYTSX010000351.1:0-11618 GCA_043745445.1 Elusimicrobiota bacterium
AGTCGGGGTTAAACTTCAGGACGCAGCTTTTGCGCCGAAAATCGGCGTCGCAGGGGGCGTCGGTCGATTCAAAAACTGATTTTTCTACAGCTTCGTTAGACAACCCAAAACATGAAAGTATCAGGCAAAACGATTACTGCGCTCGTGGGTCTAATAACGGGTGACGAAAGGCTATCCCCGTATCGAAGTGGCCCCAAATTGGTTCGGCTATTTAACGAACACGGCTTTAACGATTCATATGGGCCCGGGTTTCCATCACGTGGGAGTTACACGGAAGGACATCTTCGTGAATTGAATGAGAAGCCCGAACTTGCGGCGCTTATCTGTGAGGTTCTCGATCCGAGAGGGTTCATGGACACCGCGTTCAATCTCCACGAAGCAACTGACTTTCTGAACAAGAGATTGCGCTTTGACGGGCTCGAAATTGTTTTTGAAAAAGATCTTCCCAGGGTTAGGCATCTAAACGGTAGCGCCGTAGAGTTGAAGCACCCCTTTCAAGGCTCAGCAAAGGATGGCCATATTTTTATTGATGAGCAGATCCAAAAGGCGGAAGATAAGATTCGGGACGGGGATTACGACGGCGCAATCACCAATGCGCGCTCATTGCTAGAGGGCTGCCTAACTGAAATCGAAAAGCAGGTTTGTTTTGAACCTGACGATTACAACGGGGATTTGCCGGCGCTATTTAAAAGAGTCCAGAAAGAATTGGCGCTCGATCCGGCCCGCCCTGATGTAGACACTCCACTCAAACAGGTTCTATCCGGACTCGCCAGTATCGTGAGCGGATTGGCTGGAATGAGCAATAAATTGGGCGACCGGCACGCGCGGCAATATAAGCCTGCCCGGCGTCACGCTGTTTTGACTGTGAACGCAGCCAAGACGCTTTCAAGTTTCGTGTTTGAGACAATGGAGTCTCGGAAAACAAAAAAGGTTTGAGTGAACGGGGAGATAGGTAACAAAAGCGTCCGGGGACATGGGTTACACTTAGATTGGACAGTCGGAGCCGCCGCCGCACATCTTCAGCGTTGAACTCTTCCCGGGAAGAGTTGGCCGCAACACGAAGTCGAATGTGAAAAACCCTTGAACCCCCCACCCCCTATCGTCCTGCGCGATGTCCTCCCGCGAGACATCCCCCTCTTCTTTAAATTCCACTCAGACAATAAATCCAACCAGCTCGGCAGCTTCATCCCCCGCAAGAAGCCCGACTTCTTTAAACACTGGAAGAAGGTCCTCGCCCACCGGTCCAGCCTGAAGAAGGCGATCCTCCTTTACGGCGTCGTGGCGGGCTATGTCGTGTGCTTCACCCGCGTCGCCCCGAAGCGGGAGGTCGGCTACTGGATCGAGCGTATGCACTGGGGCAAGGGCCTGGCCAGCAAAGCGCTCGATCGTTTCATGGCGGCTTACCAGCATCGCCCCCTCTACGCCCGCGTCGCGAAGAAGAACCGGGGCTCGCTCAAGGTTCTGCTTAAGAACGGATTTCGCATCACCGGCGAGGACGAGTATAAGAACGAAGCCGGCGTGAAGATCGCTGAATATCTGACGAAGCTGCGCGGCCGCGGCGGCCTGCGCGCAAAGTGAAGGAGGACTCATGTTTCTTGGATTAAGGACGGCGATTTATCCCGTGAGCGATCTTGAGAAGGCGAAGGCCTGGTATGAGAAGGTCGTCGGCGCGAAGCCGTACTTCGATCAGCCCTTTTATGTCGGGTTCTCGGTCGGCGGCTTCGAGCTTGGGCTGCTGCCCGATGGGAAATCCGGCACCTCCGGCCCCCAGGCGCTGTGGGGCGTACCCGACGCGGGGAAGGCGTTCGCGCGGCTGATCGAGCTCGGAGCGGTGGCGCTCGAGCCGGTCACCGAGGTGGGCGAGGGCATCAAGGTCGCCGCGGTCAAGGATCCGTTCGGCAACCGGCTCGGGATCATCGAGAACCCCCATTTTAAGGTGGCCGAAGTCCGCTGACGCGGCCCCCGTCGTTAAGGTAAACTACGGCCCGATGAGAATCGCGTTTGCCCTTTTTCTGCTCTGCCCTCTCCTCGCGAACGCCGCCCCCACGCTCGAAGCGCCCCCCGGTTGGCGGGACATTTTAGGGAGCGGCAAGCTCCACGGCGCGGTCATCGCGCTGAAGGGCCCGGAGACAAGCTCGTTTGTCGTTAAGCGCGCGTCCGGCGCGGCGCTGGATAACCCCGCGATGGTGCGCGGCTATCTCAATGATGTGCTGGCCGGTATGCGCGACGCGAGCAAGAAGGACTACCGCACGAACGGTCGCGTGGAAACACGGGTGTTTCGCAGCGGCCTGACGGCCCAGCTTCTACGCGCCACGCTTAACGGCGATGAACGGCTTGTCCTTGCGGTATTCGGAGCGGAGGGCGTGTCGCATGTGGCCGTGCTCTTAAGCGCGGCCCCCGAAGCGATGCTGCCCTCGTTGCTTGGAGCCATCCAGTTTGAAAGGATCCAGGGTGCGATCCAGGAGAGCGGTATTGTGCGCAGCTCCGATGGCCATCTCGAGCTGGCGCTTGGCGGTGGTCTGCGTTCGCGGGCGCTGCTTCCCGCCGAGACGGGCAAGGGCTTCGTGCTCGTGATACAGGGAGCGGGGTCGGAGATTTTATTCCAGAAGCTCTCAGAAGCGGAGGCGACCAAGCCCGGAGAGCAGGCCGCGATCGTGCGGGAGCTGGCCGCGGCGTCGGCCGGCACGGTGGTGGCGAAGGCTTCCCCCGTGCGCACCGCGCCGACCGCGGCCGGGCCGATCGGTGTTTATTCCTGGGTGCCGACGACGGCCGGCGAAAAGCTGTCCGTCGGCTATCTTCCCTGGTGTTATTGGGGGTATCAGCTGTTCGGGCGCGGCCCGGCGGCCGATGAGCTGCTGGTCGGGACGCTTGCCGCGATCAAGGCTGGACCTTTGGCCGTGCCCGGATTGCTTGCCGCCAGTCCCGTTATCCCGGTCCGCAAGGAGATTCCCACGCGCAAGCTTCTGCTCGGCGCTGTGGCCGCAGTCTCAGCACTCGGCGCTGCGGTGTTCGTGGGCTGGAGCCTAAGCCGCAAAAACGCTAACCTACCCTCATGAGCGAGCACAAGGACGATGTTAAAAAAGCGGAGCGCCTGCGCGAGGCCCGCGCCGCGATTCTCGACCAGCTCGGACGGGTGATCGTCGGACAGCAGGGCACTGTTGAGGAAGTTCTGATTGCCTTGTTCGCCCGGGGACATTGCCTGCTTCAGGGCGTGCCGGGCCTGGCGAAAACTTTGCTGGTGACGAGCCTGGCGCGCATTCTCGACTTGCAGAGCTCACGGGTACAGTTCACGCCGGACCTCATGCCGTCGGATGTGACCGGGACGGAGATTCTTCAGGAGGATCCCGTGACGCGCGCGCGGTCACTGAGATTCGTGAAGGGGCCGGTGTTTGCCAATTTCGTGCTTGCCGACGAGATCAACCGCACGCCGCCCAAGACGCAGGCGGCGCTGCTTCAGGCCATGCAGGAAGGGCAGGTGACCGCGGGCGCGCAGACCTTGGCGCTGCCTAAGCCGTTTTTTGTGATGGCAACGCAAAACCCCATTGAGCAGGAAGGGACCTACCCCCTGCCTGAGGCTCAGCTCGACCGGTTTTTCCTGCAATCGCTCCTCGGGTACCCTTCGTTAGAAGAAGAGCGGCGCATCGTCACCGAGACGACCGGTGCCGCTTTGCCGGATCTCAAGCCCGTGCTGACGGCCGCGGAGGTGCTGGAACTGCAGGATTTGGTGAGACGCGTGCCCGTGCCGGGGCCTGTCGTGGATATGGCCGTGCGGCTCGTGCGCTCGACCCGGCCGAAGGATGAGCTGGCGTCGGAGAGCGTCAGGCAGTGGGTGTCGTGGGGCGCTTCCCCCCGCGCCTCGCAGGCGCTGGTGCTGGGTGCAAAGGCGCGCGCGTTGCTTGAGGGACGGCTCGTCGCGTCGACCGAGGACCTGGTGCGAGTGGCTAAGCCCGTGCTGCGGCATCGATTGGTGTTGAACTATCAGGCCGAGGCCGAAGGCGTGGTGGCCGACGACCTCATCGCGCGCCTGCTTGATGCGGTGGCTTGAGCCCGCGTCTCAGGCTCGACTGAAGGGCCTGGCGCTTTCTCCAAGACGCGCCTCGGGTCTCTCCGGCTCGCCGGGAAAGCACCGCACCCTCGCGCGCGGCCATTCCCGTGATTTCGCCCAGCACCGGCCCTATTCCTCGGGCGATGAGGCCCGGAGCATCGACTGGAAGGCGTACGCGCGGCATGATCGCTTTTATGTCCGTGAGTTTCGCGCCGAGGACCGCATCCCGGTTTTCGTTTTGCTTGACGCGTCCGGCTCCATGGCTTATTCGAGCGGCGGAAGGCCGTCGAAGTTCGACTTGGGACGGCGCGTGGCGGCGGCGATCGCGTGGCTCGCGTTGGCGCAGGGCGACGAGGCGGGGCTGGTGACCTTCGCGGCGGACGCCAAACTCGCGCTGCCGTCTCGCGCGGGAGCGGCCCAGATGGGCGCCTTTGATGAGGCGCTGACGGCCATCAGCGCTTCGCAAGAAACGGATTTAGGGGCCGCGATCGAGAAGGCGGCGGAGGAGCTGCCCCGGCGAGGGTTGATCGTGCTCGTGTCTGATTTGATGGGCGATACCGCCGGGGCGTTGAAGGCGGTGCGCGGCCTGGTGGCGCGGCGGCATGAGGTGCTGGTGGTTCGCACGATCGATCCTGATGAGCGCGAGTTTCCCTATGAGGGGCCGTGCCTGATGGAGGGATTGGAAGGCGGTGAGCCCATGTATATCGATGCGCGCGAGGCGGCCCCCGCTTATCGCGCCGCGTTCGCGCGCCAGGCCGAGGCGTACTCCGGCGCGTTGCGCCGGGCGGGCTTGCCGTATGTTGTGGTGGAAACGGGCGGACATTGGGAGGCGGCGCTCGGGCGTCTGCTGCTGCGTTGAGGTTCGGATTCCCCGCCGCGCTGTGGGCGTTGCCGTTGGCGGGGCTTCCCGTTCTGCTGCATCTGCTGTCGCGGCGCGCCGCCCGGAGGATTCCATTTTCGGATCTGACTTTGCTGAGAGCCGTGGACGCTCGCGCGCGGCCCAAGGCGCGCCTGCGTGAGGTGTTGCTGATGGCCGCGCGCTGCGCCTTGCTTGCGGCCTTGATATTGGCGTCCGCCGCACCCGCGCGGCGCGGTGACGCCGCGGCCGCGGGCGAGGGCCTTGATCTCGTGCTGCTCCTTGACTCGTCGTACTCGATGCGCGCGCGCGACGGCGTGCGCGTGCGCTTTGACGCGGCGCGCGACGCGGGGCGCAGACTGCTCAAGCGCCTGGCACCCGGCGACCGTATCGCGGTCGGCGTGTTCGACGAAAAGCTCAAGGCTCCGCTCGCCTGGGGCGATGCGCGCGCCGCCGATGCCGCGCTCGCCGCGGCCCGGCCGGGCTGGCGCGGCACGGATACGGCGGGAGCGCTGATTGCCGCGAAGGCCGCGCTTGAGGCCGCACCCGCCGGGCGCAAGCGCGCGGTCGTCGTCCTTGGCGACGGGGCGGAGCACGGCTTGCGCGGCGCCGCGCCCGCTCCTGCGCAAGGAGCCGCCGTCCTCGGCCTGCGCTTTCCGGCGTTGCCCAACGCGTGGCTGGCCTCCGCCGGTCCGGCACCGGATTCAAGCGCGCGCGCCCCGCGCGTCGAGGTAAGGCTCGCCGCGTCCGGCTCTTCGGTGCTCACGCCGCTCGACCTCTGGGTCGGCGATCACCGCGCCGGCTCGACTTCGGCCTCCGCACCCGCGGGCGGCGAGGTCCGCGCGGCCTTGGCCTTGCCCGTCGCGGACAATACCGCCGCACCCTCCTGGGCCGGACGGGTGGCGGCTCGCGCCGACGCGCTGGCCGTCGACGACGAAGCTTTTTTCTCGATGACGCACCGTCCGTCACCGCGCGTCCTGGTTTTATATTCCGACCCCTCGTTTTTTCGCGCCGGCAAGACCGGCTGGTTCCTGCGCGAGCTGTTCGGCGGCGGCCGCGACACCTTGGCCGGCCGCGATGCGGATTTTCTTGAGGCCGCGCGCTGGAATGAAGCGAATCTATCGAAATACGGAACGGTGCTGATCGCCGACGCGGGCCGCGCCGCGCCGGGCATGTCCGCAGGCCTTGAGAGCTTCGCCGCGGGCGGCGGCGGCGTCTGGGTCATTCCTGGAGCGCGCGCGACCGAGGCGGATCTTGCCGCGTTTCCGTGGTTGCCCGCGCGCTTAACGGCAATCCAGGACTCGCCTGCGTCCGGCCTGAAGACCCCTCGCGACGGAGAGGCCACCGCCGGCTGGGAGGAGCTTGATCTGGCGCGCGTGAGCATTCACCGCCGCTTTACGCTTGAGCCCGCGGCGGGATCGGAAACCTGGGTCACCGACGGGGCGGGATCACCCTTGCTTGTCGCGGGCGCCATCGGCCGCGGGCGGGCCGTCGTGTGGGCGACATCACTTGACGCCGGTTGGTCGAATCTAGGTCTGAAGCCGCTTTTTATCCCGTGGGTCCGCGCGTGTTTGGCCTTGAGCGTTCCGCCCTCCGCGTCTGACGCCACTCGGCGTGTAAAGGTCGGTGAGGCGATTACTCGCTCATGGTCGATTGGTGAGGCTGCCCCGGATCGGATTACCGTTCGAGCGCCTGACGGCCGGCGTACAACAATTAATGTCTCCGCTCGAAAAGCCGTTTTGCCTGAAGCAAGCATACCAGGCCTCTATGTTTTTGAGGATGGCGTTCGCGAAGTCACCTTCGCCGCCAATTTGGATTCCTCACGCGGCGAGAGCGACCTTCTTCCAGCGAGTTCTCCACCATGGCGCTCGTCCGATGTGGATGCGCTCGACAATGAGTTTCTCGATTCCGTTTATGGCCACGATCTCGCCGTTTGGTTTTTAGCTTTAGCGGCGTTGATGTTAATTTTTGAAATGCTTTTGTCGTTGCCGACGGCGCTCGCTTCGCTCGCGGCCACGAAGCCGTTGCTCAAAGCCGCGGGTGCGGCAGCCCTATTATTAATGTTGCCGTTGCCGTCCGTCGCCCAACAAGGCGACCGCTTCGTCTGGACCCAACTCCAGCTCGGCCCCACCTGGGACCCCTACCCCGACGCCCCATCCTTCGTTACCTCGTGGCTCGGAGAAGTCACCAGCGTCCGCGTCTCTCCCGAACGCCGCGTCATCACCCTCCAGGACCCGGCACTGTTCTCGTCGCCCTTCTTGTTTCTCGCGGGGACGACACCGCCTTCGGCGATGCGGGACGACGAACTCCGCCGCCTACGCCAGTTCATCGCCGGCGGCGGCTTCCTCTGGATTGAGGACTCCGGCGGCGGCCCCCCCGGTTCCTTCGATCGTTGGGTTCGCCGCGAATTCCCCCGCGTTCTCCCCGACGCCGAGCTCAAACCCCTCCCCGCCGACCATGTCCTTTATCGAACCTTCTTTCTCCTTCGCGGCCCCGCCGGCCGCGTTCGCGTCCACGGCGCCGTCGAAGGCATCGAATGGGGCGGCCGCGTCGCCGTTCTCTACACCCGCGACGATGCCCTCGGCGCCTGGGCCAAAGACGCCCTGGGCAAGCCCCTGCGCTCCTGCGTTCCCGGCGGCGAAGCCCAGCGCGAGCTCGCCAAGCGCCTGACCCTGAATGTCCTCATGTACTCGCTGACGGGCTCCTACAAGTCCGACGCCGTCCACCAGGCCGCCATCCTCGATAAGCTCAAGGCCGCTCCATGAACTGGGCCCTCGAATCCTCCGCCGGCCCCGGCGCCTGGACCGCCGTCGCTCTCATCGCCGCCGCTGTCTCTTATCATGTCGTTCGAAGCTCCGCCCGTCGCCCCCTTCTCTTTTTACGCGGCCTCGCCGTCGCCGCGCTCATGCTCGCCCTCCTTCGGCCCGCCCTGCTCTCCCGCGAAGGCCAGCTCACCAAACCCCGCCTCTTGATCCTTCTCGATACGGGCCACTCGATGAAGGGGAAAGCCCCCAGCGGCGGTTCCCGCTTAGGGCAGGCCTCCGCCTGGCTCAAAAACAATCGCGCCGCGATAGAAGCCCGCGCGGATGTTTCCCTGGTCCTGGTGTCCGACCGGGCGCGCACGCTCGGCGGCCTCGGCAAACTCGACGCGCCCGTCGCTGATGCCACCGCATTCAAGCCCGAGCAAAGCCTTCCCGACGCCCTGCCCGCCGAGGGCCCCCCCGCCCGGACCTGGCTCATCACGGACGGCATCGCCGAGGGCGGCGACATCGGGCGCGTCCTCGGCGGTCTGGGCTCCCCCGTCGACCTTCTCGGGGTGGGTCCCTCGAAGCGTGAGACGGGCGCTGCGTTTCTCGACATCAAGACCCCCGACTTCGCTTTCCTCCACGGCGTGATCCCGGTGACGGCGAGCGTGGAGGCGACCGGCCTTGCGGGGCGCGAGGCGACCGTGACGCTCGCGCTCGCCGACGAGAGCGCTCCCGGCGGCTGGCGCGAGGTCGGTCGCGTGAAGCGGCGTATCGACTCCGACCTCGAGACCTTCCCCGTTGAGCTTGGCGCCCCCGCGGATGTGCTCGGCGCCGCGCGCATGCGCCTGCTCGCGTCGGGCGGCGGACGCGAGCGAGCGCGGGAGTTCCAAGTGGAGACCGTGCGCCAGAAGTACCGCATCATGTACCTGGCCGGCCGCCCGAGCCCGGAATACTCGGCGCTGCGCGAATTCCTTAAGGCCGATCCCAATCACGAGCTCGTCTCCTTCGTGATTCTGCGCAACCCCGAAAATCCCTCCCCCGCGCCCGACCGCGAGCTGTCCTTGATTCCCTTCCCCGTGGACGAAATCTTCGGACGCGCCTTGCCTCAGTTTGATCTGTTTATTCTGGAGAACTTCTCCGCCGCGCGCTTCCGTCTGCCCCCGCAGTATCTTGAGTCCCTGAAAAAATTTGTCCTTAATGGCGGAGCCTTGCTCGTTAAAGGTGGCGATAGCGCTTTTTCCGCGGGAGGCTACAAAAACTCTCCCCTGGAGGAAGCTCTTCCCGTCGTTCTGTCCTCTCGCAGCCCCGACTTCATCCCTGGTCTTTTTTCACCCAAGCCGGGCCCGCCCGAGCATCCGCTGGTGCGTCTCTATGAGACGCCAGAGCTATCTCAACGCGCGTGGGCGGCGCTGCCTCCCCTGGACGGTTGGGGCCGCTTCGCGTCCGTCCGTCCGGGCGTAACGGTTCTCGCGTCCCATCCCCGGGAAACCACTGAAGACGGCAAGCCCTTGCCCATCGCCGCCGTGCGCTCCTTCGGCCGCGGCAAGGTCATGCTGATCTCGACCGACTCCTCCTGGCGCTGGAAGCTCGGCGCCGCCGCGGACCCCGACGCCGCTGGTTTCTATGCGCGTTTTTGGACGCGCTCAGTCCAATATCTGACCGGCGGCCTTGATCTCTCCAAGGTCAAGTTCGCGCCGTTGCCCGACCGAGTCCCCCCGCGCGAGCCCGCGAAACTGTCGTTGCGGGTCTTCGACGAAGGTTTTGGTCCCGCTTCGGCCGCTGATACCCGTTTGTCGGTAACATGGATCAGTCCCGAGGGCCATTCGCGCGAGGTATCCGCCCGTCAAACCGAACCAGGCGTTTATGCCGTTGAATTAACCGGCCTCACTCCCGGCCCCCAAAAAGTCCACGCCTCCGCCCGCGTGCGCGGCCGCAATTGGGGCGAAGACGAAATCCGCTTCACCTGGGAGCCCGCCCAAGAAGAACCCATGGATCGCAGTTGGTTATCAAAAGCCGCCGCCGCCGGCGGCGGCAAGCTCCAAGACCTATCCGTTGCGGCCCGTCCCGATGAGCTGCTCAATCTGTTGCCGTTGCCTCACCCCCGCGAGGAGACGGTCCGCCGTCTACACCCCTTTATTTCGCCGTTGTGGTTGGCGTTCTCAGCATTTCTTTTCTTAATTGAATGGGCCCTCCGCAGGCGCTCCGGCCATGCTTGAGTCCTCCCTTCTTTTCCTCATCTTCAGCGCCCTCGGCATCTATCAAGCCGCCCCCTCCGTCACCACCGGCGACGCCGGTGAATTCGCCGCCGCCGCCGCCACCTGGGGCATTCCCCACGCCCCAGGCTACGCAACCTGGACCGTCCTCGCCAAAGCCCTCGGCACACTCCTCCCCCTCGGGAATTGGGCCTATCGCGCCAACCTTTTATCAGCGTTCTGCGCCGCCGCCGCCCTCACCCTTCTCAGCGACGCCCTGCACCGTTGGGGCGCCTCCCGCGCCGCCCGCATCGGCGCCGTCGTTCTTCTCGGCCTCTCTCCGTTATGGCGCGAGCAAAGCGCTGTCGCCGAAGCCTTTGCTCCCCTCGCCCTCTCCGCCGCCCTCCTCCTCTGGCTCATCTCCGCCGCGGACGAGCGCCTCCTCTCTCCGGGTCCCGCGGCCGCGCTGGGCCTCGTCTTCGGCCTCGGCCTCGGTCTCCACCAGACCTTGCTTCTTATCCTACCCGCGCTTCTGCTTGCCGGGCGCGGGATGTCAGGCCGTTGGGCCCCAGCCATCGCCGCTGCCGCCGCAGGCGCTATCACCGGCTTCGGCATTCATCTGGCGATTCCCTTGCGCGCCCTTCACTCTCCGCCCCTCGACTGGGGCCACGCGACAACACTCGCCGCTTTTTGGAAGCTACTCCTGCGCCGCGACTACGGAACCTTCGCCCTAACCATCGACGGCGCCCGAACCTTCGGCCCGGCGGAGCTCGCCGCTCAGCTCTGGCGCTTCGTCCGTGCCCTCTTCAGCGCCTTCGGGCCCGCGGGCGTTGTCCTCTCGGTCGTCGGCGCGCTCGGCTGGAGCCGCTCGGGCCTAAAGCTCAAGCTCCCCGTCCCAGCCGCTTGGCTGCTGACGGCCGGCCCGCTGTTTCTGTTTCTCGGCCGGCCGGGCTTTGACGCGCAAACGAGCGGCGCACTTGAGCGCTTTTATCTGCTGCCGCTGCTTGGCCTAGTGCCGTTGCTCGCCTCCGGTCTTTCCCTGCTCGGCACCCGCGTTCCCGCCTTCGCCGCCTTCGCCGCGATTATGGCCTGCACCTCCATGATCCCGGAGGCGCTCGCGGCGACACGCAGAGAAGATTTTCTTGCTTATGATTACGGCCGCGCTATTCTGCGGAGTCTTCCCCATAATTCCGTTCTCGTAATGGACGGCGGGGACGACACCTTCTATTCGTTGTCGTTTTTAATCAACGCCGCAGGGCTCCGTCCCGATGTGGAACTCCACGACCGCGGTGGAGTGGTCTTCCCCGGCGGCTACGGCCCCGACTTTCGCTCCCTCACGAAGGACGCCAAAGAGTCCCGCCGCCGGGAATTCGAAGGCCGTTGGCTCTCCGCAGGTCGTCTCTACTACTCGACGCTCAACGAAACCCTTCTGCCCGGCGCGACCCTCGCTCCCGCCGGCCTCCTACGCCGGCCACTCGCGGCGAAAGCGTCGTTCGAATACGGCCCCGCCTTGCGCGAGACCTTGGCTCTGCGCTGGTCCCGCGCCGACGCGACAGCCCGCTACCGCGATCGCGCCCTCATCGCCTTTTTCCCCTACCAGCGAGGCCTGGAGGCGTTAGGGCGCGGCGACACGGCCGCCGGCGTCTCCTGGATCGAACTCTCCTCTCAAATCGCCCCCGACGCCTTGTGGGTCGTGCCGTCGGCGTCCTACGTTCTCGGCGTGAACGGCTATCGCGCCGTGGAACGCCGGGATTGGGCCGCGGCCGAGCGCTCCTATC
>JAYTSX010000352.1:0-3114 GCA_043745445.1 Elusimicrobiota bacterium
CTGCCCAGCGGAACGCGCTCGGAGGCCATCGACGCGGAGGTCTCGAAGTGGCTGTACGCGTCGGGCTGCCGCAATATGAACTATGCGCCGGAGAGCGGCTCCGCCGCCAGCCTTGAGCGCATGAAGAAGAAGGTGAGCATCCCGAAGCTTACCGCGTCGTTGCGCGACGCGGTGAAGGCCGGCCTGAACGTTAAGATCAACATCATCATCGGCATGCCCGACGACACGCACCTCGACACCTGGAAGACGCTCTGGTTCCTGGTGAAGATGTCCTGGCACGGCGCGCACGATGTCTCTGTCGGGGCCTTCTCCCCCTATCCTGGATCGGAGCTGTACGCGCGGCTGGTCAAGGAAGGCAAGATTACCCATGATGACGAGTATTTCAGCAAGCTCGCGTATGTGGACATCACGGAGACCGTCTCTTACACGGACTTTATCTCGTCCCGCTGGCTGCGGATTTACAACTGGCTCGGTTTCGCGGTGTTCTACGGTAGCAACTACCTCTTCCGGCCTTCGCGCTTTCTCAAGACCCTGCGCAATCTGAAGACGGGCCATCATGAGTCACGCGGCGAGATGGCGCTCAGCGGAATTCTCAGCCGCATGAAGCTCGCTCCGCCGGTTAAGAAGGTCTGACGCGGTGATCCAGCGCGTGGCGGTCGTCGGGGCGGGCACGATGGGCTTGGGCATTGCGCAGCTGTGCGCGCAATCCGGGTTCTCGGTAAAGGTTCATGACGCGTTGCCTGAGGCGCTGGCGGGACTTCCGGCCAAGCTTAAGAAATCGTTCGATACGGGGGTGCTCAAGGGGAAGCTCCGCACTCAACAGGCGGAACGGGCGTATCACTCGATCTCTGCGGTGGCGGACCTTAACGACCTTGCGGGGGCGGACCTTGTTATCGAGGCGGCGCCGGAGAATCTGGGGCTGAAGCAGGAGCTGTTTGAAAAATTATCGCGGGTTTGTCCCGATGCGTTACTCGCGACGAATACGTCTTCGCTATCCGTGGCGGACATCATGAAGAGAGCGCAATCGCCGGAGAGGACGCTCGGCGTTCATTTCTTCAACCCTCCAGTCGCGATGAAGCTCGTGGAGATGATCCGGACGGAGAAAACATCTCCGGAGGCTTTTCAGGCGGCATGGGAGTTCTTGTTGATGGGACTGCGGCGTACGCCGGTTGATGTGAAGGATGTGCCGGGGTTTATCGTCAACCGCGTGATGAGGCCTTATTATGTGACGGCACAACGAATGGTGAATTCACAGACGAGCTGCGCCGCCGTTGATGAAAGCTGTCGAAGCATTGGCGGCGTGCCGATGGGACCGTTTGAATTGATGGATTTGATCGGGTTGGATACGAACCTGGCGATTACGACGGCTATATATGAGGCTCTGGGACGGCCGGAACGGTTTGCGCCGCCCGCGTTACAGAAAAAGCTTGTGGACGCGGGCGAGCTTGGGCGGAAGACGGGGAAGGGATTCTATATATACGACAACGGAAAAAAGATTGGGGATAACTCGTTGGCGCTGAACGGACTTGCGCAGGGAAAACTTTTAACGGCAAAAGAAATTTGGAGTAACCTTGCCGGGGCCTTGATATCAGAAGCTGAAAGGCTTGTTTCTGAGGGAAACGCGGGTAAATCTGACATCGATACTGCAATTAAGCTGGCTATGAATTTCCCTAAAGGACCCTTTGAATGGCAAAAAGAAAGCATGGCGGCGTAGCGGTACGCAAGAAGCTCCCCACCTTATTGGAGCTGCTTAAAAAAGATCAAACGCGCGTGTTGAGCGTGCTTCATAAACACGGCGTTTACTTCGACGCGGGCACTTATCTTACCTTGATCGCGTCTCTCGACAAGGTTGCCGCGTATCACGCGGTGCCCAACAAGAAGAAGTTTTTTGCGGACTTGATAGGCCGCTGATGGGCGCGCTCCCGGGCTTCCTGGAGGGCCTCGCCAACGCGACCCGGGCCGCCGGGCCGTATCGGGTCTCGGGGAAGGCCTTGGAGCTTCACCGCAAGCTGACCGTCATCGATCTTCACGCCGATCCGTTGATGTGGAGCCGCGATCTGCTCAAGCGCAACACCCATGGACATGTGGATGTGCCTCGTCTTATCGAGGGCGGCACGGCGCTTCAGGTTTTCTCAACGGTGACGCACGCCCCCCTCGGCATCAACATTCGCCGCAACCGTACGAATGCGCCTGACATGATCACGGCGCTCGCCATGGTCTGCGGCTGGCCGCGCAGGACCTGGTCGAGCCGGCTCGAGCGGGCGCTGCATCAGGCGCGCGCGCTGGAGGCCGCCGTGAAGGGTTCCAACGGGCGTTTCGCGCAAGTGCGATCCCAGGAAGATTTGACCGAATTCGTGGTGAACCGAAGGCTTGGCGCCACCGCCGGCCTGTTGTCGGTCGAGGGCGGTCAGTGCTTCGAGGGCCGCCTGGAGTCGATCGACACGCTCTTTGACGCGGGGGTTCGCATGGTGGGCCTCACTCACTTTGTCGACAACGATTTGGGTGGTTCCGCCTCGGGCGAGCGGCAAGGCGGGCTGACGGACTTTGGCCGTGCCGCTTTGCGCCGTATGCAGGACAAGCGGATCATTATCGACCTCGCGCACGCCTCGCCGTGCCTATTCGAAGAGGCGCTCGCCGCCTCTCAGCAACCGCTCGTGGTCTCGCACACGGGTGCCTGTTCGGCTTGCCCGAACGAGCGGAATTTAAGCGACGATCAACTCAAGAAGATTGCGGCGAAGGACGGAGTCGTCGGCGTCGGCTTCTGGAAGACGGCCACCGGTGGCACGGACGCAGCCGCCGTCGCGCGCTCGATCATGGCCGTGGTGAAGGTTGCCGGCGTGCGCCACGCGGCGCTCGGCTCAGACTTCGATGGCGCGGTCCCCGCCCCTTTTGACGCGTCGGGCGTGCCTCTTGTGACGCAGGCCCTGCTTGAGGCGGGGTTATGCGAGGCCGACATCGCGCTCGTCATGGGCGCAAACGCGTTGCGTCTCCTTTCCGAGGGCCTCCCCAATCACTGATGACGGGGTATCCATTTAACCGGACCTGAGTAGCGCGAATTCGCACCGGTGCGAGTTCGCGCCCAGGTTCCGACCAAATGGCGGCTTATAGGACTGC
>JAYTSX010000353.1:0-3112 GCA_043745445.1 Elusimicrobiota bacterium
CTTGTAGTACGCGGACGCGTCCGCCTCGTCGGCGTGGAACGAGTACGCGTCCTTCATCAGAAACTCACGCGCGCGCATCACGCCGAAGCGGGGGCGGACCTCGTCGCGGAACTTGAGGCCGATTTGGTAGAGCATCGTCGGCAGCTGGCGCCAAGAGCGGACCTCGCGGCGTACGAGGTCGGTGACGACCTCCTCCGCGGTCGGGGCGAAACAGAACTCCGCGTCCTTGCGATCCTTCAGGCGCAGCAACTCCTTGCCGTAAACCGGCCAGCGGCCCGTCTCCTCCCACAGGATCTTGGGCTGGATGACGGGCAATGAGACTTCCTGCCCGCCGATCCCGTCCATCTCAGCACGGACGATCTTCTCCACCTTGCGCAGCACGCGCAGTCCGAGCGGGAGCCAATCGTAGATGCCCGAGGCGACCTTGCGGATCATACCCGCGCGCTGCATCAGCTGCGCCGAAACATTGTCCGCGTCCGACGGCGCCTCCCGAAGAGTCGGCAAAAGATATTTCGATAGTTTCATAGTTGTAGATGGTAGCTGGTGTCAGGCCTATAGTTAGTTGAATTACGCGCGCGGCAATTATCCGGAGTAATTCAATTAACTAAAGGCCTGACACCAATTTCTTATTTCTTGAGGTCGACGGCTTTGGCGGCCTTTGTGGCGCGTTCGGTGCGGATGCGGAGGATGTCGTTGTAGGTCGCGAAAACGAGCAATGACATCAGGAAGGCGATGCCGATGGTGTTGGCCTTCTCCATGACTTCGTTTGAGGCGCGACGGCCGCGCAGGCCTTCCCACCAGTAAAAAGCGGCGTGCCCGCCGTCGAGGAGGGGGAGCGGGAGCAGGTTGAAGAAGCCGATCGCCACCGAGATGAAGCCGATGAGAAAGACGAACTCCTCCCAGCCCGCGCGCGAGGCTCTTGAGACCATTTGAAAGATGCCGACGGGGCCGGCCAGGTCGGGTCGCTCGCGCTTCCAGATCTTGCCCGCGATGGTCGTCACCGTCTGTTTGCTCTGCATCCAGCACAGCCTCATGGCTGCGTTGCCCGCCGCCAAGGGTCCGACGGACTTGTACTCGGCCTTAGGCATGATGCCGATCACGCCTTGGTCGCCCGTTTCGCTCACCTTCGGCACGACCTTAATCTCGAGCTTCTTGCCGTCGCGCTCGACGGACAAGGTGATCTCCTTCTCGGCGGAGCGGTGAATCGAGCTGGCCAGATCCTCCCAACCCGTGAGGGCGCGGCCGCCGAAGGCCGTGATCTTGTCGCCGACCGCGATGCCGGCCTTGTCCGCGGGAAAGCCGATCATCATGTTGCCGATACTGGGTTCATTCGAGGCCACGGGCATGCCCTTGCCCCAAATGAGGCCGGTGTACAGAGTAAAGGCCAAAAGGTAGTTCATGGCCGGGCCCGCGTACACGATGATGAGGCGCCGATTCCAAGACTGGCCGAAGTACTCGTCCTTCTTCGGAGTCTGCGCACCTTCAAGCGTGGGGTCCTCGCCCGCGGGCTTCACGAAACCGCCGAAGGGAATCGCGCACAACGAGAAGCGCGTGCCGACACGGTCGGTAATGCCGATCAGCTCCGGACCGAATCCGAAGGCGAACTTTTCGACGCGTACGCCGAGGCGGCGGCAGGCGAAGAAGTGCCCGGACTCGTGAAGCACGATCACGAGGCCGAGCGCGAAGGCGTTGGCTCCGACGGTGTGCAGAATGTTCCAGATGGCGTTCATTTGCAGGACTCCTCGGCCTTGGCTCGCGCCCAGGCATCGACTTCGACGACTTCTTGAAAACTCGGCAGGCCCCCGCTGGGGGTGTAGGCCGCCATGGTCTTCTCGACGACTCGCGGGATATCGGTAAATTTAATCCGTCCCGCGAGAAACGCCTCCACGGCGATCTCATCGGCGGCGTTGAGCACGGCGGGCATCCCGCCGCCCTTGAGCGCCGCCTCGCGCGCGAGCGCCAGGCACGGGAAGCGGGAGAAATCGGGGGCGCGGAATTCGAGCGTGCCGGCCTTGATGAGGTCGAGCGGTTCGACGACCCGCTGGCCGCGCTCGGGGTAGGTCATGCCGTATTGAATCGGCAGCTTCATGTCGGGCACGCCCATCTGGGCCAGCACCGATCCGTCGGAGAACTCGACGCCGGAATGAAAAATCGATTGAGGGTGAATGACGATCTCCACCTGATCGCGACGAAGACCGAACAAATTCATGATCTCGATCATCTCGAAGCCCTTGTTCATGAGCGTGGCGCAGTCGACGGTGATCTTCTTGCCCATCTTCCAGGTCGGGTGCTTGAGCGCCATTTCGGGCGTGACCTCGGCGAGGTCGCCTGTGTATTTGGCGAAGGCGCCGCCCGACGCGGTCAGGATCACGCGCTTGATCGTCTTAAGCGGGGCGGCCGCGCGCGGGTCGGGGTTGAGGCCCTGAACGCACTGAAAAATCGCCGAAGGCTCGGAGTCAACGGGCACGATCTTCGCGTTCCAACGCTCCGCCTCGCGCATGAACTGCGCGCCGGCCATGACCATCGGCTCCTTGTTGGCCAGCGCGATGATTTTCCCGGCGCGGATGGCGGCGAGGAGGGGGGCAAAACCGACGCCGCCCACGACGGAGGTTAGCACCACGTCCACATCGGGGTGCGAGGCGAGATCGCACAGCCCCTCGACGCCGGAAGCAAGATGCTTGGCCTTGCCGTTGAGCCGGGTCTTCAGGTCCGCCCCAGCCTTCGGGTCGAACATGGTGACGGCGACGGCGTCGAACTCCTTGGCCTGCGCGGCGACAAGCTCGGCGTTGGAGTGCGCGGACAGGCCGAAAACCGACAGCATGTCGGGCATCTCGCGGATGACATTGAGCGCGTTGACGCCGATCGAGCCCGTCGAGCCGAGGATGGCGACGCGTTTCATTTGAAGGTCAGCGCGTAATAGACCGCGGGGGCGCAGAGGATGTAGGAGTCGAAACGGTCGAAGACGCCGCCGTGACCCGGCAGGAGCGCGCCAGAGTCTTTGGCGCCCGCGTCGCGCTTGACCATGGACTCAGCGAGGTCGGAGAGCTGGCCCATCGTGCCGATGATCACGCCGATAACGACGGCCTGCAACGGAGTGACGGATTCGTACAGC
>JAYTSX010000354.1:0-11556 GCA_043745445.1 Elusimicrobiota bacterium
GTCGCGGCGTTGTTGCAGTTCACCTCATCGGCAACCGAGTCCTTAAGGGAGTCGTTCATGGCGAGCTCGCCTTCCGTAAGGATGGCCGGAGCCGCCACCGTGAATTCCGGCGCCGGAACAAAGATCGGAGCGTCAAACCAATCGCGCTCCGCGCGGCGCTCACACGCCGCGACGATGACGCCGGTCTCGGTATTAATGAGGCGAGCATTGACGACGACCTCGCGGCCGATGGTCGTAAAGCTGCCCGTAATGATCGCCTCCGCGGAGAGCACCCGGCCGAGCTTGCGCAAAGTCGCCGGATCAAGAGCCCCGGTGCGGCCGAGCTGGTGCTCGTCCATGAGGGTCTTGAGCATGGAGCGCTCCAAGGTCTGGACCTTGCCGGTCCGCACGAGCTGCGTGACCAGCTTCTCCGATATGTTCCAGCCGTCGCGCGCGCTCCCGCCGTCGGCGGGCTCAAAGGGCATCACCGCGACGCGGGAGACGCCCGCCTTCTTGGCTTCGGTGGCGAGGTCGCGCGCCAGCGCCTTGTAGCCGTCGGCGCGCGCCGCGGGGGCGGCGAGCGTCAGGAGCATTCCCGCCAGAACTGAGATCGTTTTGTTTCTCATGCCCTTAGCGTAACCGCGCGGGCTGTGAAAAAATCTAACCGCGCCTTAACTCGGACTTAAACGGAGCCGCCCGCGCGCTAAGAAAAAAGAAAGGAGGCCCGCTCCTCGACGAGGAACGGGCCTCCTTAAGTCCGGGCTACGCTTCGAACTTGTAACCGTGCCCGGTAAGGTTGGTGACGCGCTTAGCGAGCTTGGGACCGAGCTTCTTGCGCAGGTGCGAGATGTGGACCTCGACAGTCCCCGGATCGTTGTAGTCGGCGGGATCGTAACCCCAGACTGTCTCGAGCAGGTAAGGCACGCTGAGCGCGCGCCCGGACTGCTCGAGCAGCACCGCCAAAAGGTCAAATTCCTTGCGCGTGAGGGAAACGGCCTTGCCTTCGACCTTCACGGTCCGGCCGGCAGGATCGAGCTCGATGCCGGCCTTCTTGAGCTTCGATTCAGTCTTGCCCACGATCATTTTATAGCGGCGCAAGACCGCCTCGAGGCGCGCGGCGAGTACCGGAAGAGAAAAGGGCTTCATCACATAGTCGTCGGCGCCGCCGGAAAATCCGGACAGGACATCGCTGTCGGCAATGCGCGCGCCCGACATGATGACGACCGGGATCGTCTGGGTGGCGGCTTCCTTTTTAAGCACCCGGCACACCGCGTGGCCATCGAGGCCAGGCATGTCGTAATCGACGAGGATCAAGTCGGGGCGGGACTCGCGCACCAGAATCAGGCCCTCGGAGCCGTTGTCGGTGACGACGACCGAGTAGCCCGCGGCCATCAAATACTTGCGTATCATCGTCAAAATGGCTTTATCGTCGTCGACGACCAGAATTTTCTTAGGCATGACCGCCGCTAACTGTAACATTTGCACACCCGGGCTTTTCAGCGATTCCATAATACCCCCGACAGACCTTCGGCCGCGTCCCGGCCACCCAGCTCGCCGGCGTTCTCGACGGCGAGCGCCGCCGCGGCCAGGGAGTCCGCCTCGAGGCCGGAGGCCTCGCGCGTCTGCTCCCAGACGACGCCGCCCGAGGCGGCGTCGATGACCGACACAGTAACCTTACCCCGCGCCGACACGAATGGCGCGGTGCGCATGTCGCTCAGCAAGGTCGAGCCGCTGCGGGCGCGGACCACGAATTGCTCCCCCCGCTCGACGACCGAAAAGCCCCGGGCGCCAAAGCCCCGGCGCAGGCCGGCTTCGGCGGCACCCGACGCCTCGATGCGGACCTTGGTGCCTTCCGGAGGCGGTACGCTTTCCCCCTCAGCCAAGCGCCGGACCACGGCTCGCACCCGGATGACCTTGAGCCCGTTCTCAGACTTCTCGCCGAGCACGGTCCACTTCTCCACCGCGCCGCGCGAGTCAGCCCAGATGCGTCTTCGCACTGCAACCGCCGCCTCGACACGGGTGGAGGACGCGATCGAAACCCCCAGCGCCTTCTCGACCGACCGCTTCAGGGCGTCGGCGAGCGCCTGGGTCGAATCAGCTCCGCGCCCCTCGACCTCCACGGTCGTGCGAAGGGCGCCCGCCTTCGGCGCCGTCGCGCACCCCGCAAAAATGAGCAGGAGCACCAAGCTCCCGCCATGCGCGTTCATTTAAAAGCCACTCCCATCATGCCTTCCAAGCGGCTCTTAGGCAGACGCATCGTGACCACGCAGCCGTTGTCCGAGGTGAACTCGCTCTTGAGGATCTCCGCCCCCATGATCGTCGCCTGGACGCGGCTTTCGAGCGTCGAGTCCTCCTCAATGGCGCGCGAGACGGTGTAGCCGCCCTCGAGCTCCACGCCCTTGACCATGGCCAGCATCTCGTACTGCGCCTTGACGATCGCCGCGTCGCGCGCCAAGGATTTGCGCTGCGTGTCGCTGGCGAGCGTCGGATCCGAGGCGCCGATGCCTATCGCCTCGATATAGCCGCGATGATCCGGCTTCTGATCGATCACGCTCTGGACCTGCCCTTTCACCAGCCGGCTCTGCACGCCGCCGCAACCCGACAAGAGTCCCGCCGTCAGAACCACCAGGACCGCCACTCGCATTCTCACTGAATCGTTCATACATCCTCCATGCCGGCATCATGAGGATGACACATGGCGCTGTGAACCCGGTTAAGGCGAGCTTAAGTTTTCCTGAAGGCGGGGCCGAAGGACCTATAAAATACCCGGGTCTTATGGCCCCTTTTCCCTTGCGTCCCAAAACGCGTTATGTCAGGATGGACTCGTTAGGAGGTGTACAATGATCCGAAGCATCCTGGTGAGCGTCGCCGTCGTCGTTCTGTCCATTGTTCCCCGTATGGTTGTGCTGGAAGACGGATTCCTGCCGGAAAACACCCTAAAGATCGAAGTCGGCTCCCTTGAAGACAAGGGAATCACGCAGGCGCAGTTCAATCAGGTGATGGACCGGATTGAAAAGATTTACGGCCCCGAGATCAAAGCGCGCGGCGGCCGGCTCGTTCTCAAGCGCCTGTGGGACAATCCGACCGTCAACGCGTCGGCTCAGCGCTCCGGGAACGACTATGTCCTCAACATGTACGGCGGTCTCGCCCGGCACGCGGCCATCACCCAGGACGGGATGGCGCTCGTCGCCTGCCACGAGATGGGCCACCACATCGGCGGCGCGCCCAAATACGGCGGCATGGACTGGGCCTCGAACGAAGGGCAGGCCGACTACTTCGCCAACCTGAAGTGCCTGCGCCGCATGTTCGCGGACGAAGGCGCTTCATTCACCGGCCCCAAGGGTGAGGACCCGGGACCCAAGGCGGCCTGCGCCGCGTCCTTCCAGTCGGCGACCGACCGCGCGATGTGCGTGCGCGGCTCGATGGCCGGCATGTCGGTGACGGAGCTGTTCCGGATCCTGCGAAACCAGACGGTGCTGCCGCGATTTGACACTCCGGATGCGGCGGTCGTCACCACGATGTACGACGGCCACCCTGACACTCAGTGCCGGCTCGACACCTACTACGCGGGCTCGGTCTGCGGACGCGCGGTCGGCGATCAGGTCAGCGAGACGGATCCGGCAAAGGGCACCTGCACCATCGCCGGCGGCCAGGCCTCGGGCTACCGCCCGCGCTGCTGGTACAAGCCGGGCGCCGACGGCGACGCTCCGGCCTTCGCCTCACAAGCGCTCCCCAAGACGCCCGCGCTGGTCTCCTCTCTCCAGAATCCGGAGCTCTGGCTGGGCCTCTAATCTTCAACGCGCGGGGTCGTCCCTTTTAAGGGGCGACCCCGCTTTTTTTTGCGCCAGACGCCTATTCTCGACGACGATTCATGGTATAATACGGGTAGAGATCCAGTTAATGGTCTCGCCACACAGATGTTTGTGAGCAATACGCAAATAAAGAGGAAGTAAATAGAATGGCTATGGGAAAAGTGAAGTGGTTCAACGATCAGAAGGGCTTCGGCTTCATCACGCCGGACGACGGATCCAAGGACCTGTTTGTGCACCACTCGTCCATCACGGGCGACGGTTTCAAGACTTTGGCCGAAAATCAGGCCGTTGAGTACGACGAGCAGCAGTCCGACAAGGGACCGCGCGCGGCGAACGTTCGCAAGCTCTAATTTAGAGCGCGGACCTGACAAAAGAGCCCCCGGCGCCGAAAGGCGCCGGGGGCTTCTTCTTTTTAAAGGAGGCCGGGGCTGATTGGGGCCGTCCGGCCGCACGGATCGTCGGGAGGGTGCGACCACTTGAACTCGACTAACAATTTGTTAGTCACTCGCACCGGTGCGAGTTTCCGCCCAGATTCCGACTAAACGGCGGCTTGTAGCATCTAGAAACACGAAACCCCCCGCTTGACTCGCGGAGGGTCTAGGTCCCGACATTTCTAGTTACGGGTTCGAAAGCGACAACGACATTATAGCATGCCTGCGTGCGTATGTCCAGCCTTAAATGCCCTTAGTCCACCAAAATCGAGGGCTGAGCGAAACGGGTCTTAGCCTCGCCCGCAAGACGGAGCAGTTCGTTGTCCGGGCGGCCCCTCTTGAGAACATAGTGGGCCGCGAGCTTCGGCTCCTTCTTAGAACGCTCCACCGTCGCGACGAAGTCGGCGGTCATATTCATCGGGTCGATCAGCTGAACGAACACGCGCATCGATTCCTCGTAAGTCAAACCGCTCCGTCCCAGCCCTCCAAAGGCTTTCGTCAGGGCCACGGAACGGGCTTCGTTGTCGGGCGCGGAACGCGCCGCGGCAATGTCCGCGAGGATGCCGGCCGACACCTTTGCCAGATGCGCCAGCTCATCAGCGGGCGTGCGGCGGTCGCTATCCACCTCATCCGGGAACGCACGACGCGCGGCCTTCCAATCGTAGGTGACCTTGCCGTCGTTCTGGACCCGTCCGTTGGCCGTCAGCCAGCGCATCGCCGGCTGGCTGTCGCAGACCGCGGCGTACGCCTTCAAGATATCCTCGTTGCTCGAAGCGAGAAGCTGCTTGACGCCCTCCTGGCTGAACACAAGGGTAAATGAGATCGCCCCTTTGCGGTTGGCGGGCTCCTGAGACCTGTTGTCGTCTTCGCCGAAGCTGCGCTCCGGGGCCGGCGGCTCCGGCAAATCCTTCGCCAACGGTATCGCCATGCGCGGATTGCGCCCGTTGCCGCGGGTTCCGGCGAGCGCCATGAGATCGCTGAATTGCTGGGCGTCGCCGCGGACGACGGACTCGGTGGCGCGCAGGAAACCGTGCTGCTGAAGATAGACCACGATCGGGTCGCCGTATTTCTCGCCGGCGCGAGCCGCGGTCACGACCTGGACATCGCGCTGCACGCTGTTCTTGACCAGCGGGCCGACCCAGGGGATGTTGAAGTACTCCCCCTGGTGCGATTTGTCCGCGCGCTCGAAATGGATGTGCCCCTGCACATCGGTGTAGCGCGTCATCGTGTCCTCGCCGCGCTGCTTGCTCCAGTGATGCGAGGTCAAAAAGGGCAGGTTCAAGGTCGTGTCTTTGGAGTCGTTGCTATAGGCATTGATGGCGGCGAAGGCGGCGGCGCCGAGCTCGGCGTCGTGTTCCTGCATAAGCTTCAGGTAGGCGGCCTCGGTCGACGCGTCCGTGGCCTGCTGGGTGCCCAAATGCCAGGCCATTTTGACGAGCGCTTCAAAGTCTCCGTGCAACGCCTTGGCCACGGCCTCCGCCTGGGCCGGGTCACGAGGATCGACGACATACTCAAGAACGACGCGCTTGCCCTGCGATTTGGAATTGGAGAATCCAAGCGAAGCGACCGTATAGCGATGCATCTGCTTGGCGAGCTCATGGTCGATGAGCTTGGCGAGGATGTTCGCTCCGAGCGAAGCGAATTCCACGGCCGGTATGGTCTGAACGATGCTGGCCCCCTTCGTGCGGATCTCGACGCGATCGACGCGAAAGCGGAAGCGCAGCTGCGAGTCAGAGAGGCGATAGAGGGTGAGGGTGGCGGCGCCGGTCTCCGTGCCGTTAAAGGAAAGCGAAACGTTCAAGTTTTGGGCGACGGCGTCGCTGATGGATTCGGTGTGCCCGACGGTCAGGCTGAAGGGCAGGCGCCAAAGCTCGCCGACCTTCATGGCGGCGATGCGCTGGGCCTTCAACGGGAGAACGGTCTTGATGTCGCGAAGATCGATGAGGGTGTCGAGCTCTTTACAGGTCGCCTTGCCCTCCAAGGGGCGGATCACCATCGATCCGCCGTCGATACGGCCGCCGATCCACAGCCCGACCGACGCGCCCACCGCTTCGTTGACGACTTTAGAGAACCCGTGGCCGTAACCGACGCTGAGCCGTTCTTCATCGACGATCGTCAAGCGCCCGTCGGGAAGCTGGGCGAGATAGCGGCTCATGCCGGCGCTGGTGCCGTTGAAATCTCCGGGAAGATGGTAGTCGTATTGGAGCTTGATGTGCCGGCACAGCTGGTCAAGGACTCGCTCGCGCAGTTTTTCGCCGAAAGTGACGCGCTCTGGCGCGGAGAAGCCGCCTTCCGGGGTGGTGGGCCCGACCGGAGAGTTGGGCGTGGAGCCGGGATCGGCGACCGGGGGCACGAACTTATCCCATTCGCTATCCGGTTCGCTCTGCAGCTGGAACTGCGCGTAGACGGGGGTGGACGCGAAGACGGCGACGGCAAGAATCCACGCGGCGCGGCGAGGGCGTTGGCTCATGACATTATTGTAAGCCATGAGAAGTCGCCTGTCGGGGGTCCTTGGACCTAGAACGGCCTAGAAACCGAAAATGTTCCTACTTTACGGGCTTTTCCGAGAACAGCTCGTCAAAGAAAGAATGCATCGCTTCCCAAGAACGGTGATCAGCTTCCTTGTTATACGCCATGCCCTTTGTCGTGTCGGTTCCGGCCTCAACCACGGTAAAGCTGTGCACCGCGCCTCCATACTGAACGAACTGCCAGTCGGCCTTGACCTTGCGCATCTCCTCAAGGAAGCCGGGCACGCCCGGATTAGTGAAGCCGTCGTCCGCGCCATGCAGAACGAGGATGGACGCCTTGGGCGTCTGCGTCGCCGGTACGGGCGTGGCGAGGTTCCCGTGGAAGCTGACAACGCCCCTGAGATCAGTTCCGGCCCGGGCGAGCTCAAGGACGGTCGTACCGCCGAAGCAGTACCCGATGGCGCCCAAATGCTTGAGGTCGACGAACGGCTGCTTCTTAAGCACCTCGAGCCCGGCGAGAGCGCGCCGGCGCATCGCGGCGCGGTCGCCGAAAAATGCACCGGCCAGCTTGCCCGCTTCCTCATGATCCTTCGCGTACACTCCCTTGCCGTACATATCCACGGCGAAGGCGGTAAATCCGAGCTTGGCGAGCTGTTCGGCGCGGCGGCGAGCGTACGGTCCGTGGCCCCACCACTCGTGCACGACGAGGATCCCCGGTCGGGAGTCCTTAAAGCCGTCTTCCCACGCGGCATAGCCCTGAAGCACGACATCTCCGTCCTTGTATTCCACGAGTCGGGTTTTGATCAAAGCGTTCGCGGGCAACGCCGCGGCAAGGGCGAGCAGGAAGGCAAAAATGGATTTTTTCATGTCTGGGAGGATACTAAATTCCGTAACACCGTCCCGATAACCTTCCATTACAGCACGATGACGCGCCGAGGAGTCACCGCCATGTTCTCCAGGTCTAAAGACCTATTTCACGCAGGGCCCTTCACCTTTCCCCTCCCAGTCCGCCGGCCCCCGACGCCGGCCCCTTTCCCGGCTACCCTTGGGTTAATGAAGACACTCGCGATCGGGTTGCTGATGCTGGCCTGCGCCGGAGTCGTCAATGCCCAAGACTGGGCCGAAACCGCCGCCCCCGTGTACCGGGGCGTCGAAGCCGTGGCAGACGGCGTGTACGGCCTCGTGCGCGGACACCTGATCTCCGCGGTGCTCCCCGGCGGGCTCTCGCGCCGCATGAGCGCGGTGCCCGTGGGAACTTCCGATAAGATATTTGCCGATCGTCTGCGCTACCGTCAGGATAAAGCCGCCCGGCGCTTGCTTGAGGAGCGTCCCGTCGGTCCCATGGGCATCGCCGAGGCCGGTGCGTGGCAGCGCGCCGCCGCCGGCGCGCATGTGACCGTCATGACCGACGCCGTCGCGGACGCCTTGGTCCGTCGCTACCAGCTCGAACGCTTCGGGCGCGATTCCGGCGCCTACGCCGCTAATTCCGCTAACTGGGATACGGAGTTCATGGTTTCCGCCGGCGTTCTCGGCGGCGCCTACCTGTATGTGGCCGGCCTGCGCACCGATTTCAATGTCGGCCCGATTCGCGTGGACTTCGACACCCGCCCCGGCTCGGCGATGCAGGGCGCCATCCAGAACGGCGACGCGCGCGGCCTGGCCGCGCTGACGCTGTCGCGCCGCGGCTCACCGGTCTCTCTTAAGACTGAGTGGGGTGTCAAGGACGGCCGCATGGCCTCCGAGCGCGTCGGCGTGAACTACTCCTCGCGCTTTTAAGCCGGGCGCTTCAGGAAGACGGCGGCCATCGGCGGAAGCTGTATCTTTACGCTAAACGGCCGGCCGTGCCACGGCTCCTTGTCGGCCTTGACGCCCCCGCCAAGCGTGACCCCGGAGCCGCCGAACTCGGTCGCGTCGGAATCCGCGAGCTCCGCCCACCAGCCGCCCGCCGGCACGCCGACCCGGTAGTCCGGGCGCGGCACGGGCGTGAAGTTGAACACGCACAGGACCTCCTCGCCGGGCAAGGCGCCCTTGCGCAGGAAAGACACCACGGAGTTGTCGGCATCCGCGGCGTCCACCCATTCGAAGCCGGTGTGGTCGCAGTCCCGCTCATGCAGCGCGGGCTCGGATCGGTAAATACGGTTGAGGCGTGTGACCCACCGCTCAACACCCCGATGGGACTCGTGGTCTAATAAATGCCAGTCGAGGGAGCGGTCGTGCCCCCACTCCTGACGCTGGCCGATCTCACCGCCCATGAACAGGAGCTTCTTGCCGGGCATGGCCCACTGCCACGCGTAGAGCAGGCGGAGGTTGGCGAACTTCTGCCAATCGTCGCCGGGCATCTGCTCGAGCAGAGCGCCCTTGCCGTGCACGACCTCATCATGCGACAGCGGCATGACGAAGTTCTCGTGAAACTGGTAAATCGCGCGGAAGGTGATTTCGTTCTGATGGTATTTGCGATGGACCGGATTTTCACGGAAGTACTTCAGCGTATCGTGCATCCAGCCCATATCCCACTTCAGGCCGAAGCCGAGGCCGCCGAGGTAGGTTGGCTTCGACACCCCGGGCCAGGCCGTGGACTCCTCGGCCATCATCTGGACATCGGGGAAGGCTCCGTAAACCGCCTCATTGAGCTTCTTCAGGAAATCGATGGCCGCGAGGTTCTCGCGGCCGCCGAACTGGTTCGGGATCCATTCGCCTTCCTTGCGCGAGTAGTCCAAGTACAACATCGAGGCGACCGCGTCCACGCGCAGCCCGTCGACATGGAACTTCTCAAGCCAAAACAAAGCGTTCGAAATCAAGAACGCCCGGACCTCGTTGCGGCTGTAATTGTAGATGGAGCTCTTCCAATCCGGGTGGAAGCCCAGCCGAGGATCCGCGTGCTCGTACAGCGCGGTGCCATCGAAAAAATTAAGGCCATGGCCGTCGGTCGGGAAATGCGAAGGAACCCAATCGAGGATCACACCGATGCCTTCCTGGTGGAGGTGGTCCACAAGAAACATAAAGTCCTGCGCGCTGCCGTAGCGCGAGGTCGGGGCAAAATAGCCGGTGGTTTGGTAGCCCCATGAGCCGTAGAACGGGTGCTCCATGATGGGCATGAGCTCGATGTGGGTGAAGCCTAACTTCTTCACATGCGCGGACAGGAGCGGCGCCAATTCGCGGTAGGTGAGCGAGCGGTTCCCCTCCTCGGGCACCCGGCGCCAGGAGCCCAAATGGGCTTCGTAGATGGAAATCGGGGCCGTCAGCGCGGCGCGCTCTTTGCGGGCATTCATCCACCCCGCGTCGTTCCACTTATAGTCGTGATCCCAGACGATGGAGGCGGTGCGAGGCGGCTCCTCCTGACGGAAGCCGTAAGGATCGGCTTTCTCGCCCTTGTGCCCGTTGACATGCGACGAGATCCAGTATTTGTAAACCGCGCCCTTGCCCACGCCGGGGATGAAGCCCTCCCAAATGCCGGAGGAGTCGCGCGGCTTGAGCGGGTGCTTGGTCTTGGCCCAGCCGTTGAAGTCTCCCATGACGGAGACTTTCTTCGCATTGGGCGCCCACACGGCGAAGCGCGTGCCGGCCTTGCCGCCGTGCGTCTCGAGGTGCGCGCCCAGCTTATCGTAAAGGCGTTCGTGAGTGCCCTCGTTGAATAAATGGAAGTCCAAGGCCGAGAGCGCGGAGACCTTTGTCACCACGGGACCTATCGTCATGCGTCTCCGGGAGCGCGTGCGCAGGCGCCCGTCAGCAGTCCCAGGCGGCCGGCCAGGCCCGGCGTCAAGGCGTCGGGCTCCATACGCCAGCGCCAATTATTCTCAGTGGTACCGGGGCGATTCATCCGGCAATCACCACCGAGATTCAATAAATCCTGCATCGGCGCGATTGCGGTCCGCGCGGGCGAATGCCAGACCATGGACACGAGGTCGTGGGCCGGACGCACGGGCTCGTGTCCGAGGGCCCCGCTGAATGCGCGCCTCTCTTTTTCGGCCTGCGCCGCGGGACGCTGCGCGTTGGCCGTGCCGTCGTCCTCCCACCAGCTGCGCGTCGTGTCATTGTCGTGCGTGCCGGTGTAGCCTACGCAGTTCTCAGGCCAATTGGCAGGCCAGTCCTTCTCCTCGCCGCCGAATGAAAACTGAGCGAGACGCATCCCCGGCAGCTTGAACTTATCACGCAGCGCGATGACCGCAGGCGTCGCCACCCCCAGATCTTCCGCGACGATTTCAAGCTGAGGGATGTCACGGCGAATCATCTCAAACAACTCGTCGCCGGGCGCCGCCACCCAGGCGCCCTTGATCGCGGTCTTCTCGCCGGCGGGGATTTCCCAATAATTTCGAAAGCCGATGAAGTGGTCCAGGCGAAGCGCATCGAAGCGCTCCGCGCAGGCCTTCAGACGCGAGCCCCACCAGGCGAAGCCGGTTTTTTTATGACGGTCCCAGCGGTAAAGGGGGTTGCCCCACAGCTGCCCGTCCGCCGAGAAGTAATCCGGAGGCACGCCCGCGACCACCGTCGGCGCTCCGGCCTCATTTAAAAAGAAAAGGTCCTGGTTGGCCCAGCAGTCGGCGCTGTCGTGGCGCACATAAATCGGCGCGTCGCCCATCAGGCCGACCCCGCGCGCGGCCGCATGCCGGCGCACGGCTTCCCACTGACGCGAGAAAAGCCACTGAACGAAATCGTGGTAACTCACTTCGTCCAGCTCGTTGGCGCGCGCCTCAGCCAAGCGCGCGGGTTCACGCCGGCGCAGACGCTCGTCCCACTCGACCCAAGGCCGGCCATGATAGGCGCCCTTCAGCGCCATGAACAGCGAGTGGTCCGCGAGCCACCAGCCCTCGCGAACACGGTATGCCTCAAACGCCTCTTTTTCCTCGCGCGGGGCGCGCCGATGAAAGT
>JAYTSX010000355.1:0-3099 GCA_043745445.1 Elusimicrobiota bacterium
TGGTCAAGCCCAAGCCCGCGCCTTCGATGCTCAGCAACATATTCTGGAGCTTCGGGCCCCTCGTCTTGATCTTCGTCGTGGGCACCTGGGTCATGCGTAAATTCATGAACAGGCAGAACGGCGGCGGCGGAGGTGGACCCGCGGGTGTCAATAACACGCCGAAGATGAATATGGAGAAGCCGAAGACGCGCTTCGCCGATGTCGCCGGCATCGACGAGAGCCTCGTCGAGGTCCAGGAGATCGTCGACTTCCTGCGCGACCCCGCCCGCTTCAAGATGCTCGGCGCGCGCATGCCCAAGGGCGTCTTGATGGAGGGCCCGCCCGGCACCGGCAAGACCTTGCTCGCCCGGGCTCTGGCCGGCGAGACCAACGCCTCCTTCATCTCGATCTCCGGCTCCGACTTCGTGGAGATGTATGTCGGCCTGGGCGCGCGCCGCGTGCGCGAGCTGTTCGAGACCGCGCGCAAGAATGTGACCAAGGACGCGCCGGTCATCATCTTCATCGACGAGATCGACGCGGTCGGCAAGAAACGCAGCGGCGGCGGCGCCGGCAACGGCGGCGATCTAGAGCACGATCAGACGATCAACGCGCTTCTTAAGGAGATGGACGGCTTCGACAACTCCGACGGCATCCTCGTCATCGCCGCGACCAACCGCGCCGATGTCCTCGACCCAGCACTCATACGGCCGGGACGCTTCGACCGCACCATCCATGTCGGGCTGCCCGAAGCGATGGGACGCGAGGCAATCCTGGCCCTGCATGCCAAGAAGGCGCGCCTGGCCGCCGAGGTAGACCTGCGCCTGATCGCCCGCCGCACCACGGGGCTCTCCGGCGCGTTCCTCGAGAATGTCATCAACGAAGCGGCCCTGCTCGCCGCCCGCCGCGGCGGAGAATCGATCAGCTCGACCGACATCGATGAGGCCGTCGACCGCGCGACGATCGGAGGCAAGCGCACCTTGCGCCTGTCCGAGGCCCTCAAGCGCCGCATCGCGGCGCATGAGGCCGGGCATGTGCTCGCCAACCAGCTGAACGAGAACGAGGAGTTGCGGGTGCCCGTCAACAAGGTCACCATCCTACCGCACGGCTCGGGCGCGCTCGGCTTCGCCGAGACCGGCTCTCAAGACGGCGACACCTACCTCCACACGCACGATCAATTGGAAGCGCGCCTCGACACCGCCCTCGGCGGTCTCGTCGCCGAGAAGATCCTCTACGGCAAGTGGTCAACCGGGCCGGGCTCTGACCTCGAGGCGGCGACTCGGGTGGCGCGGGCGATGGTCCAGCAGCTGGGCATGAGTGAAGAGATGGGACTGGCGCAGACCGCTCCCAACCAGTACGGCCAAAGCGCCTTTGGCAGCGAGGCGGACTCGCGGGCCCTTCTCGAGGTCAACAAGCTCCTCAAAGCGTCGATGATCCGGACCGAGGCGCGCCTGCGCGCCGGCGCCGGGAAGCACAAGGCGATGATCGAGGCTCTAATGCTCAAGGAGACGCTCTCGGCGGACGACATCGAGGCCATCGCGCACCCGAAGGCGGGGTAAGAGGGCATGATGTGGATCGTTGGGACTGTGCTGCTGAGCGTCGCCATGTACGCAGTCTGCTGGCGGGCCGCCGGCTACCTTCTCAGCCCGCCCATGTCGCCGATGTCGCATTTCCCCGAGCATTACGGCCTGCCCTACGAGAATATTTCCTTCAGCACGCGCGACGGCCTCATGCTCAAAGGGTGGTTTCTACCGTCTCCCGGCGGAGACAAACGCACGATCCTGCTGTGCCACGGCATGAGCGACAACAAGGGCCTGCTCCTCAAGCAGACCTACTTCCTCAATAAGGCCGGCGGCTTCAACCTGGTCTACTTCGACTTCCGCTCCCATGGCGAGAGCGAAGGCGCGATCACGACGAGCGGCGGGCTCGAGACGATCGATTTCGACGCCGCGATGGCGTGGCTGCGCCAAGCCAAGCCCGAATTGATGGGCAATGTCGGGGTCTTCGGTCTGTCGATGGGCGCGACCGTCACCGTCGTCTCCATGGCCAAGCACCCGGACCTGCGCTGCGCCGTCGTCGAGAGCCCCTTCACCGACTACCGCACCGTCATCGCGCGCTGGTTCTGGAACAATGTGAAGGTCCCGTATTATCCGCTCGTCGCGCTGACCATCAGGATCGTGCGCTCGCGCGTCAACGCCTCCGAGATCGAGCTGTTCGATCCCGTCGCGTCCGCCGCGCAGATCTCTCCTCGTCCGCTATTCGTGATCGGAGGCGAACGCGATCTTCTGATGCCGCCCGAGGATGTGAATCTGATCTTCCGCGCTGCGCGCGAGCCGAAGCAGCTGTGGATGGTGCCCGAGGCGAGCCACACCATGTGCCGGGAGACCGCGGGCATGGAGTACGACACCCGTCTCGTTGAATTTTTCACCAATCACTTATGAAGCCGGCGAACACCACCGAATACTCCGGAGCGGCAGGTCGTAATTTCTTTACTACGGACCGCCTTCTGATGGCGATCCTCCGGCAGCGCTTGCCTCATCCGCAGCGCGCGACGGCGTTGGAGGCCCTTACGGTATTCGGCGAGATATGCGGCGGGAAGCTGGGCCAATTGATCGAAGAGGCGCATCGGGACGGCAAGTACCCGCGTCTGGAACGCTTCGATCGCTGGGGCCGCCGGATCGACCGCATCGTCTACAACGAAGAGCAGCTCCAGGCGCGGCGCCTCGCTTTTGAGCACGGGCTGTTGCCCCCCAAGCCGCTGCTCGAGCGCATGGCCATGGCGTATCTGTTGGCCCAGAACGGAGAGGGTGGTGTCGGCTGCCCTCTGGCGATGACCGACGGTCTTGCCGGCCTGCTCGAAGATCATGGCACCGACGAGCAAAACGCCCGCTACCGCCACCTCGTCTATGACGCAAAGGGTCCCACGCCGTTTACCGGCGGCCAATTCGTCACCGAGCAGCAGGGCGGCAGCGATGTCTCGGCCGCGCAAACGCGCGCGGTCCGCGCCGAAGACGGGACTTGGCGTCTGACCGGACTGAAATGGTTCTGCTCAAACCCCGGAGAATTGTGGGTCACGACGGCCAAGCCCGAAGGCACGAATGTGGTCGGCCTGTTCCTCGTGCC
>JAYTSX010000356.1:0-39050 GCA_043745445.1 Elusimicrobiota bacterium
GATGTTGCTCTTTATGCTCGGGGGTCCGAGCGGGCTCGAAATGCTCTCAGGACAGCCGACGAAGGCAGAAGTGGAAGTGCTGGTCCAATATCGATCAAGACGCCCTGCATTATTCTTGTTGGCCATCGGACTGCTATTGCCTGGTTTGACCTATCTAGCGATTCGTATGGTTGGCCGCTATATGCCGATGGCCCTGTTCATAAGCCCACTCGCATTGGGTTTGGGGATCATTGGGCTCATCGATCCAGAGACATTTTGGTCCCATCAGATGAAAAAGCACGGCATAGCAGTGTCTCCTATACGGTATATGATTGCCAATGCGGTGATTGTCGTGAGCCTTATCATCGGAGCCGTGCTTTTCTATCTGATGAAGCACAGCACCAAGATACCGGGCTTATGATTGAAGTGATGAAAATCGGATTCGTGGGGTGTTTGGCAACTCTGGCCGTCTAACATTGGATAGAGCGGCCGGCCGCCTCGTGTGGGTGGACAGTTGAAGCGGCCGCCGCTCACCCCCTGCGTTGAAGCTGTAGAATAATGTCGAAGTGCGAAATAATGAGAAATCGCACAAATATTTTTCGCACGAGGATGCCCCCGGTTAGACAATTTGACATCGGGGCAGGTGTTTCGACCCTGAATTCTTGATTCAACATTTCAAGAAGGGGATTATTCTACAGCTTCGTTAGACGGGCAGATAACGATTTACCGGATGAGAATTACAGCCACTTCGAAAGAACCGACTTTGAATTCGCACCCGTTCTCTTTTTTCGTTTCGTTGCCGCTCTTCGAATATCGTCAAGAAAAATTGCACGCCCTTGTGAATACCGGTCCCAAATGAAATCGACCATTATTGAACGCTCAGCGGCCTCGCGAAATCGCTCAACCGATTGTGCGGTCTCTTCTGCGCTCGGAATGAAGAGTGGCCGGGATGGTTTCGGGCCGTACCATACAAGCGGCGCTCTCTTCGGCCCCGACAGTGAGCACAGGGCAACAGCCATAAGCATAATGGGGCTCAATCCCAAGCCTAGGATGACGATTGTGTCGGTCTCAAACATAAGGGCTCCCTCCGGTGGCACTCAATTTATGGATTGTCCTGTAAGCATGGGCCAGGGCCAAAGGACCCATTCCGTGAACATACTTACAGGCGAAATCAGGAAGCCGTCTAACCATCGGATTCTGCCGACCGCGACCTCGTATGGGTGGACTCGAATAGCCGCGGCGGAAGATCCTCAGCGTTGAAGCTGTAGAATAATGTCGAAGTGCGAAATAATGAGAAATCGCACAAATATTTTTCGCACGAGGATGCCCCAGGTCAGACAATTTGACATCGGGGCAGGTGTTTCGACCCTGAATTCTTGATTCAACATTTCAAGAAGAGGATTATTCTACAGCTTCGTTAGGCCGCCTTATGCGAAAAATGAAATTTGCCCTTGCGACATTGGCGGCAGCAATCACAATTGCGATGCCAATCGTTTCATTAAGGGTTCTGCGGGACATGAACAAAACGAATGGTGTACGGGCGACTGGACCTGAGGGAGTCGCACGGATGATCGAAAATCGATTTTCTGATCGTCTTGTGGACCCTCCTGATCCTACTGCCACTCCGGAAGTTGAAATCGAGCGTGTTTGGTTTCGAAACGAATCACTGGCTCGTATCGGAATTGTTTTCTTATCGTGTGGGCAACCGGATTCACGGCTTTGGTCGTTGCACGAAGGAGCTCACTGGACTTGAGACTCGATACACTGCGAATTATCCAAAAAGGCCATCGCTTCAGCCCTTTTTATAAGGATGGACTGTCCAACCATCTCCCCATGGCTGTCGCCGCGCTTGAGGGGCTCGGGGCGACTGACCCGGAGATCGCGGCCTTTGCGGAGCATTACGAAAGAATCCTCGAACCAATGCCGCCCCCCACGGACGAAATTACGGAACAGACGGCCGCGGATTTTATAGGCCGGCGCCCCGCCGTCACCTCCTGGATTTCATTCTTCCGCGGTCAGATCGCCAGTGCCGGACGCGAAGCCACGGTCCGGCTCTGGCTTCACAGGCTCATGCCGGGAGTCGGCAGCGTCGCATTCCATGGCTTGCTGCGCCTTGCCTACGCCGTAGAAATCAAAGACGAGACCGAGATTGCGCATGCTTTGGCCCAATGGGCCGCTGACTACTTACCTCTCGGAGCTTTGCCCAGCTTAACTCCTCAAGGGAAATCACCGGTAGCGGCGCTCGCGCTGTTGGACGGCGGCAAAGGCCGGTACCCGGGCGGGAACATCGTCGAAAGGATGAAGAACGCGGCGGCCGAACCCGGCTTTTCCGCCGTCGTCGCGAGCGTCGACGCGGGCGCGCTGAATACAGACACCCTCGCCCAAGCAATGCGAACGGCCTATCGAGCGACCGGAAGCTTTACGGTGCTGCACGGCGTGACGGCCTGCCATGCGTTTCGCCTGCTCACGCCTCTCATGAACGACGCCGCCGAAGGAACGCGGTACTTATGGCAGGCGCTGGCCTGCGCCTACATAAGCGCAGGCGGGCCCAAATCAGGCGCCCCGCTCAAGGGCGACGATAGCCTGCCCTGGGAGAAAATCTTGCGATTGGCGGCGGTCGCGCGCGACGAGCATGATGTCAAGCTCGTCTTCACCTGCCGCAGCGAGTTCGATTTTTACGGTGACGACGCCTACCGGAAGCTGGCGAGCGCATACATATCGTCTCGCTAAACCTTAGGGCTTGACGGGCGGCTTGGGCCGGCGGGCGAGGTTCTCGGCGATCAGGGCTTTGACCTCGTCGGCGTCGCGGGCGACGCGCTTAAGCTCGGGATCGACGGCGATCTCCTTGAGAAGCTCCTTAGTCATGCGGTCGTCGAACTTGTGATAGGCCAAAGCAAGATCGTCGATGCTCAACTCAGCCTCATCAGAGCGAAGTTCGACTTCACGACGCTTGTCCTGAAGCACGAATAGCCGTTGATAGAGGGCGGCCAGCGCCAAATCCTCGTTGCCGTCGGCGGTCATCCGGGCCAAGACCATCCCTTCGGCGACGGAGGCCTCAAAACCGACGGCCTGCGCGGGCGTGATCGCGGAGATGACGAGAACAGCGGCGAACCAATCCTCCGGACTCGCACCGATGCGAGTCCGATTTTCGTTTGATTCCCGCCATTGCGCAACCCCGATTTTCCCCTTACAATTCGATGCCGGCTCCGGTATTAAGGAACATGGGGCCGCAACATCAATTTGCTAACTTTAACGCCCATGAAGACCCTACTCTGCGCCGGGTTCGTTTTCCTTGCTGCTTATAGCAGCGCGGCGACGCCCGCGAAGGTCAAGCGCGGCAACCTCGAGGTGAAGGTGCGGGTGACGGGGACGGTCGTACCCGACGACATCTTTCGAATTAAGTCCACAATCGAAGGCCGAGTTGAGAGCGTGCTCACCTCGACCTTTGTCTGGCGCGGCGCCGACCAGCCGCTCGCGTTTCTGGCTCACAAAGAGCTGGCGGCGATGCTCGATTCGAAGGGCACGCAAAATGTCGACATTCTCGAGGACCGCTGGCAGCGCGTCTACCGTCCGACGGCCGCGCGCTGTCCGGACACCTGCTTTATCCTGAAGAACTTCCTCAAGCCGAAGACCTGGGTGAAGCCGGAATCGGTGATGTTTGAAGCCGCCGCGACGCTCAAGCTCGTCGCGCGCGTGCGGCCCGAGGACGCCAGCTGGGTTCACGACGGCCAGGACCTGATTTTTTGGCCCGCCAAAGATCCCAAGCGGATATTAAAGGGCCGCGTGACGCGCTTTCTTCTCGATATCCAAGGCGAGAAGGTGACGCCCGGCGCCACTTTTACTTTGATCATGTCGCCCGACCGCTACTTCGATCCGGGAACCGAGTGGGAAGGAGAGATCGTCCCGCAGTCGAAAAAAGATGTGCTCTATGTGCCGACCGGCTCCTTAGTCCGCGAGGGCGACACCGTTTATCTGCCTGTGCGCGTGTCGACCGGGATCACGACGCAGGGCCTGACCGAGATTACCTCCGGCGTTGATGTAAATCGCGATGTTCTCGTTCTCGATGACTCACAGCTGCACGGCACCGAGCGCCACAAGCAAGAGGCCGACATTGAGGCGCTGCGGCGCCGCGCGCGCGCTCAGCAAGGCGAGGAGCCCTCGGCCCAAGACTCCGGGCCTGCCCCTGTAAAAAAGACGGGTAAGCACGCCGCGGTCATCGACAGCACCGATTACGGAGAGGACCCTTATGCCGAGCCCCAATAAGCCCGTCATTGCGCCGACGCGGCGCGTGCTGGCGATCGTGCTCGCCGGCGGCAAGGGCGAGCGCCTGCACCCCCTGACGCATGAGCGCTCCAAGCCTGCGGTGCCGTTCGGCGGCAAGTATCGCATCGTGGACTTTGTTCTTTCAAATCTCGTGAATTCGGGGATGCTCTCGATCTATGTGCTCGTACAGTACATGTCGCAGAGCCTCATCGAGCATTTGCGCTCCAACTGGCGAACCGCCGGTCTTACGCGCGAACATTTCATCACTGTCGTGCCCCCTCAGATGCGCCTGGGCACGATGTGGTACCGCGGCACCGCGGACGCGGTGCGCCAGAACCTGAACCTGATTCATGATTTTGACCCTGATCTAGTCGTGGTTTTCGGAGCGGACCATGTTTACCGCATGGACATCGGCCAGATGGTCCAATGGCATATCGAGAAGGGCGCCGATGTCACCGTCTCGACGATTCCGGTCCCGCTTAAAACCGTCCCGTCCTTTGGCATCGTGCGGACCGATGCGAAAAACCGGGTCATGGAATTCATCGAAAAGCCGCTGACCGCCGACCCGATGCCCGGCAGCTCGACGCACGCGCTGGCTTCCATGGGCAACTACGTTTTTACGAAAGATGTTCTGGTGGACCTGCTTAAAAACCACCACAAAGACGAAAGCGACCTCGATTTCGGCAAAAATGTCCTGCCCGCAATTCTCAAAAGCCACAAGCTGTACGCTTACGACTTCTCGACCAATGTCCTGCCCGGACTCAAGGCGTACGAGGAGCAGGGCTTCTGGCGCGATGTCGGGACGATCGGCGCTTACTACCAGTCGAACATGGACATTCTGGGCGCGCGCCCGCGCCTGAACCTCAATAACCGCCGCTGGTTCATCCACTCCGGACGCTACGACGGCCCGCCCGCGAAGGTGCTCGACGGGAAGCTGACGAACTGCATCATCAGCGACGGCTGCTTCGTGCGCAACGCGACGATCAAGAATTCCATCATCGGCCGCGGGGTGCACATTCACGATGGGGCCGTGATCGAGGATTCGATCATCATGGATTTCTGCAAAGTGCGGTCCGAGGCTCACCTTAAGCGCGTGATCGTTGATCGCTTCAACGAGATCCCCTCCAAACTTAAACTCGGGTTCAACGCCGAAGAAGACGCGAAGCGCTATTTCGTAGACCCGAGCGGTATCGTCATCGTACCGCGCGGCACAACGATGCAAAGGTGAGCCTAAGAATACTCGCTGTGGAAGATACGCCCTCCCTGCGCGCGCTGCTGCAGCTGTGCCTGACCCGCGCGGGCTACAAGGTGGATCTCGCCGAGGAAGGCCAGACCGCGGTCGACATGTTTCTCGCCGGTGCTTACGACGCGGTGGTCATGGACATCCAGATGCCAATCATGGATGGCCTCACGGCGGTCGCGCGCATGCGGGAATCCGAGAAAACCCGGAAGGCCGTGCCGATTCCGATTTTGGCGCTGACCGCGAATACGGAACCCTTGGATCTGAGAAAGTGCCTCGAGGCCGGATTTACCGGCACGGTCCGCAAACCCTTCGGCCGTGAGGATCTTCTGGCCGCCATCACCAAGGAGCTCGGCGACAGGCCCGCCTCCCCCGCCGCAAATCGCATTATCGTGACGGCCGACCCTGAATTCGCCGATCTCATCCCCGCTTTTCTCGACAACTGCCGCCGCGAAGCCGCGGCCATGAAAATGGCCCTCGAGCTTCAGGATTATCCGGCGATCATCGCCGCGAGCCATAAACTCACAGGCGCGGGCGCCAGCTTCGGCTTCCAGCCCCTGAGCGACGCAAGCCGCCTCATCGAAGCCGCGGCGAAGTCCGCGGACGCAGCGGTCCTGCGCACTCATCTTGAGGCGCTATGCCTCTATCTTGAGCGTGTGAGCGTTGTTTATCCATGAGCGAAACGCCTAAGCCTGTAATCGTAAGCGTCGAGGATGACGACAGCATGCGGATGCTGCTCGAACGCATCCTCGTTAATGGCGGCTACGAGGTCCACGCCTTTGCCTCCGGGCCGTTGGCGCTCCAATGGCTGAAGACGGGCCGGCCGGACCTGATTCTCACCGATGTGATGATGCCCGGGGCGACCGGATATGAGTTCTGTTCCCAACTCCAGGCCGATCCTAACCTCGCCCTAATCCCGGTCATCTTTCTGACCGCCCTCGATTCCGAACAGGACAAGGCGCGGGCGCTCGCCGCGGGCGCCGTGGATTATCTGACCAAGCCTCTCAATAAAAAAACGCTGCTCGAGGTGGCCGCCAAACACGCCCGAACAAAGGGGCACTGGGCGGAGCTCAAGGAAGGCCTTGTCGCCGCCGCCTGGGCGCCGCACGCTGAGGAACACGCCAAATACGAAACTGCTGAGTTGGCCGCCACGGCCACAGGCCTGCCGTATCTCCCGCATATCAATCCCGAGACGATCCGACTTGGGGTGCTGCCCGCGCCGTTTTGCCGCAAGAACCAGGTGATCGCGATCGCCGACGAGAAGGGGCCCGCTTTTGTCGTGGGCGACCCGTTCAATCGCGAACTGTTCAGCTTGCTTGGCCGCTACGCCGCGGAGGGCGCGGCGGTCCGCATACTCCTGACCGAGCCGGACAATATCTACCTTTTGCTCAGGAGGCCCGACCGCGACCGCATCAAGGCCAGCATGCGCCCAAACATGGACGGGGTGTCCGTCTCTGAGATCGCGAGCAACATCCTCGACACAGCCGTTTACGAGCGCGCCAGCGACATCCATATCGAGCCGAAGAACGATATGACCGTCGTGCGTTTTCGCATCGACGGAGACCTGCGTGAACACTATCAGCTGAATTCACAGACGGGACTTCAGCTGATCACGCGGTTCAAAGCCCAAGGTCACCTCGACATCGCCGAACGGCGCAAGCCTCAGGATGGCTCGATGGAGATCCAGATTGACGGCCGCGCGTTCATCCTGCGCTTGGCCACGACCTGTACGCCCGCCGGTGAAAGCCTGATCCTGCGCCTGCTTGAACCCTACGTAAAAGCGAAACCGCTTGAAGAGCTCGGCATGTCGAAGGCCCAGGTCCAGCACATGATCGACTTCGCCCACCGCAATCACGGGCTCATCGTCATCGCGGGGCCGACGGGCTCCGGAAAGACCACGACTATCTACAGCCTCCTCCAGCACATCGATTGCAAAAAGCGCAGCCTGATTTCCGTTGAAGATCCGGTCGAATACCGCATCCAAAGCGCCAACCAACAGCAAGTCGACGAGAAGGCGGGCCTGACTTTCGAGGCCCTGCTCAAATCCTCGCTCCGGCAGGATCCCGACATCCTGTTCTTGGGCGAAATGCGCGACAGCTTCTCGGCTAAAATGGCGATCGATTTTTCCAGCACCGGCCACCTCACGATCAGCTCGGTGCACACCACGAACGCGACGACCGCGATCTTCCGCCTCGAGCGCATCGGCGTCACGCGCGGAGCCATGGCCGACAGCATTTTGGGCGTGATCGCCCAGAAGTTGCTGAAGCGCCTCTGCGTCCACTGCAAGAAGGCGGGGCCGATCACAGAAGAGGAACGAGCCTGGTTCTCCCCGTTTACCGAGGACATCCCCGCGCAGATCGCCCGACCCGTTGGCTGCACCAAGTGCGACGGCACCGGCTTCCTCGGCCGCGAGGGCATTTATGAGATCGTGAAATTTTATCCTGAAATCTCGGACATGATTCGCCGGGATGTGCCGATATCGGACATTCGCGATTTCGCCCGGCAACGCGGCGACATACTGATCACGGATCACGCTATCGAGAAGGTCCGCGCGCAGGTCTTCGACGCGCGCAATGTGTATGAGAATGTCCTTCTTGAGGAATCCGAATACCGGAAACCCCCCAAGGCCGACGGCGCCACGGCGCCCTCCACGGTGATTGCGCCCAAAGCGTCATCAAATCCGGCGATCATCATGGACGCCCCCAGGGGCGCGTCAAAGATTCTCGTCGCCGAAGACGACGCCGACACGCGCGCGTTGATCCGACGCGTGCTCGAGAACCAAGGCTACGCCGTCTCCCTCGCCGCAGACGGCATCGAGGCTCTCGCCCTGCTGGCCGGGGAACCCTTCGACCTGATCCTGTCCGATGTGAACATGCCGCACCTCGACGGGCTGAAGCTGATGGAATTGAAGGCCCAGAAGCGGATCGACACGCCGGTGATCTTCTTCACGGCCGAGGCCGAAACCGAGGCGCGGGCGCTCGAACTCGGCGCCGAGGACTTTATTAAGAAGCCCGTTTCAAAAGAAGTGATTGCCACGCGCGTCCGCCGCGTCCTGGAGAGGAGAAAAAAATGAGAATCATCGCCGTCGCACTTCTACTCGCGCTCGCCCTGCCCGCCGCCGCCGCGCCCTCTCCCGCAAGGAAGGTTGTCGGAGAGAACATCGACCTGATCGTCTCGATCGCGGTCTCAGGTCCCGCGGGCCCGATCGCGTCGAAGGCGCGCGTCCAGGCCCAAAGCCAGTTCAGCGCCGCGGTCGACATAAAGGGTAAATCAGCGCGCAAGCTGACTTTCAACGGCGTGCCCGTGATCAACCCGAACAACGGCAAGGCACGCATGGAGTTCAAAGGGAGCGCCGACTGGGGCGGCGGCGACGCCATCGTGTTCATGTCCGCCGTCGAGCTTGAACTCGGCGTCGAAGCGGTCGTCTACGATGCTGAAGGCGTGACGGTCCGAATCAAGATGACCGCCGCCGAGTAACTCCTTTGGGGCCCCAAGTTATCTCCTCGGAGTTCCGGATTTGCTAAAAATGAGAGGTGAGCCACCGGCACATCTGCGTCCACGGCCATTTTTACCAGCCCCCACGGGAGAATCCGTGGACCGGGTCGGTCGACCGCGAAGCCTCGGCGGCTCCATTCCACGATTGGAACGCGCGCATCGCTGAGGAGTGCTACGGGCCCGTCGCCTTGGGCATCCGCGCCGGCTCCGATGGGCGGACGATCGCTTACGACGAGACGCTTAAGCGCCTCTCCTTCAACTTCGGGCCGACCTTGCTGTCCTGGCTCGAGCGGGAGCGGCCCGCTCTTTTAAAGCGCATTCTCGCCGCCGACGCCTCCACTCAAACCGCCATCGCTCAGCCCTACTTCCACAATATCCTGCCGCTCGAGTCGCGCCGCGACAAGGAGACCTTGGTGCGCTGGGGCCTGGCCGAGTTCCGCCACCGCTTCGGCCGCGAAGCCAAGGGCCTATGGTTACCCGAGACCGCAGTGGACTCCGAAACACTCGAGGTTCTGGCCGGCGAAGGCGTCGAGTTCACCATTCTCGATCCCAAGCAGGGCGAGTCCGTGCGCGACCTCGGCACGGCCTCCTGGGTGAAGCTCGATGCCGAGCACATCGACCCCAAGATGCCCTACCTGTGGGTCTCGCCGATCGACCCCTCCAAGAAACTCGTGATATTCTTCTATCATCACCGCCTGTCGCAAGGGATCGTGACGGGCGAGACCACGGTCAGCGCCGAGCACTTCGCCGACGCGGTGCGCGCGCGCCTGATGCCCGGCGACGCCGCCCAACTCGTCTCCGTCGCCTCCGACGGTGAATTCTACGGCCATCACCATCCTGGAGCCGAGCGCGTGCTGAGCTTGACGCTCGACCTGCTCGAGGCGGACGGCATTCCGGCGACCGATCCGGCGCGCTTCCTGGCGCTGTTTCCCCCGCCTCACGAGATCCTCATCCGGGAAAACACGGCATGGAGCTGCGAGCACGGCCTCGGCCGCTGGGAAAAGGACTGCGGCTGCCGCTCCGCGCACCTGGCCGATTGGAATCAAGACTGGCGCGCGGGGCTGCGCGACGCGATGGTCAAACTGGCGCACCGGCTGGATGCGTTTTATGAAGACGACGCCTCGCGCTTCTTCGCCGATCCCTGGAAGGTCCGCGACGCGTCGATCGCCTTGTGGCTGACGCCGGGCGACGAGCGCGCCTCGGTTTTTCTGAAGGCCCACGCCAAACGCCCCTTGCTCGCCGGGGAAGAAAAGCGCGCCCTCGAGCTGCTCATGATGCAGCGCGAGCGCCTGGCCATGTTCACGAGCTGCGGCTGGTTCTTCGACGACATCTCCGGCGTCGAGGCGGTGCTGTGCCTGACCCGCGCGGCCCGGGCGCTTGACTTGGCGAAGCTTCTCGGGGAGGACGCGGAGGAGGGGTTCGTGGAGCGCCTCAGCGCCTGTCGCTCAAACTTACCGCGCTTTGAGAACGGCGCGAAGATTTGGAGGACCTTGGTCTCCTCGGCACGCGTCAGTCTCGCCCGTGCGGCGGCGCACGCGGGCGTGCTGGATCATCTCGGGCTACCCGCGCCCGAGCCTCGACTGCTGACTTGGAAGATCGGCCCCGCCTTCCGCTCGACCAAGACGGGCCTGGCCGGGCACGACCGGACTCTGTCGATTCGCGGCGTACTCGCCAGCCGTCTCGAGACGCGCGAGAGCGCGGATTTTCATGTCGTCGTGCATCGCGCCGATCGCCTGGACTTCGCCTGCTGGCTGGCTCCGCGCAAGGAACTCCTTGATCCAGCCCTGATTGGGGATCAGTTCCTGCGTCTCAACGACGACGAATTTCGCGCCGCGATGGACGAGCGCTTTGGCGCCTGCGTCTTCGGTCTCGACGCGGTACTCAACGACGAGCGCGCCGAGGCCGTCAAAGCGCTCTCGGCCGAGGGCGCTCTTGGCGCCTCCCGCGCCACCTATCTGAAGCGCTGGGTGTCGGTCGTGTCCGCCCTGCGTCTCGGGGGCAAGGAAGACGAGGCCGTCCTGCAATTGCTGTCTGAATCGACGGTGCACTCCTTCAACGCGTCTGAACTGCCCTGGGCCTCGGAGCTCGAAGACCGCCTTCACGCGCACATGGAGGCCGTCGCCGCGGCGCCCAGAGACGGCGCGAAGGTCTCGCTCGCGTTGCGCTGGCTCGACGCGCTGTGGGACGCGGGCCTGCTCTGCGGAACCTGGCGATTGCGCGACGCCCAAAGCCGCTGGGCCGCGGCGCTCGAAGGAGAAGGCCCGTGCGCCGCTCTCGACGCCTGCCGCGCGGTCGGGGCGCGCCTAGGCCTCGCGGGCACATTCTTGGAGACCCCCTCATGACCACCAAACTCATCCGGCTCAACGACCAAGCGGAGACGGTTCGTCTCCTGGGCGAACAGGACGCGCGCTTGCGCGAGCTCGAACGCGACTTCGGCGTCGAAATATTTTTGCGCCAGGACGCTGAAAGCGGCGACCTCTCGCTGACCGTGAAGGGCAGCGCGCAACGCGTCGAAAAAGCGGCAAAGCGTCTGCGCACGGAGATCGAGGCCCTGCGGCGCCGCGCGGCGCCCATCGATCCCCGCGGTTTTGAGCCCCTCAATCTCGACGCGCCTTCGCTCCCCGAAGACGGCCTGTACCGCGCCCACAACGGCAAGGTCCTGCGCGCCCGCACGCCGAACCAGCAAAAATACTGCGACACGATCGCCGAACACGACCTGACCTTCGGCATAGGCCCCGCCGGCACGGGCAAGACATTCCTCGCCGTCGCCTGCGCCCTGCGCGCTCTGGAGTCACGGCAGGTGACGAAGATCATCCTGTCCCGGCCGATCGTCGAAGCCGGTGAAAAGCTCGGCTTCCTGCCCGGCGACCTAATGGAAAAGGTCAACCCCTACCTCCGTCCGCTCTACGACGCGTTCATCACGCTGCTCGGCGGCGAGCGCTTCCGCACCTGGCGCGACAACGATGTCATTGAGATCGTGCCCCTCGCTTACATGCGCGGCCGCACATTTGAAGATGCCTTCCTGATCCTCGATGAGGCGCAGAACACCACGCCCGAGCAGATGAAGATGTTCCTCACGCGCATGGGCACGGGGTCGAAGGCCGTCGTCACCGGCGACACGACGCAGACCGACCTCGGCGCGCGAGCGACCTCGGGCTTGGTCCGCGTGCTTGAGATCCTCAAAGGCGTCGAGGGCATGGCCACGGTGCGCATGGCCGAAGTCGATGTCTCCCGGCACCCGATCGTCAAAAAAATCATCCGCGCCTACGACAAGTGGGACGAGAAAGCCTCATGAAGATTATCGTCGCAGGAATGGCCTCCTTGCCGGAAAAAGCGCGGAGCGCGGCGTTGTACCAAAAGGCGGTGCGGCTGGCCTTTGGCTCATCTAAAAAAATGGCCGGACTACGCGGCGAGGTCAATGTCGTCTTCCTCGGGCGCGCCGCGATGCTGAGAATGAACCGTCATTACCTCGGGCACGACTACGACACGGACGTCATCGCCTTTAAGCACGAAGCCGTGCCGGGTTTAAAGGGTCCTGAGACCCCCATCGGCGACATCTTCATCTCTTCCTGGATGACGAGGCGGCAGGCCAAGGCGCTCGGCCATTCCGTCGCCGTCGAGGCCGCGACGCTCGCGGTCCACGGTTCCCTGCATCTGCTCGGCCATGACGATCACCGGCCCGTCGCGAAGGCCCGCATGTTCAAGGTTCAAGATCGAATTGTCGCCGGGCTTCAGGGCTGACGCGTGAGCCTCCCCCTTCTCGCCGCCCTATTTTTTCTGGCCCCTGGCCCGGCCGGCGCCGCCGCCCGGCCCGACCCGACGCTCTCAGTGGAGGCGCGCGCGTTCAAACCCGGTGAACTCATTTTGGTGTCCGTCACCGGCAACGACGCCAAGAGTCCGCCCACGGCGTCCCTGCGCAGCCGCGCGCTCGATTTCTTTCCGGGCGCCTCGACGGGAACCTGGCTCTCCTTCCTCGGTCTCGATCTCGAATTCTCGACTGGCCCGGCGACGCTCAGCGTCGTTATGCGCGCCGCGGGCGGAAAGCCCGTGCACCGGGATCAGGTCCTCGACATCGTCGACGCGGGCTTTCCCGTCGTGGAGCTCAAGGTTGAGCAGAAATTCGTCACGCCCGACAAAAACGACTCCGAGCGTGCCGAATCCGAAGCGGCGAAGCTCCACAAGCTCTTCACGAAAACCGAGCCGAAGCGTCTCTTTGAGGGTCGGTTCGACTCTCCAATCCCGGGCGCCTCAACCGGGCGTCTGGGCGAGCGGCGCATATTCAACGGCCAGCCGCGCGCGCCGCACTCCGGCATGGACCTCAAGGCGAAGCTGGGTCAACCGGTGCGCGCTCCCGCCGCGGGGAAAGTCCTCCTCGCCGACCCTCTGTTCTTCGCGGGAAAAACCATCATCCTCGACCACGGCCTGGGGCTAACGACGCAATACGCCCATCTGTCGAAATTTCTGGTCAAGGCTGGCGACCTGGTCAAGAAGGGCCAGATCATCGGCAAGGTCGGGGCGACGGGCCGTGTCACCGGGCCGCATCTGCATTGGGCCCTGAAATTGAAGAACTCCCGAATCGATCCGTATTCGCTCGTCTTTCTCGACCTCGACGCGAAGCTCAAGGCGCATGCCGACGATCCCCTTGTTCGCTCCGCGCTTTGCAGTGAGGTCGAAGGTCCGCCCCCGGCTTGGAGCAAGGCCTCCGGCGGCCTCCGCGCGCGTGCGCGCCCCGCCAAGGCCTCCTACACGCCTGGAGAGCGCGTTTCGCTTCTCATCGAGATTCAGAATCTCGCCAAAAAACCCGCCTTCGTGGATTTTGTGCGCGACGCCGGGATGCGCCCGTTGGTGCTTGGCATCGGCGAGGGTCCGCGCCCCTACGATTCTCTTGCTTCCTCAAGAACCGCCTCGGGCGCCCTCACCGAACAGCTCAAGATTCCCAAGGGCAAGATCCTGTGCTTCGAGCAAAGCCAAAGCGCGGCGGGCCCCCTGCTCGCGCTCGAGACCACGAGCTACCTCCTCGCGTACGGAACCGAATATCTATATCCCTCGACCGCGACCGTGCGCGCCGGCCTATGGCGAGGCCGACTCATGATCCCACCCACGGCTATCATCGTGTCGACCGGCGCTGCGCTCAGCCCTATTGACAGGACGCCGTAACGAGGCAATAATGCAGATTCTAAGGAGATTACCGTCATGAAATTATTCCTGTCCCTCTTCCTCGCTCTCGCCGTCATGCCGGCCGCCGCGCAGCCTAAAATCAAGGCCCCGGCCGAGCCCTCCGCCACGGAACTCACCGCCCAGCTCGTTAAAACGGTCGAGAAGTGGGTCGCAGACCCGGCCGACAACGCCGAGGTCGCTCCCGAGCTTAAATCCAAGTACAGCGTCCTGCACCGCGCCGCCGCGGACGGCAGCAAGATCTACGGCGTGGTCGTGCCGGGCCAAGTCGCGCCGGTGCGCTTCATCATGTACGGAGATTCGCAGCCGGCTGGCGGCAAGAAGCTCGTTTTAAAGCGCGCGCGGCTGCACGGCAACTTCATCGTCCTCGAGTTCGATGCGCAGAAGCAGTACCGCGATCTCCGAAAGGCCGAGCCGGCGGGCGGCCTCGAGCTCACGGGTTATGTCGCCGAAGACGGCACAGCCCACGGATTCAAAGATGCCGCGGCCTTTGAACACGCGGTGAAAACATTCGTGAAGGCGCCCGTGCCTTCCGGCCTCGCCGCGACGGCGGCCAAGCTCGCCAACGGCAAGCCCTATACGCTCGAAGCCGTTAAAGCCAAGGATCGCGTCGTCCTCGCCGTGGTCCTCGCCGACGGCTCCATCTACGAGGTCAAAGCTCCGGTACCCGCGAAAAAGAGAAAGTAATCCCGGCTCAGACGAAATAGAAAGTCCAGCGAGCGCGGCACCGATGCCGCCATTTTCCCCAAAAAATTCGACCGCCGGCCATTCATGGTATGATGGCTCCCCGTCAGTCTTGCTCAGTTGATAGTGACGAGGCCCTCTTACATGAAAGCTTTCATCCTGATTCTTCTTCTGTCTGCAAGTGCGCCGGCGGCGGAGCTGAGCGAGCTCAAGCAATTTCCTCAGGACATGTGGGGGAGCTTCAAGGCGCAGGGCGAACGCGAGGGGCTGATGACTTTGCTCACGGCGGGCGGCGCGGCGAGCATTGCCCGGTACGGCTCGCAGACTTATTTCGACGATTACCATCTTGCCGAGACCCTGCAACGCAGGCGGCCGCTGGGCCAGCGCGCGACCGAGTTCGGCGCGAGGATCGGGTCCCCGGTCTACCTTTTTCCGGCCTTGGCAGGAACCTATTTCGCGGGGATTTACTTCAAGGCGGACGAGGCGCAGGAGTTCGCCGTCATGGGCTTTGAAGCGCTGTCCTTGGCGGGGCTGCAGACCTTGATCCTCAAGCTGAGCGTGAACCGGCTGCGGCCAGACGGAACGGATCGCGCCGCCTTCCCCTCGGGACACTCCTCGGCGTCATTCGCGCTCGCGACTGTCGCCGCGTCGAAATACGGTTGGAAGGTGGGCGTGCCGGCCTGCATGCTCGCAAGCTTCGTCGGCTATACGCGCATGGAGGGCGGCCACCACTACCTGTCGGACGTCGTCTTCGGGGCCGGCCTCGGGATCATATCCGGACGCGCGGTCTACAAGTACCGCAAAGGCGCTCATCCCGATCGCTACGCTTTCGCGCCGTACGTCGCCCCCGGCGGCGGCGGGTTCACGATGGTGTTCTAATGAAGATCCCTTTAGTGATGGCCCTCCTTCTCCTCGCCGCGAGCACTCACGCCGCCGTGCCCGAGTTCATCCCGAAGATTCTGACGTCGACGACCACCGTGGAGACCGTGACGAAGCCCACGAAGACGACGGCCGACAACGTCGGCCCGACATCGCCAAACCGCGTGCTGCCCGGCGAGCCGCCCAAGCGCAAGAGCTACCTGATCCCCGCGCTTGAGATTCCGATATTCGAGCTGACTCTCAACGGTGTCGACCGCCTCATATACGCCGCGGAGTACAAGTCGGGCTGGAATTCAACCGAGGGCCACCTCGTCCGCGGCCCCTGGGTCGTCGACCAGGACGACTTCGCGGTCAACCAGATCGGGCATCCCTACCAGGGCGCGACCTACTACGGCTTCGCGCGCGCGTCGGGCCTAAACTTCTGGGAGGGCCTGGTCTACTCGAACGCCGGCAGCATTATCTGGGAGACCGCGGGCGAGACGAGCCATCCATCAATCAACGATCAGGTTGCCAGCGGCAACGGCGGCGCGCTCATCGGCGAGCCGCTGTTCCGGATGGCGAACCTCGTGCTCGAGGGCGGCGACGGGCCGCCCGGCTTTTGGCGCGAGCTCGGCGCGACGGTCCTTTCGCCGCCGACGGGTCTCAACCGTCTGCTCTTCGGTGAGCGCTATACTCCGATTCTGAAGAGCCGCAACGCGCCGATCTTCACGCAGATCCAGGCGGGTGGGGCCTTGAATACGACCGTGCGGGATCCCGGAAGCGCGGTGGGGGTCGGCCGCCGCGCCGCGATCGGAGAATTCTCGATGTCGTACGGCCTGCCCGGCCAGCCGGGCTACCTCTACCTGCGCCCCTTCGACTATTTCATGTTCGAGATGAGCGGCCTGCGCCAGAACCACAGGAACTTCGTCAATTTGATGACGCGCGGGCTCCTGTTCGGCGAGAAATACGAGCTCGGCGACGCGTATCAGGGCGTCTGGGGCCTCTACGGCACCTTCGACTACTACTCGCCGCAGGTCTTCCGCTTCTCGACGACGGCCGCGTCGTTTGGCAGCACCTTCCAGTGGTGGATGTCGCGCAAGGTCGCGCTGCAGGGCACGGCGCTCGCGGGGATCGGCTACGGCACGGCCGGCACGATCACGCTCGCGGATGACGACAAGGATTATCACTACGGCGCGACTCCGCAGGGCCTCATAGCGCTGCGCATGATCTTCGGCAAGCGCGCTATGTTCGACTCGACCGCGCGCGGTTACTACATCACCGGCACGGGTTCGAGCCGGGCGTCAGGAAGCGAGAACATCGGCCGCTTCAATACCTCGTTCTTCGTGCGCCTGACCGGACGCCACGCGATTGGGATCAACTACCTGCTTACGACCCGCGAGGCGAGGTACTCCGCATCGAACATCCAGGGGCGGCACCAGCTCGTGGAGACGATCGGCATCGCCTACAACCTGCTGGGCAACACGAGCTTCGGCGCGGTCAACGTCGAGCGAGACTAAAATGGAAATAGCGATATCGGAACCGGCGACCTGCAACGACTGCGACGGGAATGTCATGAATCTTCATGTGGTTCGCTCCTGTTTCTTGACGCACTATAAGTAGATTGCAACATCGCCGCTCGACATAGACATGGAGCAAAGTGCCTGCAAGGATATCGTCAACTGGCGCCTGAAGCGGGGATGCCGCATCTAAACGAGACGTCCTCGACGCCGCCCTTCGTTTCGCTCTCGGCCTCGACTGAGCGAAAAGCTATAATTCCCTCGTGAAGACCGAGCACATCCCTTTCGCCGACATCGAGAAGAAGTGGCAGGACCGATGGGAAGCCGAAGGGGTATTCCGCGCACCGAAGACGCCGCGCCCGGGCAAGAAGTTTTATTGCCTCGACATGTTCCCCTATCCGTCGGGAGCTGGACTCCATGTCGGCCACCCCGAAGGCTACACCGCCACCGACATCCTGTGCCGCTATAAGCGCATGAAGGACTTCGATGTCCTTCACCCGATGGGCTGGGACGCGTTCGGCCTGCCCGCCGAAAACTTCGCCATCGCGACGGGAACTCACCCGGCGAAGATAACGAAAGAGAACGTCGACAATTTCAGACGGCAGATCAAGTCGCTGGGGTTCTCCTACGACTGGGACAGGGAAGTCGACACGACCGATCCGAACTACTATCGATGGACGCAGTGGATCTTCCTGCAACTCTTCAAAAAGGGCCTCGCCTATGAGAGCACGGCTCCGATCAATTTCTGCCCTTCCTGCAAGACCGGCCTGGCAAACGAAGAGGTCTTTAACGGCTCCTGCGACCGATGCGGAACCAAGGTCGAACGTAAGAGCATTCGCCAGTGGGTCCTGAAGATCACGGCGTACGCGGACCGCCTCGAGTCCGACCTCACGGGGCTCGACTGGCCGGAGTCCACGCTGGCGATGCAGCGGCACTGGATTGGGCGGTCCGAAGGCGCGGAAGTCTCCTTTAAGTCTGAGGCGGGCGATGAGATCAAGGTCTTCACGACGCGCCCGGACACCCTTTTTGGCGCCACGTATATGGTGCTCGCGCCCGAGCACGCGCTCGTAAGCAAGCTCACGGCGCCCGCGCAAAAGGCAGCGGTGACGGCTTACGCGGCGGCGGCGCAGAATAAGTCCGATCTGGAAAGAACCGAGCTTCAGAAGGACAAGACGGGCGTGTTCACCGGTGGTTTTGCCGTCAATCCCGTCAACGGCAAGAAGATACCGGTGTATATCGCCGATTACGTCCTTGGATCTTACGGCACGGGTGCGATTATGGCGGTGCCGGCGCACGATGAACGGGACCATGAGTTTGCGGTTAAATACAACATCAATATCGTGACCGTTGTGACGCCTCCCGCCGGAACGGAACTCGAAGACGGCACGGCGTTCACCGGAGATGGAACGGCAACGAATTCGGGACTCCTGGACGGCCTTACGACGGCCGAGGCCAAGAAACGGATTATCGCTTGGCTGGAAGAAAAAGCTCTCGGGGCCAAGCGGGTCAACTATAAACTGCGGGATTGGCTATTTTCGCGGCAACGGTATTGGGGTGAACCCATACCGCTGGTGCACTGCGCGAAGTGCGGAGTTGTGCCCGTACCTGAAGACCAATTGCCCCTCCGCCTCCCGGAAGTAGCCGATTTTAAACCGACCGGCACTGGTGAATCGCCTCTGGCGAACATCACCGACTGGGTCAACACGGCTTGCCCCGCCTGCGGCGGGGCGGCTAAGCGAGAGACCAATACGATGCCCCAATGGGGGGGCTCGTGCTGGTACTACCTACGCTACATCGATCCCAAAAACTCAATAGCGGCGTGGGACAAAAATCTCGAAAAGGCCTGGGGGCCGGTCGATTGTTATGTTGGGGGTGCCGAGCATGCGGTCCTCCATCTTCTCTACGCCCGCTTCTGGCATAAGGTCCTCTTCGACCTCGGCTTCGTTTCGACCAAAGAACCTTTCCAAAAACTGCGGCATCAAGGCATGATTCTTTCCTATTCCAACCGTGACGCCAAAGGGAACTACCACCCGTACGAGGATGTCGAATACGACGAGAAGGGCCTAGCCAAACTGGCCGCGACCGGCGAGACTCTTACCTCTCAAGTCGAAAAGATGTCTAAGTCCAAGAAAAATGTTGTCAACCCGGACACCGTGCTCAAACGCTACGGCGCGGACTCTTTCCGCCTGTACGAGATGTTCATGGGACCGTTCGAGCAGTCTAAACCCTGGGACATGCGAAGCATCGAGGGCGTCCACCGCTTTCTGCGGCGGGCATTCATCCTGATCAATGATATGGACCAACCGCCGAAGGCGGATGAAGGTCACACGGCTCTTCGACACCGCACGATCAAGAAGGTGGGTGAGGATATCGAGGCCTTCGGGTTCAACACATGCATTTCATCGTTAATGATTTATTTGAATGGAATCTCGGCTGAGAATGCGCCGTCGAAGATAGACCTCGATACGTTTCTGATTCTCCTTAATCCGTTCGCCCCGCATCTGACCGAAGAATTGTGGGGAAAGCTAGGCCACGAAGATCTGCTCTGCCGTCAACCGTGGCCGTCGTGGGACGCCAAGCACCTCGTCGAGAGCGTCCTCGAATATCCGGTCCAGGTGAACGGGAAGCTCCGCGACACATTCAAAATCGCGGCGGACGCGTCCGACGAGCTCGTCAAAAAAACGGCGATCAATCTCACGAAGGTCCAAGCAGCCGTCGGGACGCAGAAAATCGTCAAAATCATCCTCATCCCTAAAAAGCTGGTCAACCTGGTGGTCAAATGAAAAAGCTTCTCCCCTTCGCGCTGATCGCACTGGCCTCCGCCTGCGGCACCGACGTCGCCTACAAGCCAACGGCCCAAATTCTCCCTCAACATGTCAAGCGCCTGGCGCTGCGCACGGCCGTCAACAAGACTCAGCAGTTCGGCCTCGAGGACAAGCTGTCCCTGCGCGTTCGCGACGAGTTTTTGCGAGACGGGCGCTACCCTCTGGTGCCTGAGCCTGAGGCGCAGGGCATCGTGTGGATGACGATCTCACGCTATATCCTGACCGCCGTGCAGTACGACGCGACTCAGGCCGCGACCGCCTATAAGCTGCGCATCCTCGTTGATCTTCAGTTCATCGACAAGAGCACCAACCAGATCCTTTGGGAAGAAAAAAACTTGGAGGGGACGCTGTCCTTCCCCGCGCTGAACTTGCGCGGCGGCATGAGCGAAGAGCAGGCGCGCGAGCAGATCTGGGACGTCCTGGCGCGCAGTATCGTCAAGCGCGTCGTAGACGGATTCGGCTCGGTCACCGGAACCTCAGAAAGACGCATCACCGGCGACGCCCCTTCGACGGCGCCCAACGTCAAGCCCGAGAATCCGCTGAAGCCCGTCATCGCCAACCCCTACTGAGGCGATGGAGCTCAAGCCCAGCGATCTCGCCGCGGAGTGGAAAGCCGGAAAGTTTCGGCCGGTCTACTATCTGTTCGGCGAGGAGTCCGCTTCAAAAGCGGACTCAATTCTAAAGCTCAAGGCGCTGTTCAAGCCCGACGACTTCAACCTGTGCGAATTTTCCGGCGATCCTAATTCCGAGCATTCCACGATTATCAGCGAGGCGCTGACCCTGCCCGTATTCGCGGACAAGCGCCTCGTGATCGTGCGCAGCCCGAAAATTCCCGCCGAGGCGCGCGCGGCCTTCGCCGAGTACCTCAAATCCCCCTCACCGACGACCACGCTCGTGCTGCAATCGGAGGATCGCCGCCCGGACAAGAAGGACGCGCTGGCCAATGCCGCCGCCGCCGCCGGCGCGGTGTGCATTTTTTCCCCGCTCACTGACGAGGAAGCCGTCGAGCGCCTGCTTGCTGAGGCGAAGAAGGCGGGCAAGAACCTGGACCCGGCGGCGGCCGCCGCGCTGACCGAGCAGGCCGGGACCGACTGGGGCATCTTAAGCGGCGAGCTCGAGAAGGCCCTGCTGTTTGCCGGGACATCCACCGAGATCGGAATGGACGCCGTGTCGGCGAACATAGGCTTTCGCAAAGCCACCGACCCCTGGGCTTTTGAGCGTCTCGTGTCGGCGCGCGATCTCAAGGCCTGCCTAAAATACCTGAGCGAAGCGTTCGCGGACGCGAAGCCAGACGAAGTCGTGTTTCGCTCGCTCGCTCAGGCCCGCGCCGCCTACCTCAAGCAGCTCAAGGCCAAGCGCATGCTGAAGGCCGGCCTCGCTCCGCGCGAGATCGAGATGAAACTCCGCATTTTCTACGACCGCGACTTCTTCACGCGCGCCCAGCGCGTCACCGAGGAACGCCTGCGACGCGATTTGCGGCGCCTGCTCGAGGTCGAAACCGACCTCAAGTCCAAAGCCTGGCTCGACGCCAAGATCGAGTTCGAAGGCGTCGTCGTCGAGCTCTGCACCCCCACCGCCCGCCTGTAGACGCCGCCGTAAAGGTGTACTTCCATTGAGAGTGGGGTCAGGCCTGACACCCGGACACTAGTCTTACTGAAAATAGCGAGTGGAACAGTGTCTATGTGTCAGGCCTGACCCCAAGTCAGGCAAAGCAAAACGCCCGTCCTTTGGGGGACGGGCGTTTCGATTTTGTGCCGGGAAAAGTCTTACTTCGCGGCGGCGGTCAGCTTGTTGACCTGGGCGGCCAGGCGCGACTTCTTGCGCGCGGCGGCCTTCCAGTGGATCGTGCCGTTTTTCGCGGCCTTGTCGAGCGCGGCGGCGGCCTTACCGGTCAGGTCTGACAGACCCTTGATGTCCTTGCTCTTCGCGGCGTCCATGACGGCGCGGACGGCGAGGCGGACGTTCTTCTTGATGCCCGCGTTGTGTATCGCGTGCTTCAACGACTGGCGGTGAGCCTTTAGTCCCGACTTGTGACGCATCTGCTTCATCTTTGCCATAGTTTTGAGATTATGGCTTTTTAGGGCCCGCTCCGTCAATGAGCCTCATTCGGCGGCTAATGGGTACGAATGAGGACGGTGAAGCCCCAGACGAGCGCGCGATACAGCACCCGGTAGGAGGCCCCGCCCGTGGCGGCCTGGTAATCGGAGGAGGAGGTCCACACCGTGTCACGCAGGGCCAGACTCGGTCCGGCGGAAATGGAATCCGAGGGATGCCAGAGGCCTGCCAGATACCACCAGCGCTCGTAATATGACCTCGTACCGAAGTTAAGCGGGATATAGGTGCCGTGGCGCAGAAATACGGTCGCGCGAGGCACAAGTCCGTCGAGCCAAAACCAGGAAATCTCCGGCTCAAGCTTTAGGGAGTTCTGCCCGTTGAAGAAATTTCGCTCGAAACGAACCTTCAGCGCACCCGTGAAATGGCCGCCAAGGCTCGTCCGCGGCGTCGCATCAAGAACAAGGACGTTCTCGGGCCGGTTCGCCGTAGGCCGCCAAAACCAGGTCCCGGCCCCATTGTTGGTCCAATCGTCGTCATGACGCGCGCCGTACTGCACTCGGTAAAATAAGCCGAGCTTGAGGTTGCGGTGCACTTTGCCATAGGAGCCCAAAGTCAGAGCGCGGGCCGGTCGCTGGCCCTCAAACTCCCAGCGTTCGGTCAGATCTAACAGCGGCTCAAGCTTCCCCGCCCGACCCATGACACGAACGGACGCCTCGTATTCGGGGAGACGCCCGCGCGAGGCCGACGGCGCCGGCGCCCCGAAGGCGACGGGGGCGAGTAACGCGAGAAGAAAAAGCTTAGCGGTAGTCTTGATCAAGGAGATCCGCGTACGCGCCATCCAGATTGGTCTTATCCTCAACTCCGCCCTTGTCATCGTCCATATTCCAGTTGAGAGACTTGGTCCAATTGTAGGCCTGCGGCTTAGTGAGGTCGAGGCCGGCCTTGATCAGCACGCCTTTGCCGGCCGGGACCAGCAGGCTCTGCTTGGACTTCGTGGTTTCAAGTTCGACCGAGCCTTCGTTGACGCACACCCAGAGGTCGCGGGACTTGCCATTGGCGCGTCCGTAGGCCGTAAAGAACTCCGTACCGCGCACGGCGGCGACGGCGGACGGGGTGCGCATGCGGAAATGTTGTCCAGCGAGGCGCTTCGTCACCTTGGCGAACACCGAGCCAAACGACAGGAACACCTCGGTCACAGTGGAATTCGCTCCGGGCAAAGTCACGGCAAAGCGGCTGGACTCGCGCAGCTTGAGCCGGGAGCCGTCGGGCAATTCAATGACGGCGACGGCGCCTGCGGCGGTGGTCACGGAATCATCGGCGGCGAGCACGGCGCCTTTTTTGGCGAGGCGACCACCGGTATTGGAACCAATCGTGACATCACCCGCGACATGGACGATTCGCGCCGCTGGCGCGGGCGGCGCGGCCGCCATCAGGGGCCCGGAGGACAGCAGCAATCCGGTCAACAGAAACATTTGTGTCGTCATCATGAGAATATTCTAGCTCATTGATATACTGTAGCCATGGAGCCTTTGGACCGCCGCCACCTCCCCCATAAGACGGGCGTCTACATCATGTGCGACGCCGGCGGCGAAATCCTCTATATCGGCAAGGCGCTCGACCTGGCCAAGAGGGTGGCGCAATACTTCAACCCCAACAAGGAAGACCTCAAGAACCAGAGCCTCACCCCGCTCATCCGGCGCATTGACTACATCCTGTGCGAGTCCGAGCGCGAGGCCCTCCTGCTTGAACGCCGCCTGATCAACGAAAACCAACCCTTCTTCAATGTGATGTGGAAGGACGGGAAAACCTATCCCTATCTCAAAATTTCCATGGGCGAGGATTTCCCGCGGATATTCACGACGCGACGAAAAATCCGTGACGGAGGCGAGTACTTCGGGCCATTTCCGAAGGTCGCCCCCATCCGCGCCCTTCTTCGTTATCTCTGGAAGCAGCGCATGTTTCCGCTGCGCCCCTGCCGCTGGGACTTCTCGGAGGAAAAACCGCTGGATAAACGGAAGATCACCGGCTGCCTGTACTATCACACGAAGGAGTGTCCCGCTCCCTGCGCCGGTAAAATATCGAAAGACGCTTATCGCGGCATCGGCGAACGGGCCGTACTTTTTTTTAAAGGGAAATACGGCGATCTCCGGGCGGAATTCGAGCGCGATATGAAGACGGCGTCGAAAAATCTCGAATACGAGCGGGCGGGGCAGCTGCGAGACAACATCTTGGCGCTGTCACAGATGGGGGAGCGGGTCCGCATCCGCGCCGTGGAGGCCGATCAGGTCGGCGGGCACACCGCGCGAACGCAGATGGTCACCGATCTGCAGAAGGCCCTCATGCTGCCCGCACCTCCGGTGCACATCGAATGCTTCGACATCTCACACTTTCAGGGTCACCAGACCGTCGCCTCGATGGTCTGCTTCGAGGGTGGGAAGCCCAATCGCGACCACTACCGGAAATTCAAGATCCGTGAGACGGTGGGCATCGACGACTTCAAGTCCATGCACGAGGCCGTCTACCGGAGATATAAACGGCTGAGCGAAGCGAAGGCGGCCCTGCCCGACCTGATCCTCATCGACGGCGGCAAGGGACAGCTGAGCGCGGCGCAAGCGGCGCTCAAAGAACTTCAACTGAAGATCCCCATGGCCTCGCTCGCCAAGCGCATCGAGGAGGTCTTTCTGCCCGGTCGCTCCGAGTCCATCATTCTGCGGCTGGACGACCCCGCCTTGCGGCTCCTCCAACAGCTGCGCGACGAAGCCCACCGCTTCGGCGTTGCCTACCACCGCCTCCTGCGCGACAAGCACCTGTTCCAGGAGTAAGAACTCAATCGAGCGTTAGCCCTGCTTGCCGGCCAGCTCGCCCATGCTGAACATAGGCATGAACATCGCGATGACGATCGTGCCGATGATGAGGCCCATGACGACGATGACGATAGGCTCGATCAGCGAGGTCAGGCCTTTGACCGCGGTGTCGACCTCCGAGTCGTAGAAGTCCGCGATCTTCGACAGCATGATATCGAGCGCGCCGGTTTCCTCACCGACGGAAATCATCGAGGTCACCATGTTCGGGAAAATCCCGGACTTTTTAAGCGGATCGGACAGGTGGCCGCCCTCACGAATCGATTCGCGCGTCGCGTTGACGGCCTCAGCGATGACGACATTCCCGGCCGTTTGAGCGACGGTCTCGAGCGCCTGCATGATCGGCACGCCCGATTTGATCAAGGTGCCGAGCGTGCGCGTGAAGCGCGCGACGGCGACCTTCTTAAGAATCGGCCCGAAGATCGGCGCCTTGAGAGAGAAGCCGTCGACCCACTTATGGCCGTACGGCGACGCGTAAAACTTCTCAAAGCCTTTCCAAGCGACGAAGGGGAACGCGACGATCAGGTACCAGCGCGCCTTCATGGCGTCGGAGATGTCGATGAGCATCTGGGTGGGCAGGGGCAGCTCGGCGCCGAACCCCGCGAAAATATTTTTAAAGGTCGGGATCACGAAAATCATCAGGAAGACGGTGACGATCGTGCAGATCGAAAGCACGATCGCGGGATACATCATCGCGCCCTTCACCTTGGCCTTCAGCTCCTCAGAGCTCTCCAGGTAGGCGGTCAGGCGCTCCAGGATGGTGTCCAAGATGCCGCCAAGCTCGCCGGCCTTGACCATGGAACAGTACAGGTCCGGAAAGGCGTTCGGATGCTTCTTCAGCGCGTCGGAAATGGAGAGGCCGGCCTCAATGTCGGTCTTGACGGCTCCCAACACTTCCTTGAAATCAGGATTTTCGGCCTGGCTCTCCAGGATGCCGAGGCTCTGCACGATCGGCACGCCGGCGCCGACCAAGGTCGAGAGCTGGCGGGAGAATAGAGACAGATCTTTCGAGGGAATGGCATTCTTCCCCTTTTTCCAGCCGATCGCGGCCTTGATCTTATCGACCAAGGGCACTTGCTTTTCGGAAATCTCGAGGACAACCATCTTTTGGCCGCGGAGTTTTTCAACGGCGGCACGCTGTTCATCGGCATCGATGATGCCTTCCATCACGAGGCCGGCGGCCGTCTTTGCCTTATAGCTGTATGAGGGCATAGGTTCTTCCTATTCTACGATTGTGCGGGCGTCATATGTCGCTGCATGAGACGGCGAAGGTCCTCGGGATCCATCGAGTGCGACATCGCCTCTTGAAAGGTGATCTTTTGTTTAAAGTAGAGCTCGGCGAGCGACTGATTCATCGTCTGCATGCCGATTTTTCCGCCGGTCTGAATGGCGACCTGAATCTGCTCGACCTTCGCTTCGCGGATCAAATTGCGGATCGCGGAGCTGACGATCAGCGTCTCGCAGGCTAACACGCGCCCCGTCCCGGTCGCGTGAGCGAGAAGTTGCTGACAAAGGACGGCCTGAAGGACGAAGGAAAGCTGAACGCGCACCTGCTCAAGCTGATGCTGCGGAAAGACGTCGATAATCCGGTTGATCGTCTGCGCGCAGTCCGTCGTATGCAAAGTGGCCAGCACCATGTGGCCGGTTTCGGCGATATTGAGCGCGGCCTGGATTGTCTCGAGGTCGCGCAGCTCGCCGATGAGAATGACATTCGGGTCCTGGCGCAGGATGTGCCGCAAAGCGGCGCCGAAGGTCACCGTATCCGAGCCGACCTCGCGCTGATTGATGACGGACTTCTTGTGCGTGTGCACGAACTCGATCGGATCCTCGATCGTCATGATGTGGGAGGAGCGCGTCTCATTGATGAAATCAATCATGCTGGCCAAGGTCGTAGACTTGCCTGAGCCCGTCGGTCCGGTGACCAAAATCAAGCCCTTCGGCAGCTTCATGATGTCGAGAATCGACTTCGGCACGCCGATCTCATCAAAGGTTTTAAATGAGTTAGGAATCGCGCGGATCGCGGCGCCGACCGAACCGGTCTGACGATAGACGTTCATGCGCACCCGGCCGATGCCGCGCAAGTTGAACGCCAAGTCCAGCTCGTTGGACGCCTCAAAACGCTGGCGCTGCTGGTCGTTGAGGAGTGAGTAGATCAGGGTCTGAGCCGTCTCGCTGTTGAGCTTATCGAACGGCGTCGGCAGAAGATTGCCGTCGATGCGCAAGGTCGGAGGAGCCCCGACCGTGAGGTGCAGGTCCGACGCTCCGCGCTCGTGCATCAGCAAAAATAATTCACCCATCGAGACCATGCTGACTCCTTAAGGTTTAGATATCACCGTCTGACGCCGTCACACGCATCATTTCTTCGGCGGTCGTCGCTCCCGACAGCAGTTTGCGCACCGCGCACATGCGTAAAGTCAGCATGCCCTGCTTCATCGATTGCGTCTTGATCTGCTTGGCGGAGGCGCGGTCCAAGATGAGCTGACGAAGCGCGTCCGTGACTTCCATGACCTCGTAGAGGCCCTGGCGCCCGCGATAACCGGTGGTCGCGCAGTTCTCGCAGCCTTTGCCCTTATAAAGCGTGATTTTGTTTTTCTCGCCGATGGCCGCCTGGAGCTGGACCTCCGGCACGCCGAGCTTCAGAAGCCAGTCCTTCTCAACTTCGTAGGGCTCCTTGCACTTCGGACAGATGCCGCGAAGCAGGCGCTGGGCTTCGATCATCAACATCGCCGAGCTGACGAGGAAAGGCTCCACTCCCATCATGCCCAGGCGCGTGATCGTCTGCGAAGTGTCGTTGGTGTGCAAGGTTGAAAAAACCAAATGGCCCGTGAGCGCGGCGTTGATGGCGATCGTCGCGGTCTCCTGGTCGCGGATTTCACCGACCATGATGACATCGGGGTCCTGGCGCAAAAACGAACGCAGGGCCGCGGGGAAGGTCAGGCCGACCTGATTGTTGATCTGAACCTGGTTGATGCCCGCAAGCTGGTATTCCACGGGATCTTCGGCCGTCATGATATTGCAGTCGGGCGTATTGAGGTTGGACAAGGCCGAGTAGAGGGTCGTCGATTTCCCCGAACCGGTCGGGCCGGTCACGAGCGCGACCCCGTAAGGAGCCTCCATCGCCTTTTTAAAAACGGCCATCGCCTCCGGCTCAAAGCCGAGCTGGGTCATGTTGACCTTCAGTCCCGACGAGTCGAGGATGCGGGTAACGATTTTTTCTCCGGGCGCGCAGGGGAGGACCGACACGCGCATGTCGATCTCCTTGCCGTCAATTTTGACGCGCATGCGCCCGTCTTGCGGAACGCGCCGCTCGGCGATATTAAGATTCGACATGATCTTAACGCGCGCGCAAATCGCGCTGTGGAATTTTTTCGGCGGAGAGGGCTGCTCATGCAGCACGCCGTCAATCCGATAGCGGATGCGAAGGTCCTTGGCGTACGCCTCGATGTGAATATCCGAGGCCTTGGCCTTCACCGCACCCGCGATGATGAGATTGACCATCTTGATGACGGGAGCGTCCTCGGCATCCTTCTCGAGGCCGGTTTCCGCCAACTCGATCTTCTCTTCGACATGCTCGAGGCTGTCGGCCGCGGCCTCGTTGTCCGACTGCTGCTTGACGATGTCCTCAAGCGCCTCTTGCGAGGTTTCCTGCTTGTAATATTTTTCGTGGGCGGCCGATATCTCAGCCTCGGAGGCGAGGCAGGCCACGACATCGCAACCGGTCTGCATCTTAAGATCGTCGAGAATCATCACATCGAGCGGGTCGGCGATGGCAACGGTCAGCCGGTCCTTCGTTTTGTTGAACGGCATCAACATCTTTTGCCGCGCGATGGACTCCGGAACCGCCGCGATCGCCTCTTCCGAGATTTCACCGATTTCAGCGAGGGACACATAGGAAATCCCGGTCTTTTCGGCGAGGAACAAGAGAAGCTTTTCCTCTTGGATGAAGCCCATTTCGATCAGGAGGGACCCAAGTTTCTCGCCCCCCTTTTTCTGGGCGTCGAGAGTCACCTGAAGCTTATCAGCCGTGAGGAGCTTCTCCTCCACAAGGAGGTCGGCGAGGCGCCGGGACAGGCCGAGCGAGATGACGTGCTGTGTACTGGCCATTTCCCTAATAGGTTATGGTCCACGCCGATTTTTGTCAAGGCCGAAGGCTAGCCGCGGTATATTAATAAGAAGTGAACGAAAACGCTTTATATGCCGGATTTAATGGTATCCGAGCCGAAGCTGCCGTCATCCTCAGCGGGAGGGCGCAGTTCCCCGGAGTCAGGCAGGGGCAAGAGCGGCACTTCCTTCGGCACTTCAGGGATGACACGGCGCTTGTGCACGGCCTTTTTCACCGGAGTTTTCTTCTTGGCCTTCGGCGCTTCGGGAGGCGGTCCGCCGGCGAGCATCTGACGGGCCTCAATATTCTTGCCTAAGACGATCCCGTTGGCATCGACCTCGAAGAGATACAAGGCCCCCTTGCCTCCAGACACTCCTGGCACCATGCGATATTCCACGAGAACCGTATTGTCTCCCGTCGTGCTCGCGTTCCACTCTTCGGTCCCGGCGCCGGGGCTCGCGGTGTAAGAGTACTGCAACCAACGGCCGACGGTGCCCCGGTCGCCGTCGAGCGGGAAATCCTTCACCGTCTGGATCGCGGCCGTGTGCTCGGCCGAAGGTCCGGGGGGCGGCGCGGGTGCCGGTGCGGGCGCCGCGATCTTGGGCTTGACGATCGGCGGCGGGGTCGCCGCACCCTCGTCGGGGGACAGCCCGATGGGAGCTTTCCCGTCGTCCAGGGTCGCCATTTGTTTCAGGTCGTCCTTGGGCTGACGCATGAGAATCACGCCCACGACAATCAGCACGATCACGAGCACGCCGCCGCCGATCAGGAAGGGCTTATTATTGCGGCCCGGTTTCTTGATCTCACCCGTCGGCGGCGCGGGCTCAGGCTTGGCGAACCGCGCGGCGGCGGCAGGATCAGCGGCGGCCGCGGAACGCGCCATCGTCGCCGGCGGAACCTGCGTAGTCGCGTCGGTGGACCCGCCAAGGTCTGCGGAAGTCAGGTCGGGGACGGGCTGGGAGCGGCTGAGCGTATTTGGCGGCGGAGCGACCGGCGTCAAGGCCGCAGGAGCAGGGCGCGAAGGCAAGCTGAAGGGATTGGTGATCGGCGCCGGTTCGGAGACTGGCGCCATGACCGGGACGGGAACCGGAGCCGGAGCAAGCAAGACGGGTGCAGCCACAATGGGCGCCGGCGGAGGCGGTGGCGCGATAGGCGCGGGCGCCGCGGCTTCGATCGGATCGACCTTGAACTGAGGCACGGGGTTCGCGGAAACGGCCGGGACGGCATCGTCGGCGCCGACGACCTTGAACGATTTGACCGTCGGAACGATCTTGAATGACTTCGGCTTGCCGAAGGAGAATGTCTTCGCAGCGGCGGGAGGTGCGGGCGCGGGCGGCGGAGGCGGCATGAGCGGCGGCGCGGCGGAAGCAAAGGACGGCATGACCGGAAGAGGCGGAGTAGCCGGGGCGGCTGGGAGATCCGCCGAGGGCGGGGGCGTCGCGCCGCCCCCAAACGACGGGAAGTTCGCTTGCCCAACAGGCGGCGTCGCCGGCCACTCGGACACGGGGAGCATCGCTTCGGGAACGGCGGCGACCGGGGGCGGCCCGCCGGGGATAGGCGGCGGCGCCGGAGACAGGAATGTTTTGACCGGCGCCTCATCCGGGACAGCCGGAGCTTCCATCGAAGACGCGGCCTGCGCCACCGCGCCGGGAACGCGAGTGCGCAGCTCAAGCTCCTTGGACGCCAAACGGCAGGCCAGGTCCGCCTGTCCGGCTTCGAGCTCCGTGACCTGGCGGTACATGGCCTCCAACTGAGTGGTCAGCTGCGATATCTTCTCACGGGCATGGCGAGCGGAGGACTCATCAGTAGAAATACGATCGGAAAGGATGTCCTGAAAATCTTTTTTAAAGGCTGCATCCTGGAACAGATTTTCGGCGACGGAATTTGGAAATTCATCGTCGCCGATGAGGCCGGCGGAATCGATCTGCAGCTGATCGAGAAGCGAACCGCTCGACGGGAAATCGTCGAGGAGGCCGCCGGCGCCGCCTGAAGAGAACCCGGTCAGGTCGGAGAGTTCGCCGGCCGGGACCCAGGCGCTGCCGGCAGGGTCACCGGCGCACACAAGGGTCCCCGAATCGAGGCCGGGAAGGCCCGAAACGGCCTCCTTGTCGAAGGGGCCGAGGATGCGAGATTCCTTATAAACCCAATACTTCACTCGCGGCTAGGGTAGCTTCCCGGTGTTACATTTTCAAGGCTACCCAATCCCCCCAAAGTGTAAAATGATCCCATGCTGATCCGACCCTTCTACCTCGCCTGCCTGGCCCATGCGTCTTATCTTCTTGGCGACGAGAAAACCGGGACAGCGGTGATCGTAGATCCCCAGCGTGATGTGGATGGCTATGTCCAAGAAGCCGCGCGGCTGGGCCTGACGATTAAGCACGTCATGCTCACCCATTTTCACGCGGATTTTGTGGCCGGTCATTTGGAGCTGCGCGACCGGTGCGGCGCTCAGATTCATCTTGGGGCGAGAGCCAAGGCGGATTACGCGTTCTCCCCGCTTAAGGACGGAGCTCGGCTCGAGCTCGGATCACTTGGAATCGGCGTCCTCGAAACGCCGGGGCATACGCCTGAAGGGGTATGCCTCGTCATTTACGATATGGAGGCCGACCGGAATAAGCCCAAGGCCGTGCTGACCGGCGACACCTTGTTCATCGGCGATGTGGGCCGGCCGGACCTAATGGCCTCGGTCGGCTATAAGGCTGAGGATCTCGCCGGAATGCTGTACGAATCGTTGACGACCAAGCTCCTGCCTTTACCCGACGGGACCTTGGTCTATCCCGCCCATGGAGCCGGGTCGGCCTGCGGCAAGAACATGTCGGATGAGCGCGTTTCGACGATCGGAGAGCAAAGGCTCTACAACTACGCTCTTAAGGCCCGCTCCCGGGAGGAATTCATCCGCCTCGTGACCGAAGGGCAGACGGAGGCGCCCGCCTACTTCGCGCACGACGCGGAAATGAACCGCCGCGAGCGCCCCATCCTCGACGACTCCCTCGCGGCGCTGAAGCCGCTGAGCGTCGCCGCGACCGAGGAGTTCGCCGCGAAAGGCGCGCTCATCCTCGACACGCGCGACCCCGCCGACTTCGCCGGAGGGCATTGGCGCGGGGCGCTCAACATCGGCATCGACGGCAAGTTCGCGAACTGGGCCGGTTCGGTGCTGGACCGCGAACGGCCGATCGTCATCGTCTCCGAAGCCGGCCGCGAGGCCGAGTCCGTCACGCGCCTGGCGCGCGTCGGCATCGACCGCGTGGCCGGAGTCCTCAAGGACGGGATGCTGGCCCTAGGCGCGCGGCCCGATCTGGTCGTACGCACACCGCGCCTCACGGCACGAGCCTTGTCGGAGCGGCTCGCCGCGAACGGGGCGCCTTTCGTCGTGGACGTGCGCACGGACGCCGAGCGCGCGGACGGCTTCGTGGCGGGAAGCTTCCACATGCCGCTGGCGCAATGGCCGCGGCGCATCGCGGATATTCCCGCCGGAAGGCCCGTCGCCGTTTACTGCGCGGGCGGCTACCGCTCCTCGATCGCGGCGAGCCTGCTGAGGGCGGCGGGACGGGCCGACGTCACGGACCTCGTCGGCGGCTTCGCCGCGTGGCGCGAGCAAGAGCTGCCGGTCGCGTCCGCCTAGCGTCCCGACGGACTTTTAGTCGCCGGCGCGGTCGGTTTCGCCGATGACGCTGAAGTCGAGGCCCGGCTCGGCGGCTTCCGTCACCTTCTGCTCGAGCTGATTCTGGTAGGCGATCGAGTAGCGCGCGTAGGGGATCGCCTCGAGGCGGGCGCGCGTGATCGCCTTCTGGGTGGCCTCGCACAGGCCGTAGGTCCCGTTGTCGATCTTGCGGATGGCGGCTTCGACCATGTCGAGGGTGGTGCGCTCGTTGTCGGAGAGCTCGAACATAAGCTCTTTTTCAATCGACTGGCTCGCCTGGTCGACGGAGTCGCCGTTGTCCACCTCGTGGATGCTCTGCTTGCGCACGGTTTTCAGGATATCGTCGCGCAGCGCGACGAGCTCAGTCCGGATCGACTTGATCTTCGCCGGCGTCAACCACGCCAAATCTTTAGCGGAATTGCCCTCCGCGGCCTTCGGTTTTGCGGCTTTCTTCGCGATTTTTTTCGTCATAACGCCTCCGGAAAATTGGAACGAGATAGTATATGAGAATGCGGCCGCCGCGCAAGGCCTAGCTGCGCCTGTCTACGGCAGGCGTCCGGCCGCGTCCTTCAGACGGGAGACGACCATGTCCTGGCCCATGATCTCAAGCATGAGGAACAGCGTCGGTCCCTCGGTCCGGCCGCTCACGGCGACGCGGATCGGATGGAAAACCTGGCCGTTCTTAAGGCCCTTCTCCTCGACAAACTGACGGATTCGGGCCTCGATCGCTTTATCCTCGAAAGGCGCTTGAGCGCCGAGGACATCCGCGAGGTCTAACAAAATCTGCTTAGCGCCGGGAGCCTTAAGGACCTTATCAAACGCCTTCAAATCAAATTGGACGGATTTGTAAAAGAATTCGATCAAGGTCGGGATGTCAGACAGCAGCTTGAACTTCTCGTGCTCGAGCGCGACCACGCGCTTAAGGTCCGGCCCGGGCAAGCCGAGCAGGCCCGCCTTCTCGAGGAAGGGCTTCGCCAGCTCCACAAGCTCGGCCACCGGCATCTGACGAATATACTCGCCGTTCATCCAGTTCAGCTTGACGGTATCGAAAGTCGCGGGGCTTTTCTGGCAGCCTTCTAAATTAAACTTGGAGATCAGATCTGCGTCCGTGAAGAGCTGCTGAGACTCGGTCGTGGCCCAGCCGAGCAACGCGAGATAATTGCGCATGGTGTGCGGCAGATAACCCTGGTCGCGGTACTCAAGCACCGAGGTCGCGCCGTGACGCTTGGAGAGCTTCGAGCCATCGGGGCCGAGGATCATGGACAGATGCGCGAACAACGGCGGCGTCCAGCCGAGCGCGTAATAGATCTGAATCTGAGAGGGCGTGTTCGAGAGATGCTCGTCGCCGCGCACCACGTGGGTCATCTCCATAAGGTGGTCGTCGATGACGCAGCAGAAATTATAGGTCGGCCCGTCGGTCGACTTCCAGATCACGAGATCCTGCTGCAGATTGTTCTCGAAAGAGACCTTGCCGCGGATCTGATCGTCGACGATCGTAGCACCCTCGGTCGGCATCTTGAAGCGGATGGAGAACTTCTTACCGTCGGCCTCAAGCGCCGTGCGTTGTGCGGCGCTGAGGACCCGGCACTTCCCCGGATAACGCGGCGGGCGCTTTTCGAGCTGGGCCACGCGCCGGTACTCGTCGAGCTCCTCTTTGGTGCAGTAGCAGCGATACGCCTTGCCGTCCGCCACCAGCTGGTCGAGGTACTTGCGATAAATGGACACGCGCTGCATCTGAAAGTAAGGCGAGTACGGACCCGTATCGGTCTTGCCATCGAGGGGACCCTCGTCCCAATCGAGGCCAAGCCATTTCACCGAGTCCAGGATCGCCGTCACCGAGTCGTCGGTCGAACGGACCTCATCGGTGTCTTCGATGCGAAGAATGAAATCCCCCTTGTGCCGGCGGGCGAACAGCCAGTTATAGAGTGTGGTACGCGCGCCGCCGATGTGCAGGAAGCCCGTCGGGGACGGCGCGAAGCGCGTGCGGATTTTCGTGGTCATGAGAGAGAGGTCTCCAGTAATTCTTGAGCGTGCTTGCGGGAAGCGCCGGTCGGCTTGCCGCCGAGCATCGTCGCGACCGCTTCGAGGCGGCCCGCGCCCTCAAGGCGGTCGACGCGCAGACGCGTGCGGCCCGCGGCGACGTCTTTGACGGCGTGAAAATGGGAGGTGGCGAAGCAGGCGACCTGGGGAAGATGCGTGATGCACAGCACCTGGCGGCCTTTGGCGAGCGCGGCCAAACGCTCCCCCACGGCATGCGCGACCTCGCCGCCGATGCCGGCATCGACTTCGTCGAAAACCAAAAGGGCGGTGCGGTCAGCCTTCGCGAAGACGGTCTTAAGCGCGAGCATCACGCGGGACAGTTCACCGCCGGAGGCGGCGGTCTTCACGGGACGGGGCGGCTCGCCGGGGTTCGGAGCCAGCAGGAATTCCACGGCATCGGCTCCGGTCCTGGACCAGCTTCCCTCTTCCATCTCGACGGAGCAGGAAAATCGCGCGTGCGGAAGGCCAAGGACCTTGAGCTCTTTGAGCGCGGCGGCGTCGAGCTTCTTGGCGGCTTTCACGCGCTTATCATGGGCTTCATTGGACAGCCCGGCCAGGACCTTCTCGGCCTTCGCGAGCTCCTTGCGCGTCGCCTCAAGGTGCGCGTCGGCATTCACCAGCCCATCGAGCTCGAGGGCCAGGCGCTCCCGCGCGGCGAGGACTTCCGAAATCGTCGCGCCGTGGCGTTTCTTCAACCGCGCGAGCGCGTCCTGCCGGGAGAGCAGCGCGTCGAGCGCGGCCGGATCGGCCGAGACGGTGTCGCGGTAGGCGCTGAGCTCGCGCGCGACCGAGCCGGCGGTGATGTGAGCGTTCTCGATCTCCGTGTGCAGGCTCCCGGCGGCCGGATCAAGCTTCGCGAGCTCGGAGACGGCGCGGGACGCCTTGAGAAGGCGCGCGACCGCCGCGTTCTCTTCGGCGTAGAGCAAACCGTACGCCGTGTCGGCGAGCGCGCGCAGGCGCTCGGCGTTCTTAAGGCGCGGAAGGCGCTCCTCCAAATCCTCGTCTTCGCCGCTGCGGATCTTGGCGTCGTCGATCTCCGACATTTGGAAGCGAATCAGATCGGCGCGGCGGTCACGCTCCGCCTCGGACAATGAAGACGCCTCGAGGCGGGCCTTGAGCCCGGACCACGCGGCGTACGCCCCGGCCAGCGCCTCGCGCTCGGCATCGAGGCCACCGAAGCGGTCGAGCAATTCGAGTTGCGAGGAGGCCTGCAGCAAAGTGCGGCTCTCGTGCTGGCCGTGGAAATCGGCGAAGTGATCCCCGACCCGGGCGAGGGCTGCGACCGGAGCGGGACGGCCCGCGATCATGGCGCGCGTGCGGCCGGTGGCGTCGAGCTCGCGCCGGAGCTCGACCGTTTTACCGGTAATGTCGAGCTCGCGACGAAGGTCGGCCGGAATGTCGGCGGCGTCAACGAGCCCCTCGACTTCGAGGCGCTCCGCGCCCGCGCGTAGCCAAGAAGAAGAGCCTCGCGCGCCGAGCAGAAAGCCCAGGGCCTCGAGCAGAATGGACTTGCCCGCGCCGGTCTCGCCGGTGAGCGCGGTAAATCCCGTGCCGAGCTCGAGCTCGACCTTCTCGGCCACCGCGAAATTAAGAACCTTTAGGCGCCTCAGCATGTCAGCGCTGCCCCCACTTCAGCTTGCGGCGCAGAACCTCGAAGAACGAACGCCCCGGCGGCAGGAGCAAGCGCAGGGGCGTCTCCGCGCGGCGCACGCGAACCTCGTCGCCGATCTTGAGGTCGCAGCCGGTGCGCCCGTCGAGTGAAACGAGCACGCGGGGCACCTCGCCCTCGCGGCGTTTGCCAAGACGGATCGTCAGCGGCAGGTGCGCCGGGACGATCAGCGGCCGTTGCGTCAAGGCATGGGGGCAGATCGGTGCCACCAAGGTCACATCGAGGGACGGATCGATGATCGGTCCGGACGCGGCCAGCGAATAGGCCGTCGAGCCCGTCGGCGTCGCGACGATGAGTCCGTCGCCGAAGTAATCGGCCACGAAGCGCTCGCCGGAGCGCGTCGAGAGCGTGATCGCGCGCGCCTGTTCACCGCAACGGATAACAACCTCGTTGAGGGCGAGATCGGGGCCGAAGATGCGCCGTCCGCCCCGCAGAACTTCCGCCGAGAGCATCGAGCGCTCTTCGATGGCGAAGCGTCCCGCTTGGACCGAGTTCAAGCAGCGCTTCAGGTCCCCCGCCTCGGTCGCCGAGAGAAAGCCCAAGGTCCCGATGTTGACGCCGAGAAGCGGGATGCCGCGGGGAGCGACCTGGCGCGCGACATGAAGCATGGTTCCGTCGCCGCCGAGCGCGATGGCGAGATCGGCGTCGCGCAGGGAGCGCGCGGTCGGCACGCGCGCCGCCGTCACCGCGCGTACGCCGCGCGCCTTCAGCAAGGTTCGGACAAGCGCCAGCGTCCGCGACGAATCCGGCTTGGCCTCGTTGCGAAAAATGAGGACCGAGCCGAACGCCTGGCCGGAGAGGGTCTTGAATGCTGAAGGAGTTGCCATCGGTGACCACCTCGAACGCCGTCGCCCGAGGGGACTCGATTATAGCAAAAGGACCTGGAGCACTCCGTGCGCAAGGTTTCCCGTGACTACCGCCGATCACAAACTCAACGCGCCCGAGCCTCAGCCGCCAAGGCCCACCGACGGCAACGCGCTCAAGCGCCCCGGCGCCGAGGACGCGCGCCGCCCGCCGGGACTTGGCCAGCGGCGGCTTAGGTCCCAGGTGCCAGGCGGGGCCGCCGTTAAAGCGCAGCAGTATGCCTCCATCGGTCAGAAACAACGCGGAGACCGGCGGTCGCGGCGCAAGGAGACGGCCGATGGCGAAGACCGCCAGCGCGCAGGAGAGCAGCGCTGCGGCCGCGCGCTTTCGCGGCCACAGCGTCAGGCCTGCGAGAAGCAGCGCCCACGCCGCGATCTCCGTTCCGGTCCACGGCCGCAGTTCGACGGTCGCCCAGGGAAGTGCCGCAGCGCGTACGCAGGTCCGCTCGAAAATCCACAGGCCCACGCCGACAAGCTTCGTCGCCACGGGTGCTGCGATGGGCAGCCACGCGTCGGCCGCCCACAGCGCGAATCCTCCCGCGAGCAGCGGCCCCGACAGCGGAACCAGAATGAGATTTGCGAACGGCCCGACGAGCGAGGCCCGTCCGAAAATGGATATCCACAGCGGCCACAGCGCGGCGGCGATGGCGGCGCTGATCAAAAACAATGCAACCCCCGCGCGAGCAAGACTCGGCCAGGCCGCCGGTGCCGCCCGCTCCGCGGTTCCCCCGGCCCAGATGATCGCCGCACAGGCCCCGACGCTCATGACAGCACTTGGAGACAATGCCGACGCCGGATCGACGGCGAGCATCACCGCCGCCGCGCAAGTCAGCGCCGCGGACGCCGTCGTCTCGCGTCCAAGAGCGCGCCCCAAAAGCGCCGCGGTGAGCATCACCCACGCGCGCACGCACGGCGGATCGGCGCCGGTCATCAAGGTATAAAAGCCCGCCGCCCCAAGCGTCAGCGCGGCGCGAGGCCCCGGCCTTAAACCCACCCCGAGCCCAAACAGCGCCGCGGCCGCCGCCGCAAAGCCGATGTTCGAGCCTGACGCGACGAGCAGGTGCGTGGCCCCCGCGTCGCGCACCGCTTTCGCCAGCTCATCGGACAAAGCCCCCGCGTCGCCAAGCGCGATGCCCGCGAGCAAAGCGGCCCGCTCCGGCGGCAGACGGCGTTGGTATGAGCCCTCGGCGGACAGCCGCGCGCGCTGAGCCCAGGCCCACGGCAAATATATGAGAGACGCCGCGGTGGAAGACACCGTGACCTCTCGCGCGTGAAGCACCCAGGCGCAGCCGGCGGCCTCAAGCGCTCCCGCCTCGTCGAAATCTCCGGGATCGCGCGGTCGTCTTGGCGGACGCAGTTTCCCGGCGATGACCGCCTCGCGGCCTTTCTCCAAGTCGCCGATCCCGCGCCCGCGCGGCAACCACACCAGCGCGCGCTGAATTCCCGAGGGCGAGGTGAAGGCCAGACGCGTACGCCAACCGCGCCGCGTCTGGCGCACCGGCGCGTCCAGCATGCCCGAGACGCGCACCGGGCCCGCCAGCCCCGCCTCGCGCCACCCCTCGTCTCGCGCCGGCGCCAGCGCCCCGGTGCGGCGCGCGATCATCGCGGCCACAACGCCGGCCACTACAACCCAGAAAAGCGGCCGACGCAGGATTCCCATCCCTTTATACGATTGACCCCCCGAAAAAGTTCCCCGCGCGAACCGCTTCGGCAAAGAATCGAGAACCACGGGGTATCCATTTAACCGGACCTGAGTAGCGCGAACTCGCACCGGTGCGTGTTCG
>JAYTSX010000357.1:0-3088 GCA_043745445.1 Elusimicrobiota bacterium
CCTGCGCTCGCGTTTGCCCCGTCGAGGTGCTGTGCGAGGGCGCCTGCGTCTATCACGACTGGCAGGAAAAGCCGATCCAGATCGCGCGCCTCCAGCGCCACGCGACCGACGCCGTGTACGCGACCGGAGAGCCGCCCTTTAACCCCGGCAAGGACAACGGCAAGCGCGTCGCGATCATCGGCGCCGGCCCGGCCGGCGCCTCGTGCGCGGCCTACCTTCGCCGGCTGGGATTTGCGGTCACGATCTTCGAGAAGCGCAAGCTTCCCGGCGGCCTCAATACCTACGGCGTCGCCGAGTACAAGATGTCCCAGCCGACGGCTATCGAAGAAATGAAATTTCTGTTCAAGCTCGGGTGCGACGTCATCACCGGCAAAGAGATCGGCAAGGACGTGCCCGTCAACGACCTGCTCAACGATTTCGACGCCGTGTTCGTGGGTATCGGCCTCTCCGACACGCGCACACTCGGCGTGCCGGGCGAGGAACTGCCCGGCGTGATCGACGCGCTCTCCTTCATCGAACGCGTGAAGGCCAAGGGCGGCAAGGGCGTCCCCACGAGCCAGTCCACCGTCGTCATCGGCGGGGGCAACACCGCGATCGACGCGACGACGCAGTCCGTGCGCGCGGGCGCCGCCAAGGTGACGCTCGCCTATCGCCGCGGGGCCGCGGACATGTCCGCCTACGACTTCGAGATCCTGCTCGCCAAAACGGACGGGGCCACGATCCTGACGAACGCCGTCCCCAAGCGCGTCCTCGGTAAGAAGAAAGTCGAAGGCGTCGAGTTCGAAGGGGGGCTCATCGTCGCCTGCGACCGCGTCATCAAGGCGATCGGCCAGACGAAGCATTTCGCGCTCGCCAAAGCCTTCGGGCTGGCCCAGCACGAGGACGGCCGCCTCAAGGTGAACGCCGAAACGCTGGCGACTTCGAAGCCGAAAATATTCGCGGGCGGCGACGCCGTCAATGGCGGCAAGGAGGTCGTAAATGCCGCCGCCGACGGCAAGCGCGCCGCTTGGGGGATCTTCCGTGAGCTTTTCCCGAGCCAGAAGCCTCACGCCGATAACGAGTATTGGATCACCACCATTGACGGCCGCAAGATCGCGCCCATCGTCCCCCGGAGCGAAGAATGAAGCCCCGACTCAAGCCCGATCTCTCCGTGAACTGCGGCGGCATTAAATCGCCGAACCCTTTCTGGCTCGCCTCGGCGCCGCCGAGCAACTCCGGCGCGCAGATCATGCGCGCCTTCGAGTACGGTTGGGGGGGCGCGGTCTGGAAGACGCTCGGCCAAGACCCGCCCGTCGTCAATGTGTCCTCGCGCTACGGCTCGATGGACCTCGGCACGCAGAAACTCGCGGGGTTTAACAACATCGAGCTGATCACCGACCGCCCTCTCGCGACGAACCTAAAAGAGATCTACGAGGTCAAGAAACGCTTCGCAGACCGAGCGGTCATCGCCTCCCTCATGGTGCCGTGCGAGAAACAAGCCTGGCACGAGATCACCAAGAAAGTGTGCGACGCGGGCTCAGACGGCATTGAGCTCAACTTCGGCTGTCCGCACGGCATGTCCGAGCGCGGCATGGGTGCGGCCGTCGGTCAGGTCCCTGAGTACGTGAAGATGGTGACTGAGTTCGTCAAGGAAGTGTCCACGGTCCCCGTGCTCGTTAAGCTGACGCCCAACGTCGCCGATGTGCGCTTCGCGGCGCGCGCGGCTAAGCAGGGGGGCGCCGACGGCGTTTCGCTGATCAACACGATCAACTCGATTATGGGCATCGACGTCGAAACCCAAATCCCTAAATTCGCCGTCGAGGGCCAGATCTCCCACGGCGGCTACTGCGGCCCTGCGGTCAAACCCATCGCCCTCAACATGGTAAGCCAAATCGCCACCGACCCGGAAACTTCCGGGCTTCCCATCTCCGGCATCGGCGGCATCTCGATCTGGTCGGATGCGGTCGAATTCATGCTCTTAGGATCTTCTTCTGTACAGCTGTGCACGGCCGTGATGCATCATGGCTTCCGCATCATCGAGGACTTAAACGCCGGGCTCGAAGGCTGGATGCGGAGACAAAAATTCGCCAAAACCACCGACTTCATCGGCAAGTCTGCGCCGCGCATCGTGGATTGGAAGAAGCTCAACCTTCACTACAAGAGCGTCGCGTCCATTGATCCCGCCAAGTGCATCTCCTGCGACGTGTGCTATGTCTCCTGCAACGACACCACGCATCAGTGCATCGCCATCGACCGCAAGAACGGCAACCGCAAACCCCACGTGCTTCAGGCCGACTGCGTGGGCTGCAACCTTTGCTCGCTTGTCTGCCCCGTCGACAGCTGCATCACCATGAAGCCCGTCGACACCGGCCTCAAGCCGCTGACCTGGGAAGACTACACGAAGAATGGTATGAAGGGTTACGGCGAAGTCTACCGCCGACACTAGAATGCCTCCGGAAACCGACAATCTGCGCCTTGACGATCTGTACGCGGCCGATCAAAAGGACCGCGAGGCGGTCTACAGCTCCGTCGCGGAGGTCGACGCGCTCAAGCTGCGCGACGGCGAGCGTCGCCGCGAGCTCGTCACGATGATCGGCCAGGGCAGCGTCAACACCTCCAACGATCTGTACCACGCCGCCGTCCTTTTCCTGCACGGCACTGAGCCCAAGGAATTCCTATCGGCGCATCGCCTGGCGACGGTCGCCGCGATCAACGGGCACCGTCCTTCGCGCTGGCTCGCCGCCGCAACCCTCGACCGCTTTCTGATGTCCATCGGCCTGCCGCAGACCTACGGCACTCAGTTCGAGCACAACGAAGACGACAACACCTACCAGCTCCGCCTGCCGATCGACGACACCACCGTGCTCCATTTCGAGAAGCGCTTCTTCGGCGTGCCGCCGGTCGTGGAACGGCTCGCCCAGCTCAACCGACGCATCCAGAAATAACAGGGAGGATTATATGGCCCGAATCGTGAAATGCGGACTCATCCAGGCGAAGTGCGACTGGCTTCCGCCGAAGTACACCATGCAGCAGATCAAGACGAAGATGATCGACAAGCATGTCGCCATGATCGAGAAGGCCGCCAAGCAGGGCGTGCAGATGCTGAGCC
>JAYTSX010000358.1:0-3085 GCA_043745445.1 Elusimicrobiota bacterium
TTCTGCGGATCGCCGACCATCGCGGCGTAGGAGCCCATGTTCTTCGCGCGGTCGATGAGCTGCTCGAGGTCCTTCGTCCAGGACAGCTCGAGCGTCGTCTTGGCGGCGGCGAGCTGCTCCGCGGTCGGGCCTTCCGCGGCCATTTTCGCGAGCACCGCGTCGGCGAGGCTCAGCACCGCGTCCGTGCCGACTCCGGGCTTGAGCGAGGCCATCAGGCCGAAGAGGTCCGGGCCTCCGGGATTAAACGGGCCGGTCCACCAGGGGAAATTGGTATTCACCGAGAGGGCGATCTTCGCGTCCTTGACGAGCGCGCGGTACAGCGGGCTGTCCTCGCCGGCGCCCAGGATTTCGCCGAGCACGGTCAGCGCCCAGTAGTCCTTCGTGCCGCGCGCGGGCGCGTTCCAGGCGGTCATCAAGAGGGGGACCTTCGCGAACTTATCCTCGACGATGCGGCGGGTCTCGCCGGTCATGCGCGGCTCGGTGAGATCGGGGGCGGGCGCGATGACGCGCGGCGCAAGCGGACCGTAGAAGCGCTCCGCAAGCTCGCGGGCTTCCTCCTCGGTCACATCCCCGGCCAAGGAGAGCACCGCATTGTTGGGCGCGTAGTGCGACAGGTAGAACGCGCGGACATCTTCAAGGCGGGCGTTGCGGACATCCGCGGCTTCGCCGATCGTGGTGTGCTGGTTTTCCCATTTTCCGAACGCGGTCTCGGCCATGCCGGCGTCGCGGGCTTTTGCGTAGGCGGAGTTTGTGTAGCGCAGGCTCATCTCTTCGAGCACGACCTGCTTCTCGAGCGCGAGCGCGCGCTCGTCCACATTCAAGGTGCTCATGCGCTCGGCTTCCGCCCAGAGCACGGTCTTCAACGCGCTTTTGGGAACGACGGAGTGGTAGGTCGTGTTGGTGCGCATCGTGTAGGCGTTGCGCACGCCGCCGTTGGACTCGATGAGGTGGGAGATCTCGCGGGGTTTGAGGCTTTTCGTGCCTTGGGCCATCAGGTGCTCGAAGAGATGGGCGAAGCCGGAGAGGCCCTGGGTCTCGTTTTGGGAGCCGACTTTATAAGTGACGGAAACGGCGACGACGGGGCTGGTTTTATCCGTATGCACAACGACGGTCAGTCCGTTGGAGAGCTTGAAGGTTTTTACGGGCAGCGACAGACTTGGAGCCGCGGCCTCGGATGCGGACGCGGGGACCGGAGCGTCATCGGCCGCGGGCCGCTTCGCGGCTTCACCATCAAAGGCCTGGCCGGAACGATCGGGTTGGTCGGGAGTCGCGGCGGCGGACTGGAGAGCGGGTAGGGCAAGAGAAGGTTTGATGGGTTCCATGGCTTTAGCGGGAACGGCCGCGGCAGGCATGATGACAGATAGAGAGGGGGCGAGGGAAGGAATGGAGGGCGACAGTGACGGGGACAGCGACGGATTTTGAACGGCAACGGATGGAGAACTCAAGGGGAGACCGGATGGCTGGCTGGGAAGACCGAATGAAGGCACCAACGACACTGAACCGGCGCGGATTCCGATCATTTGTGCTTGAGCTAACGGCTGTAAAGCCAAAATCAAAACGAGGGAGGCGCGCATGGTTTTCATGTGGGGATATTTTAACTCCTCAAACCATTTTCATCTTGGGGCCGATGGCCTAGAGAGGGACTGGAAGAAGGCCTACGCGCCTGGCCGGTCTTTTTTCTGTTTTTATTCTCTCGACGAGGGTTTTGAGCAATTTTTTGCTCAAAACCCCGGACGGGGGAATAGAATCGTAAAAAGCGACGCTGTCCCGCAGCCGCGGTTTTGGAACTTCTATGCCCCGGTTGGGTCTCAACCCGAACGGCTAAAGGCCGGGGGAGGCGGGAAACATGAAAACTCAACTTGGGCTGGTCGCGGCGATGCTGTTGACGGTTGTTTCGTTCGGACGGGCGGCGGACGCCGTCACACGGCCCAGCGTTGAGGTCGTGTTCGTCATCGATACGACCTCTTCCATGGGCGGGCTCATCGAGGGCGCGAAGCAGCGCATCTGGGCCATCGCCAATGAGATCGCGAAGGGGCGTCCGGCGCCGAGGGTCAAGATGGGCCTCGTCGCGTTTCGCGACAAGGGCGACGCGTATGTCACGAAGGTGTTCGACCTGTCCGAGAACTTGGACAACACCTACAAAGACCTGCTCTCGCTTCAGGCCGAGGGCGGCGGCGACGGGCCCGAGCATGTGATCGCGGGGCTTGATGCCGCGGTGGAGAATATCGCGTGGAGCAAGGACCCCAAGACATTCAAGGTGGTTTATCTCGTTGGCGACGCGCCCCCGCACGAAGACTACGCCGAGGCGCCGACGCTCGCCGCGGTGATGCAGAAGGCCGTGCGCCGCGGGCTTATCGTCAACTCGGTGCAATGCGGGTCGGACACGCAGGCGACGGTCGCCTTCAGCCGCATCTCGCGCCTCGGCGAGGGGCGGCTCCTCCCGGTTGCGCAAGATGGCGGGATGATCGCGGTCGCGACGCCGTTCGACGAAAAAATGGCGACGCTCTCGGTGAAACTTGAAGGCACGGGCCTGGCGTTCGGCGGGGGGAAGGCCGGTGCGCTGAGGGAGATGTCGCTTGCCTCGGCCGTGCGCGGCATGGCGTCGGCGCCGGCCGCGGCGGAGCGCGCGGAGTACAAGGCGCGCGCGGGCTTTACGGGCGCGTCCGATCTTGCCGCGGCCGTCGAGGAGAACCGCGTGGCGCTGAAGGATGTTAAGGAAGAGGACCTTCCGGATGCCCTGCGCGACATGCCGGCCGATCAGCGCGATGCGCGCCTTAAGGAAATTTCATCGGAGCGCAAGAAGCTCAAGAAGGAAATGGATGGTTTGGCGCAGGCGCGCGCCTCTTGGCTGAAGAATCAGCCGGGGGCGAAGCGTGCGGACTCCTTCGACACGCGTCTAGTGGACGCGCTGAAGGTGCAGGCCGCGAAAAAGGGGATCGTCTACTAGGAGACCTCCCCGTAAAAAGGGAAGGCCCCGATTCGCTTAAAGCGAATCGGGGCCTTCCTCATTTTGAAGATGGCGGCTACGCCCTCTTCTTCGGCGCGGCGGTGGCGGGTGCCGCCTTGCCCGGAGAGTTGAATTTCA
>JAYTSX010000359.1:0-11407 GCA_043745445.1 Elusimicrobiota bacterium
GGAGCTTGTTGTAGCGCATCATATCGAGCAACGGGACCTGGCAGACGACCGCGCGGAAGAGCTCGGGACGGCGCGTGAGAGCCGCCCCCACCAAAAGTCCGCCGTTGCTGCCGCCCATGATGCCCAGGCGTCGAGCGCTGGTGAGCTTGCGCGCGATGAGATCGGACGCGACGGCCTCAAAGTCTTCGAAAGCGCGCGGGCGATTTTTCTTGAGCGCGGCCTGATGCCACGCGGGCCCGAACTCCCCCCCGCCGCGGATATTGGCGAGCGCGTAGGCGCCGCCGCGCTCGAGCCAGGCTTTGCCCGCGGTCTCGAGATAGGCGGGGCCATAAACGACCTGGAATCCGCCGTAGCCGTACAGCAAGGTCGGCGTCGTGCCGTCGATGGGCGCGTCCTTGCGCCGCACGAGGAAATACGGGATCTTGGTGCCGTCAGCACTCGTCGCCTCGAGCTGCTTCGCTTCAAGGCCCTCGGCATTAAAACGCGGCGGCAGGCTCTTGAGCGCTTCCGGCGCGGCGCCGGGCATCGGGATCAAGGTGAGCGCGGACGGGATAAGGAATGAGGTGTAGCTGACAAACAGCTCGGGCCGGTAAGGGTCGGTGGCGGCGATGGTGATCGTCCCGTTGTCGGGCAGAAGCACCAAGGTCCTTTTCCAGGCGGCGCCCTCGCGCTCCGCGGTGTAGAGGCGCGTCACGACGTTCTCGCGGATCAGAAGATGCAGGGTTCCGCCGACGAAGAAGGCGGAGGCCAGCGAGGAGCGGGAGTTCGGGAAATAGACGGTCTCGACCTTGCCGGCGAGCGCATTTTCTTCGTAAGCATCGTCGGGGATTGATATCAAAGAGCCGGCTTTGCGCGTCGCGCCGTCGACGGTCCAATCCTTAAGCAGGCGCACATACAGACGCTTGCCGTCCCAGTCATCGATCTCCGTGTCGAGCGGCAGGGCCAGGCGGCGGAGTTTGCCGTCGGGTGTAAGGCGGTGATATTCCGTCTCGAAGAATGTTTTTGATACCTGAATCATGACGAAGCGGCCGCTCGCGTTTTCAAAAGACGCGGGATCGACCGACACATCGGATTCGAGCCCCTCGAAAACGACCGGGGCCGAGGACAGCGCGGCGCCGCGGGCCCAGCGTCGGATGGTGCGCGGGTAGCCGGCCTTGGTCAGGGATCCGGGGCCGAAGTCCGAGCCGATGAGGATCTCGTCGTCGCCCAGCCACTCGAGCCGGTGCTTGGCCTCGGGAACGTCGAAGCCGCGCGCGACGAAGGTTGAGCGTTCGGTGTCGAACTCACGAACGACGACGGCGTCCTTGCCGCCTCGCGAAAGGCTGACGAGGCAGCGCGTGTAGCGAGGAGCGCGGCACTCGGCCCCCTTATAGACCCAAGATTCGCCCTCGTCGCGCCCGAGCTTGTCGAAATCGAGCAGAATCTCCCACTTGGGGTCCTTCTTGCGGTACTCCGCGAGCGTCGAACGGCGCCACAGGCCCCGCACATGATCGGCGTCCTGCCAAAAATTATAGATCATGCCGCCTCGCCAAGCGGGAGCGGGTATACGGTCCTGCGCGTTGAGGATCGCGCGTATTTCCTGGTGAAGCGGCTCGTAACGCTTGTCGCCCTCAAGCTCCGCGAGCGAGGTTTTATTGCGCTCCTTCACCCAGTCGATCGCCTTGACGCCTTCGATGTCCTCAAGCCAAAGATTAGGATCGGCGACGGGCGCGCTCGACGCGGACACGCCGAGCAGGATGAGAAGAACCGGGATCAGGCGGATCAGAGTCATGGCGACCTCTCTAGCTTTTTTGACCGGCGACGCCGATGAGCTTGGCCACTTCATTACGCAGCTCCGTGATTCCGGTGCCTTCCTGGGAGCTGACCCAGGCCATGGCTTCCGGCATCAGGCCCACGGCCTGCGCCACCTCGCGGCGCCGCGTCAGCGCCGCGCTGCGCTTGACCTGGTCGCATTTCGTCGCGACGACGCGCCAAGGTAGGCGTTCAGCTTGGAGCCAACGCAGCATTTCAAGATCAAGCTTTGTCGGCCCAAGCTTCGCGTCCACCAATACATAGATCGCGACCAAGGTCTTGCTGCCCATGAGGTAGTTTTCGATCATGGCGCCCCAGCCTTCACGCGAGGAGGCCGGGCCGGTCGCGAAACCGTAGCCGGGAAGGTCCACAATGCGGCGCTGGGCTCCGGCCTCGTAGACATTGATCGTGCGCGTACGGCCGGGCGTGCTTGAGGTGCGCGCCAGGTCCTTGCGGCACAGCGCATTGATCATCGTGCTCTTGCCGGAGTTGGAGCGGCCGACAAAGGCGACCTCGGCGAGGCTCGCGCCCAGCTTGGCCGGATCGGTATCGCTGAGCAGAAAGCGGACGGCGTCGAGAGCATGAGCCATAATTAATCTTCCCCCCGCCAATTGCCGCGGCCCTGTTTCACGCCCGAACGGCGGCGTTTGGCCTCCACAGTGATTTTCTTTGAGTTGCGAGAGCGGCCCCGCTTGGTCCGGCGCGCCTTTTCGGCGTCGTGGCGCACGCGGGCGGCGCGATCGCGCGCCAGGCCCTCCAGGCGGTCGGCCAGGCGCTCGCGGGCGATGAGGCGGTTCTGGCCCTGGGAGCGCTCTTCGGAGCATCGTATCGCGATTGCGGACGGAAGGTGGACCAGTTGCACCGCGGTCTCCACCTTGTTGACATTCTGCCCTCCCGCGCCACCGGAGCGCGTGAAGGTCTCGGTCAGGTCGCCGGGGCGGACGCCCAGCTTAACAAGGCGCGCCTCGACTTCGTTCCAGGAAGGCATTCCTGATTCTAGCTGATTAACGAATGCGATCGAGGGCGGGGTTCTTGCTTTCCGTCACGGGCTTGCTGGTGACCACCTGAGACTGGATCAGCAGGTTCTCCTCGACCTCGAGGTTGCGGCGGCTCAGGCTTTCGCGCACGGCCTTCTCGGCGCGCTGTGCCAGCTGCTCGCCCGCTTCCGTGCCGTCGGCGGCACGGGCCTGGATGTAATCGTTGAATGTCACCCAGTCGATACGGCCGCCATGGGTCCGCGTGAACTCCTGGAACACCGGGTCCTTACGCATCTCGAGGAAGAACGAGCGCTCGGGGAACACATCCACGGATTTGCCCTCGAACATATCGCGGAATACCGCCTCCACCTTCGCGGTCTCGATGTCCATGAGCAGGGAGAACTGGCGCGGCGCCTGGCTCAAGGTGCGGCCGGTGTCGATGCGGCCCATGGCCTGAACCATGTGGACGGCCGACATCTCCTCCGGGCCGAGGACGAGCATCTCGAAATTCGTGTAGCCGCGGAAGGCGTCGGGCGCCATCGAGTTGCGCTCGCCCTTGAAGTTCAGGTCCAGGCCGCGGCCGCCGACGCGCGTGTCCAGGATAAGAACCTTGACCTTGCCGGTCGTAAGACCGTCGATGTTCATCTGGCGCAGGACATTCGCCTCAGGCACGTTCTGGCGAAGGTACTCGGTGTCGGCGAACACCTTGGCGATCTCGCTTTGCTCAAGGCCGGCCCTCTTGAGCTGTTTCTCGACCTTACGCAGCTCGCGCGTGTTGGAGACGCTGAGCACGATCAGGCCGGTGTTCTTTTGGGTCGCGCGGATTCCGTGCAGGAAGTTCTGGGCCGCCTCGCCGGGCACCTGGCTGATCTGGAAGACGTGAGGATCGCCGGGCTTGAGCCCGCGCGCCGTCATGTACTCCTGGATGCCCGCCTTCGCGTCGGCTGGGATGATATCGGACTTGCGCAGCACGGCCTGGTCCTCGGTCGCCTTCAGCAGCGTCTCCAGCGTCCGCGTGACGCGCGCCATGCGCTGCTCGGGCGTGTTGACGACCTCAAGCAGGACGTTCTTCGGCATCGAGGAGCCCTCGCCGACGACGGAGATCTTGTTGGCGCGCAGATGGGCCTCGAACTTATTGCCCGCGGTGCCCGAGAGCGAGATGAAGTAGGACTTCTTGTTCGTGGTGACGTCCTTGATCGTGCTCATCGAGTTGTGGGTGTAGGGCAAGGTCAGGTCCGTGCCGTACTCAAGCTCCCACCAGCGCCGGGAGGCGTTGTCCATCGACTCAAACCACTGGCCGTTGTGCACGACATTGAACTTGCCCGTCTTGTTGTCCACGCGCACGCCGGCGGCGCTGTCGTGAAAGCCCTGGACCATATTGATGAGCTCAGAGCGGACATAAGAGCCGCGCCCGGTCACGCCTTTAGGGAGCAGCAACGAGCCCAGGTACGACCACATCAAGTTGTCGCGCTGGTGAGCCGGCATCATCGGGTCCTGGAAGAGAGCTTCCAGCATCTTCGCGGCGTGAAAGCGCGTCAGGCCCATGCCTTCGGCCGGAGCGTCGGGCAAAGTCCCCGTGAAGACCTGCCACAGGAGCTTGAGGCTGGTGACGGGGGCGATGCGGGCGCCGTCGATCTGACCAAGAAGGATATCCGCCGTGTGGAAGCTGTCGGCGCGAAGCACATCGATCTCGAGCTTGCGCAGGTGGTCGCGCGCCGCGAAGAACTCCTTCGAGCCGCTTGCCGCCGACAGGGCCTCGGTCTCCGCGCGTGCCTTAATAAGGGCCAGCTCGATGGGGCCCGCGCTGCCGCCCTTCGCCTTCGTCTCGATCGTACGGGCGCGTTCGATCAGGAAATCGGCGCGCTTGAGCACCTGGGCGGGCTCCTGGCCCTCGCCGCCCGGAATCTCATAAGGCTTTTCCGTCAAAGTGGGATTCTCAGCGATCGGTCGCACACTCTCTTTCATGTTCCGGTAGGCCCCGTACATGGCGCTCTCGTCGCCCGCGAAGGCCTCCTGCAGGGCCCGGCGCTGCTCAAGCAGGCGGCTCACCTTTGAGTCCCACCCGGGCTTGCCTTCGCGCGTCAGCGCGATGATGTCCGCGCCGGCCTCGTCAAAACGCTTCATGACTTCGGTGCGCGCCTCGCGCCGCAGAGCTTTTTCCTCGCCGCGAATCTGCTTGAGCTGGGCCTTAAGGCCGCCCGTGTCTCCGGACGCGATGAGCTGCTTCTCGATGCGTCCGGCCTCATTGGACAGCAGTTGAATGCGGCGCAAAGTTCCGCCCAAGTCGCCCTTGGCCGGGTTCGCGCTGAGGTCGAGCTCAATGGAGCGCAGGCGCGAACGAACGGTCGAGCGTTCCGCTTCAAGCGCGGGGCGGCCCGCCGCGTCCGCCTCGCCGATCTTGGTGCTCAATGCATTGTTCTGCTCAAGAAGCGCGCGGTACTCCTGATGTGCGGCGCGGCGCTCCGGCGTCATGCCGGCGTCGAGCGCCTCGGACTCGCGGACGAGGGCGTCGAGCTTGGGCGTCGATTTGACCGCGCCCATCCCCGTTTCGAGAACCCGCAGCTCTCCCTTCGACGCCTCGCGGCTCGCGCTGAGCGTGGACAATCGGCTCTCGAGGGCGTCCGTCGGCTCCTTGGCTTTCTTCGCGGTCTCGATCTCCGTTCGGGCCTTGGCGATCTCCCGGTCGATGCTTAAGGCCTCAATCGTTTTAAGACGGTAAGCCTTCACAGCGGAGGCGTCGGAGGGGCCCATCGACTTGAGAAGTTGATCGAGACGGCCATCGACGACCGCCCGTTTCGCCTGCGCTTCGGGCGTGCCCTTCGCCTCGAGCTCGACGGATTCGCGCATCAGTTTCGCAAGCTTCGGATTGACCATCAGACGCTCTGAGGGCGTCTGCCCGGACCGGATGGCGGCGATCTGCTCATCGCGGCTGATCAACCGAGAAGAAGCGTCCATGCCGTCCAGGTACTCAACCTTCGACTTCTCCAGGCGCGCGAATTCGAGCTGCTCACGCAGCAGGCTCGCGCGACGCCCGCCTTCCTTGGTTCCGGACGCCTCGGCCTCGGCCAGATTCTTACCGATTCGCTCGATTTTGGCCTCGAGAGCCATGCGCGCCTTGCGCGCTTCCAGCGGCAGGCGCGTGAGCCCCTTATCGGTGTTGACCAGATCCATCAGTCGGCTCTGGCTGGCGAACGCGTCCACCATCTCCTCGGCGATGCCCAGGCGTCGCGCGGCGTTCTCCGAGGGGCGCTCCGCGAGCGCCTCGGTCATGCGCCCCAGCCCGGCCTTAATCGTGTTCGCCGCCTCCGCCTCTGACGCCGGCAGGCCCGCGCTCAAGCGCCGCAGGTTGGACATGCCCGTCTCGATGGCCTTCTCTGCCAGCGCGGTCTCGGCGGGACCCTTCGCCCGCTTGAGATCGCCGACCGCCTCGAGGACATCGTTGGCGGCGGTTCTGATCGCGCCGAGCTTGCCCTTCTCCACATGCGCCTCGGACAGGCCCGACACCACGCTCTTGATTCTCTGCGCCTGAACATCGGCGGCCTCGGCGCGAATCGTGTCGAGGCGTTCGACCGCCCAGGAGACGCCCGCATTGCTCTCATTGAGCGCGGTCGTCTGACCGTTGAGGCGAGTGACGCGGCCGGAGACCATGCCGATGGTCAGCGCGGGCTGTTGACCGGCGGCGTCCATCTCGTCCTGAAGCAAAAGGTACTTTTCAACGATGTTCTGGCCCTTGGTCTTGCCCTCGGCGATCATCGTCTTCAAGCCTTCGTAGGTCTCAAACTTGACCTCGGAGCCCAACTTGTTGAAGGCAAGGAAGTCGAACTCCGCCTGCGCTTGCAGCTTGGTATTAAAGGTGAGGAACATGACCTTGCGCTTGCTGACGGCCGCCTCGGCCTCCAGGTACGGGAGCAGGCCCTCATAGGCGAGCAAGGTCTTGCCGAGGCTGGTCGGCGCCTTGACGAACAGCTGGACCGTTTTCCCCTGACGGCCGGAGTTGAGGATGCCGTAGTGCAGGCCCTGACGGTCCAAGCCCCCGATGTTCGACACGAGGTCGCTGAGCACCGCGGTTTCCTTCACCGTGAGATCGCCGGGTGCGGACTTCAGACGCGCGTCGATCTTGTCGATAAGCGCGCCCATTCCCGCCTCTTCCAGCTTCGCCAGCTCCTTAGGCGTCGCCGTCTTGCTCGCCGCTTCGCGGCTCTTGATCCAGGCGTTGACATCTATCTCGATGCCGTCAACGACACCGAGCATCTTGGCGCGGCCTGCATGCTCCTTGCGCACGCCTTCAAAGATGCTTTCCGTCGACTCCCGGACGAATGTGGGGTGGCCTCCCTCACCGAGGAACGCCTGCATCAAGCGAACATACTGCTTGGCACGCCAGCTGGGGATCGCGCTGCCCTTCGCGTCGCGCACGACCCAGGCCGAGGTGTTGACATCTTGTAGAGACTTATTGAGAGCCGTAATCTCGGACGGCGCATACTTGCCGGGCGCGGCCTGGGCGGTCGCCTTCAGCTCACGCTGCAGGCGCCCGATGAGCACCGACAGATTGTGCTCGCTCGCCCCGGGAAGCTCGGCGACCATACCCCGGCGGCTCTCGGCCCAGGTATGAACCTCGTTGCTATATTTTTCGATCAAGGCCAGCATCTCGGGGCGCTCCGCATACTCGATGCGGATGGCGCCGAAGATAATATCGGCCTGGGACCTGACGATTTCCGGACGGTTAAAGCTGTTGAAGCGCTCGTGGCCGGTATCGATGTAGTCGTAGAGCGCGGAGAGGGCTTTCGCCTCTTTAGGCGACAGCTCGCCGGCCTTGAGCTGAGCTTCGGCGGTTTGGCGCAGCGACGCGGTCAGCTCGACATAGCTCTTCTCACCGAGGGCAAGCGCTTCTGTCTCCTTCGCCGTCAGCGCGCTCGCCGTGTCGGGAGACTTCTCAAAGGCCGCCTGCTTCGCCCTCAGCTCTTCCACTCTGATCGCATTCCCTTCCCACGCGAGAACCTTGTCGATGGCCGCCTTCTGCGCCGCGTCGAGCTTCGGAGAATCAAGCGGCAGGTCCACCACCGCGGCGCGCAGGGCCTTACCCGCCTCGCCGATCGGCAGGTTCGCCAACAGATGGTCCTTAAGAACCTCGCGGACCTTGGTGTGCAGCTCCGGAGAAATCTTCTCACCCAGGTTGACTTCCGCGCGGTACAGAGCCTTGGCGATCTCGATCTGAATCTCGGGCGTGATTTTTCCCCAGCCCGGGACGCTCCTGCCGGGTTCGATCTTAAGAGCCAGCATCGAATTCTTCGGCTGGGCGACGAGGCCTTCCGTCGCGACCTCGTACGCGAATTTCTGGACTTCCTCGGTGACATTCAAGGTGCGGAAAGTGCTCTGGCCCGCCTCCATTTCACGCACGGCCATCAGCTCGATCGGATTGACGACGCCGCCCTCATTGGCGAGGCGCTGAACCTCCTTGAGCTGGCCCATCTCCTTGACCTGCTTCGTCACGATCCACTCCGCCGTCGGCGGGTCGGCCCCGTAGCGCGCCTCGAAAAAGCGCTGCGACAGGGGCGGCTTGACGCGCTCCAACGGCAGCTTCTTGTCGACGGGGGCGTTGGCGTACTCGTTCGTGCGGCCGTTGGGGTACTCCTTGCTGACCATGTCGTACTGGCGCATGCCCTCTTTCGTCTGCATGTACGGGCCGGCATCGCGCGCTCCGTGAGCCGCATGGGTCGGAATCGCCATCCACAGGGGTGACTCAAGCCAGGCGTTGCCGATATGATTGGTGTGCTTGATGCGGCGCTCGAGATCCTGCTCGGGGGTGTTGATCACGCCGACGAACGGCACGGTCAGCGGCACATTGGTCTGCACGTACCAGGCGTACTGCTTGCCGACCCAGCTCGCGCCCTGGCTGAAGAGCGCGTACTTGGCCACGTTGTCGGCCATGCTCAAGCCGAAGGCCAACAAGGGCTTGCCCGTGATCATCTTCGCCTCGCCCAGGCTCTCCAGGAGCCCCATCTTGCCTGAAGCCGCCGCGGCCTCCAGGGCCGCCGGGCCTCTGATCATGGTCGTCGCCGAGCCGACCACGCCGCGGCTGCCGACGATTTCCATATATTTGGCGGCGCGCGTGCCGTCGAACACGGTAGACGGCAGTCCGACATAACCGAGCGCGGCGGTGGGAATGCGGAACCAGCCGAAATCGAGGGAGTCGTTGGCCCACCACGCTCCGCCCTTGAAGCCGGCCACGGCGGCCTTGCCCAAGCCCGACAAATCTTCGGAGAACATCGTATGCCCAGGCTCGATGGCTTGCCAACCGGCGATGTTCACGCCGCCGATGCGCTTGGCGCCCATGTCCCACAGATGGGTCCCGGCCGTGAAACCCGCAGAGATGCCGCCGGACAGGCCAGTGAACACGATCTGGCGATGCGCCACGCTCATCGCGCGGTAGCCGCTGGACACGAGATACTGCGCAAAGGCGTTTTCGCCCGCGACGGACTTGACGTTGGCGATGTTCGGCTCAAGGGACTCCAGGCGCGCCGCGCTGTGCTTGGCGATTTCGCCGGCGGCCCGAACGACATAGCCGCCGCCCCGCACCATGACACCGGACAAGCCCTTGAGCTCGCTCGCGATCATTTCGCCGCCAAAGCCGCTGAGCTTGCCGACCCCGTTGAGCGAAGCGCGCGCCAGCGGCGCCAGGAGCGCGATGCTGATCGTCCAGGTCACGAAGCTCGAAGTCGCGTCGAGCGTCTTATTGGTCTCGGCCACCGAGCTGAGACGATCATGATTGGCTCTCAACGACGAGCTGATGCGCAGTGCGTCGTTGACCTTCGAGGGATCACCGCCGGCCGTGCCGCTCATCGAGTATTCGGCTGATTTCGGGTTCATCGCGATGATCCGGCGACGCGCCTCGACCCAGTCCTCGCGCCGGCCGCCCGCGATCAACGCCGCGATCTCCGTAAAGGTCTTCGCCATCGCCGGGTTTTTGCCGTCGCCGTCGATCGCCTTCATGTCCTCTTCGTATTTGGTCCCCCACGGCGTCATCTTGTAGGCACCGCGCAAGACCGCCGAGACGCCGTTGTTCAGATGCTTAAACGGGTTATAGCCCGCGGCCTTATGCGTGGCCTGGCTCTTGGCGAGGAACGCGGTGGAGAGCGTTTCCAAGTAGATGGCGTAATCCACCGACAGGTCGCCGAGTTCCTTCTGCGTGGCGGCGAGCGCGGCCTGCACCGAGTCCAAGCTTCCCGCGTAGTCCGATCGATTGAGCGCATCGCGCGTCCGCGAGAGAATCTGCCTCAGCTCGTCAAGGCGCGTCACTATCCGCAGCCCTTGCTCTTTAAACGCCACCTTTTGATCATGAGTCAGGTCCGACTCATCGATCATCTTCATGAGCGCCTGCGCGTCGGGCGAGGTCGGATCAACGCGCTCGCGCTGATTCTTCACATGGAACACCTGGGTCTCAAGGACGGTCAGGCTCAGCCAGCGCAGGGCGTTTTGCTCATCCAGCGTGAAAGTGGCGAACTGCGCGTCGGAGATCGTGTCCGCCTTTTTAAAGCGGTTCATGTCCGTCTCAAAGCGCAGAACGGCGAGCCGAGACCCCTCGATGTACGCGCGGCGCTGAGCCATCTTGCCCCCGACGCGCTTGCCGTCGACGAGCCGTCCCTCCACGATATCGTAGATGCTGTAGGTCTCGCCCTGGTGGGTGTAGGTCTTCGCCTTGGCCTGTCGGATTAAGTCCGCTTCGAGGCCTTCCTCGTTAAACCACATGTCGGTCGGATACTGTTTGCCCAGGAGCTCAGCCATCGCGATCATGCTGTCGATGCGCGTCGCCCGGATGTAATCGTTCTCCTGGTTCTTCAGGCGCCAAAAGCTGTACTGCAGCATCTCGTAGTTGTACCGGCCGGTCTCGGGAATGGGCGCCGCCTGGGGCGGGCGGCCCATGTTCATCGCGCGCTGAGTCTTCTGCAACTCGCGGTTGTAGGTCGTGACCTGCTTGGCCGTCATCCGGAAGGCGAGCCCATTCTTATCCCAGAACTCGTAACCGTCCGGCGTCGCGATCTGCGCATAGGCATTGCCCTTCGGCGGATCGGGAATCGCGGCCCCGGTCATCAGCGCCTCGCGCATCGCCCCGTCGCGGAAGGCCTCCTCGACGCTCCCCGACGGCGCCGAAGCCATATCCCCGAATTTCTGCGTGAAGATCTTCATGGCCCGCGCCGCGCCGTCCTGCCGCGCCTCGGTGTAAGTCCCGTTGCTGCGCAGTCGCTCGAAGATCGGCTTCATCGACTCGACCTCTTCAGCCGGGTTGTAGCGCGCCTGGAGCGAAAGGAACAGGGTACGCCCGATCGGGGTGAGCTTGCCGTCGGGGCCTTGGAGATAGGACTTCAGGGGGTCGGCGTCATCCTTAAAGACGCCCAAGGACCGCAACGCCTTCATCGCCTCGGCGGGATTGGGCTCGGGAGTTCCGGCGGCGGCCCACGCCGACGCGGGCCACTGCGCCATGAGCATGGCGGCGCAGACGATCGAGGCGGCGGCACGACGCGCGAGGGGTTTCATGAGGGGCGCGACCTGCATTCAGTGTAGCAGAGGAGGGCCTTCCTGTCAGGGCCTACGGACCCATTAAAAGAGAAGGCCCGGGACCTAGGCCTTATAGGCCTAAGGTCCCG
>JAYTSX010000360.1:0-11350 GCA_043745445.1 Elusimicrobiota bacterium
CGCGGCAAGGAGACCGCTAGGCGCCTGCTCACGAAGGAAGGCTACGAGAAGTATCTTTTTCATATCACTCAGGATGCCATTGAGTATTTCGCTTCCAAGGGCGCGAGCGCCAAGTGGGCGCTTAAGCTGACGGATTGGGACGGCAAGCGCCTGTTCGATGGGGACGGCCGGTTGACGCCTGCGGGGGTCACGGTTTACACCCGCGCAAGACTCAAGCTTGAGGTGTATTGGAAGTCGCCCAACGGCGAGACTTTCGGCACCCGGCGCCCGCCCCGTTAATCTAAAAAGCCCCTTGTTCCCCGTCGGGGAATTTGGTAACATTCATTACTATGCCTCAGAACAGCTATATGCATCCTCCGCACCAGGCGGCGATCACTCGCCGCTGGCATCACATCGACGCGAAGGGCCTCGTGCTCGGACGCATCGCGACGAAGGCCGCCGATCTACTTCGTGGAAAAGGCAAGGTCACCTACACCGATTACGTGGATTGCGGCGATTATGTCGTCGTGACGAACTGCAAGCAGGTCAAGCTGACCGGCAATAAGATCGACCAGAAGTTTTACTTCTCGCACTCCGGTTTCGCCGGCGGTGCGCGCGTCATGCCGATGAAGCGCCAGATGGAGCGGGACCCGCGCCGCGTCATGATGTTGGCCGTGCGACGCATGCTTCCCAAGAACCGCCTCGCCCGCAAGCAGATGGTTCGCCTGAAGATTTACGTCGGAGACAAGCACCCGCATTCGGCCGCCAACGCGCCGAAGGCCAAGTAAGGACACCATGAGCAAGAACGAAGCGATTTGGGCCACCGGCCGCCGCAAAACTTCCGTCGCGCAGTGCCGCCTGCTGCCGAAGGGCGACGGTAAGGTTACCGTCAACAAGAAGCCCGTCGAGATGTATTTCCACGGCCTTCCTCACCAGGTTCGGGATGTCACCGAGCCGATCACGCTCATCGAAGCCGCCAAGAACCACGACTACATCCTCAAGGTCAACGGCGGCGGCATCTCCGGTCAGGCCGGAGCGGCGCGGCACGCGATCTCGCGCGCCCTCGTCAAGCTCGACGAGAAGAACAAGAAGACTCTTCGTGCCGCCGGCTTCCTGACCCGCGACCCCCGCATGGTCGAACGCAAGAAGCCCGGTCAGCCGAAGGCGCGTAAGCGCTTCCAGTTCTCGAAGCGTTGATCGATCCGTCTCTCTTATGAGAGATATTCGAGCGTCGGCGAAGCCGACGCACGAGACAATTAAGATCAGAGGTCTGGCCCGTCTCACCGCGGCGATATTCGCCGGGTGGGGCGGGCTGGCCGCTTTTAAGGGCGCCTACGATCTTCTGGGCGGAGAACCCGAAGCCAACTTATACGCTCCGAAGGCCTGGGCCTTCGTGACCCACGCTCAGTGGAGCCGTTTCGCCCTTTTCGAGCTCGTGTACGGCCTTTCCTGCCTCGCCCTGGCCTGGTACTGCCTGCGCTGGTCCCGGCGTCTGCCGGAGACCGTTACGCGAGCCCGGCGCGAGCCGGAATTCAGCCTTTTCGGATGATTCGAGTTGGCTGTGCCGGCTACCCCATCGGACGGGACCGCTACTGGCGGGCGTTGTCCTTTGTGGAAACTGACACCGGCAAGGGCCTTCCCCGGATCGAGACCTTGGCTGCTTGGCGCGCGGACGTTCCGCAGGGCGGCGAAGCCGTCCTGCAAGCCTTGAGGGCGATCACCCATGGGCCCGAAGATCGAGGCTTCCCAGTTTCTGCCCGCAAGCTCCCTAAGAATCATCAAGTCATGTGCGGGGCCTTTCGGGGAAGCCTTGAGGTTCATGAGGCCTGGATGGCCACAAAGGCCTCGGCCGAGGCGCTAGGCGCCAAGATAGTGGTGTTCGAATCTCCGGCCTCCTTTCTGCCCGGCCCCGATCGCCTGCGCGACATGTACCAGTTTTTCAAAAAAGCCGCGCGCGGTCAGCTGACCTTCGTTTGGCACCCCCGTGGGGGCGAGTGGTCTTCTCTCGGCGCCAAGGTGTGCGCGGAGCTGGGTCTCATTCAGGCCTTTGATCCCCTTCACCAGCCGCCGCCCCGAAAAGGGGCTTTTCTTTACCTCCGCCCTGTCGTATCCCGCATGGGTGCGCTAAGTGTGGCCAATATGGCCACAATTACCGCCGCCTGCGGCGATGTCCCGGCCTATGTCGCGCTCTCCCACCGGGCGTCTTTCCGGGATTGCGAAAGGCTCAAGGAATATATGGGCACCGAGAGGGCGAAATGAGCCTTTGGTCGTCCCTGAGGGTCTCCTGGCAAGCGTATAAAACCCGGCGTAAGATGAACCGCCAGTTCGGCAAGCGCGAAGACCCGTTCTCGTATTCGACCACGGCCTATGAAGCCGCCCGCCTCGCCGCGATGGGCCAGGCACTCGGGGCGGGTCCGCTTGGGCCGGTGCTCGAGGTCGGCTGCGCCGAGGGGCACTTCACTGAGAAGCTGATCAGCCGGTCGTCCCGTGTTCTGGCCTTGGACATTTCTTCCGTCGCGCTCGGCCGCGCCCGCAAACGCGCGGCGTCGGCCGTCTTTCTCGAGGGCGACCTTCTGACGTGGACGCCCGCAAGCGAAGCCCCTTTTGACGCCGTCGTTCTTGGCGATGTGCTGTATTATCTGGATCGCCCCGGGATCGCGGTTGAGTTTGGAGCGCTGTTTCCCCGCATCGCGTCGTGGCTTAAGCCCGGCGGACGACTTCTGCTCGCTCACGGATTTTCCAATGATAAAGAGCTGGCGCACCGCCGCTCGTTTCGAGAGCGCTTCGAGAGCGCGGGACTTCGTCTCCTATCGGAAGAGATTCCTGCGATAGACCGCGGGGGCGTTCGCTGCCTGCTTTCGACTCTCGAAAAAATTTAATAGACTGGCTCCCGATGGGAAAAAGCGCGGCGGAAAGCCTGAAAGGGCAGACGGAAACGCTGGTGGCGGCAACGACGGCCGCCGCGGCCTGGTTCCGCCGCCCCGCGCCTTCAGCATTGTCGGCCGCGCGCACCGCGCGCTTGCGCGCCTTGGGTTGGCGCGATGCCGCCGTGCTCGCCAATAAAAGCTTTCGCGGCTTCGCCAAGACCGACGCCGCCGATGCCTCGTACGCGTTGCGTGAGGCCGTCGAGCATTCGGCCCAGGCCGTGTCCGAGGCCGTGCGTTACGGCGTCGAGCCAGATGACGGCCTGCTTAAGACCGCGGAGGCCGTGCGTGAGGCGGCCAAAGCGCTTGCGGCCGCCGCCGCGGGCCGGGGAAAAGGCCGCGCCGAAGCGTTGATCCTCGCCAAGAAATGGGCGGGGGAGGCGGAGCGTCTGCGCCGGCTTACGCGCGCGGACGCTCAAGAGGATGTCTCTTTGACGAACGCCCTCAAGCGGGAGACCGTTTCCACGCGTCTGTCGAATGCCGCCGAGGCGATGCAGCAGGCGTGCGATGCTTTGGCCGGCGGGCTTCTCGAATGAAGTTTTTGCGCTTAGCCCTGATCGCGGTCCTGGCCCTCGCGACGCGCGCCTCCGCCGCGGAGCCGATCAAGATTCGCGTCTACCACACCAACGATGTGCACGGCTGGATCATGCCGCGCCCGGATAAATTCCAAACGGGCCGTCTGATCGGAGGCGCCGCCGCGTTCGCCGCGCTGGTCGGCAAGGAGACCGGCCCGAAGCTCGTCCTCGATGGAGGCGATTGGTGGCAGGGCACGCCCGAGGGATCGCTGACGAAGGGAGATGCCGTCGCCGAGGTATTCAACGCGGTCGGCTACGATGCCATCGTGATCGGCAACCATGAGTATGACGACGGCCAGGATTCCCTGCGGGCTTTGGTGGGCAAGATGAAGATGCCGGTGCTTTCCGCGAACACCTTCGGCGCCGATGGGAAGCTCGTGCCGTGGGCTCGGCCTTGGATCGTGAAGGAGGTCGGGGGTGTGAAGATCGGGATCCTCGGCCTGACGACCCCGCAGATGCGCCGGCTTGCGCGCAACAAGGACATCGCGGGCCTTGATTTCCGCTCCGAGGTGGACTCGGCGCTCATCGCAGTCAAGGCGCTCAAAAAGGAAGGCGCGACCGTCATCATCGCGGTCACGCACCTGGGCCTTAAAGGGGAGACTCAAGAGTATGAGGGCGACCAGCGGCTCGCGCGCGATGTGCCCGGCATCGATCTCATCGTCGGGGGCCATACTCACACTTTCTTAAATCGCGCAATCCGCGGTGAGAACGGGACCTTGATCGTGCAGGCGGGCTCCTACCTGGTGAAGGCCGGCCGGACCACGCTCGAGATCGATTCGAAAACGAAGACTGTGACGGCATCCTATGACGAGCTTATCGAGCTGTGGCCCGACCGCGTCGGAGAGGATCCCGCCGTCAAAGCGATCGTCGACCGTCGTATGGCCGACGCCGGCAAGATGTTTGAGACGGTCATCGCGACCGCACCCGCGTTGATGGGGCGGGAGGCGGATAAAGAAAACGCGCTCGGCGACTGGATGACGGACTGCTTCCGCGAAACCCTCGGCGTCGAAACGGCCCTCATCAACGGCGGCGGCATCCGCACCGAACTGGCCGCGGGACCGGTCACCCTGCGTGCGCTCTTCAACATCATGCCCTTCGACAACCACATGGTTAAGCTGACCTTGAAGGGCGCCGCCTTGCGGGAGCTTTTCGACTACGGCGTGGGCATGGGAAAAATTGTGCAGGTCTCCGGTGTCGAGATCGAGTATTACCGGCCGAAACCCGCCGGAAAGCGCATCGCGAAGATTTCCGTCGGCGGCGCGCCGCTCGACGATGAACGAGTCTACTCGATCGCCACGATGGATTTCCTGCTTAACGGCGGAGGCTTCAACTTCGACCACTTCGTCTCGTCGGAGCCGCCGAGCGGCCTCGCGCGCGATTTGATGGGCGAGTGCGCCCGAAAACAGGGCATGATATCCGCGCCCGCCGTCGGGCGTCTCAAACTGAGGGAGAACTGACATGGTGTTCAAGGAAGCCCGGGCGAAAGTCGAAAAAGGCTGGACCACCACCAAGAAGCTCCTTGCGATGATGAGCGTGTGGGGGCTATTTTTCAGCCTCATCACCATCGGACACCTCTCGGTGGCCTTCGACTATGACGATACTCTCGTGGACTCCGTGAAGGCCTATGAGAAGGCTTCCGGCGCCGCCACCCAGCGTGAGGGCCCCGCCTTCTGGGCCGCGCTGAACAACGCCTACGACCTCGAGACGATCAAGTATGTCCCGTTCACCATCGCCTGTGTCCTGCGTGGCCTCGGCTTCCGGGTTGTGATCATGGCCGAGCGTCAGGCTGCCGACGGCGACGCCCTGAAGAAAGAGTGGCGCAAGCTCTCACCTCGTTCCTTCATCTTCACGCCCGATCCCGCCGCCAAGCACCTGCACATGCAAGAAGGCCACTTCGTCGCCTTCTTTGGCGACAGCGACCAGGACATGCTCGAGGCCAAAAAAGTCAATGTGCTCGCCGTCCGTATCCGGCGCGGCAAGCGTTCGGTCAAGAATGACCAATACTCCCCTGGAAAGATGGGCGAGACCGTCATTCCCCTTTCCCAGTTCTAGCGCCGCGGCGCATCTGACATCAGATGCCCCATTTTCCCATTGACACGCCGGGGTTCATGGGGTAGAATTCTGGTCGACGCTTGAAGGACAAATGTGGCCAATTTGGCCACAAACGGAGACCAAATGGCATCCCCTTTGCGCCGTCCTCTGCTCGCCGGTAACTGGAAAATGAATCTCACGCTCGCTCAGTCGGTTGAGCTGGCGAAATTAGTGGCAAGTGGGGCCGGATCGGCCTCAGGCGAGGTCGCCGTGTTCGTCCCGGCCACTGCGATCACTGTCGTGTCCGAGGTGCTCAAGGGGACGCCGGTCCGCCTTGGCGCGCAGAACGCTCATTGGGAGCCCTCCGGCCCGTACACGGGTGAAATTTCGATGGGTCAGGTCAAGGACGCGGGCTGCGGCATGGTCTTAATCGGGCACAGCGAACGGCGCAAGCTGTTCGGCGACACGGATGAGTGGATTAACAAGAAGCTCGGCTCGGCGCTTAAGGCGGGCTTGACCCCGGTCGTGTGCGTTGGAGAGACCCTCGAGGAGCGCGAGTCGCAAAAGACCTGGCGCGTGCTTGAGACGCAGGTCGCGGGAGGGCTCAAGGGATTTGCGCCCGCCGACCTTTCGAAGGTTGTGGTCGCCTACGAACCCGTGTGGGCCATCGGCACCGGCAAAACTGCTTCGCCCGCGCAGGCGCAGGAAGCGCATTTGTTCATCCGCGCTCAGCTAGCTAAAATTCACGGCGAAGGCTTCGCGGCGGGCTGCCGCATTCTCTACGGCGGCTCGGTGACCGCCGAGAATGTGGATCAGCTGATGGCCCAGGCCGATGTGGACGGCGCGCTTGTAGGTGGAGCGAGCCTTAAGAAGGATTTCCTGCGCATCATGGGATTTCAAAAATCGTGATGACGCCCGCCCTCGTCGAGGGCTTGTCAGCGGAGATCGCCAAGCGCATGAAGCGCGCGGAGCTCGCCATCCCCGCCGGCGTTTCGGTGAAGCACTGTCATCTGACGCGTGAGCATTTCAAAATCCTTTTCGGCGCGTCGGCCGAGCCCAAGCGCGTGAAGGACATCAAGCAGCCGGGGTTCTTTGCCGCCGAAGAGATGATCGATGTGAAGGGGCCCAAGGGCGTCCTGAAAAAAATCCGGCTGGTGGCGCCTTATCGAGACCATACGCAGATCGAGCTGTCGGTCAGCGACGCGATGGCCATCGGGCTTAAGGCGCCGGTGCGCGAGTCGGGAGATGTCAAAAACTCGGCGGGGGCGACGCTCATCGGTCCTGCCGGTCAAATTGAGATCAAAGAAGGCGTTATCATCGCCCAGAGGCATCTTCATTTCTCGCCGAGCGAAGCCAAGAACCTGGGAATCGCTTCCGGCGAGGTCGTGAGGGTTCGCGCCGGTGCCGGCGGCGGGCGCTCCACCGTGTTTGAAGACGTCGTGGTTCGCGTCTCGGATAAATACAGCCTGGAATTTCATGTCGACACGGATGAAGCGAATGCCTCCGGCATAAAAACCGGGGATGTAGTCCATATCGCGTAAGGAGAGAAAATAAAATGAACGCACTTGGAATGATCGAGACCCGCGGCCTGATCGCCTGCGTCGAAGCCGCTGACGCCGCCGTGAAAGCCGCCGACGTCCGCATCGTCGGCTACGAGAAGGTTGGGACCGGCCTCGTGACCGTGCTGTTCCGCGGCGAAGTGGCCGCGTGCAAGGCCGCCTGCGACTCGGGCGCCGCTGCCGCGCAGAAGGTCGGCGAGCTGATCGCCGTGCATGTCATCCCGCAGCCGCATCCGGACCTCGAGGGCAAGATGCCGATCTCTTCGCCCGAACACCTGGCGCGGAAGAAGTAACTTATGATCTTCGCCCGCGTGACAGGCACCGTTGTCTGTACGCTCAAGGACGAGAAGCTGGTCGGATCGAAGCTGCTGCTGGTGCAGCCCGTCGATCTGGCCGGCGCCTCGAAGGGCAGCCCCCTCGTCGCCGTCGACTCCGTCGGCGCCGGCGAGGGGGAGCTCGTCTTGATCGTGCAGGGATCGAGTGCCAGACAAACCTCAAGAACCGACGGCCGGCCCGTCGATGCGGTGATCTTCGCCATCGTCGATACGGTCGAACAGAATGGTAAGACCGCGTTTAAGAAGTCTGAGGACGCTCATGCAAAGTGAAGAGATTGCAAGAATCGTCTCCGAAGTTTTAAAGAGATTGGAAAAAGAAGAGTTAGCCGTTGTCGTCACATCGCCGGTTGCGACAGCAAGGTTCCCCAATCCGTTGCCGTTCGACGCCGTCCTCTACCCGTCCGTCGACGCCGCCGTTCAAGCCGCGGTCGTCGCCCAAGGCGAATTTCAAGACCTCGGGCTCGAGCTGCGACGCGAAGTCATTCGCGCCATGCGCAAAGCCGCCATCGCCAACGCCGAGCGCCTCGCCAAGATGGCCGTCGAAGAAACCGGCATGGGCCGGGTGCTCGACAAGGTCCAGAAGAACCTGGTGTGCGCGACGCGCACCCCCGGCGTGGAAGACCTCACCAGCAAAGCCTACACCGGCGACAAAGGCCTGACCCTTGTCGAATACGCGCCCTACGGCGTCGTCGCCGCCATCACGCCGTCGACCAATCCCGCCGCCACCATCATCAACAACGCGATCTCAATCATCGCGGCCGGCAACGCCGTTGTATTCGCGCCGCACCCCGCGTCCTTCAAGACCTGTCTTGAAACCATGCGGATTCTTTCCACGGCGGCCGTTGCGGCCGGCGCGCCGAAGGCATTAATCACGACCTTTGAGAAAGCTTCTCAGGAAAATACAAAGGCCCTTCTCGCCCACCCCGACACTCGCGTAAACATGGTGACGGGCGGCCCCGCCATCGTGAAGGTCGCGATGACCGTGGGAAAAACCTGCAAGACCATTGCCGCCGGTCCGGGAAACCCGCCTGTCGTCGTCGATGAAACCGCCGAGTTCCCGAAATGCGCTCAAGACGTGATCTTCGGCGCCAGCTTCGACAACAACGTTCTCTGCACGGCAGAAAAGGAGATCATCGTCACCGCCGCCGCCCGCGATCGCTTTCTCGCGGGAATGCGCGGCGATCCGCGCGCTTTCGAGCTAAACGCGGCTCAGACCGAGGCGTTGGTGAAGCTCGTTATTAAGGTCGGTGGTCGTGGATGCAAAGATCCAGTCCTCAACCGTGACTTTGTCGGTAAAGACGCATCGGTCTTGGCCAAAGGTATCGGCTTGGAGATCCCACGGGAAGCGCGTCTTCTCTGGGCCGAAGTCCCCAACGACCATGTGTTGGTATGGACGGAGCAGTTGATGCCTTTCCTGCCCGTGACGGTCTCCCCCGATGTAGACACCGCCATAGCGCTCGCCGCACAGGCGGAGGGCGGCCACCGGCACACCGCCGCGATGCACTCGACCCACGTCGGCAACCTCACCAAGATGGCCCGCAAGATGCAGTGCTCCATCTTCGTCAAGAACGCGCCCACTCTGTTCGGGCTCGGGCTTGGCGAAGGCTACGCCACGATGTCGATCGGCACGCCGACCGGCGACGGGCTCACCAAGGCCTCGCATTTCGCGCGCCCGTTGCATTGCGCGCTCGTCGGATACTTCCGGATCGCGTAAGGAGAACTATGCTCGCTAACCTCGCCGTCGGACTGCTGGAAACAACCTCGCTCGCCAAAGGCGTCGAGGCCACTGACGCCATGGTCAAGATGGCGTCGATCAAGCTCGTCAAGACCTCGGTCGTCGCGCGCGGCAAGCTCGTCATCTTCATCAGCGGCGCGCAGGGCGAGGTCGAAAGCGCGATGCGCGCCGGCCGCGAGGTCCTGGGCAAGACCTTGGTCGATGAGGTCCTCATCCGCAACGTCCATAATCAGGTCATCGCCGCCCTCGACAAGCGCGTCCCCGTTGAGGTCCTCGGCGCGGTCGGCATCATCGAGACCAAGGAAGCGATCGCGGCCGTGCTTGCGGCCGACGCCGCGACGAAGGCCGCCTCCGTTCATCTCATCGAGGTCAAGACCGTCGTCGGCGGCGGCAAGGGCTACGTCGCGTTGTGCGGCGAGGTCGGCGACGTGCGCACCGCGATCGCGGCCGGCATCAGCGCGATTAAGAAAGAGCTGATCGTGAGCCATGTCGTGATTGCTCAGGCCGATCCCCAACTCCTCGCGACGGTGGGCAAATAGAATGAAAGTCGTCGTCGGCTCCGATCACGGCGGCTTCGGCGCGAAGGCCTTCATCATAAAGGGCATTCAGGCGCTGGGCCACGAGGTCGTGGATTTCGGCTGCCATTCGACGGAGGCCGTGGACTATCCGGACGTGGCGCAACTCGTCGCCGAGGCCGTCGTGTCCGGCCGCTTCGACAAGGGCGTGCTCATCGACGGCTTCGGCGGCGCGGTGTGCATGGCTGCCAACAAGGTGATGGGCGCGCGCGCGGTCGCGGCCTACGACTCGGTCTCGGCGCGCATGGCCGCGCAGCACGATGACGCGAACGTTCTTTGCATCGGCGGCAAGTCCCACGGCGAGTTGATCCACACCGAGATTCTTAAAGTGTTTTTTGGCACGCCTTTCGAGGGCGGCCGCCACAGCGGGCGTCTGGCGAAGGTGCACGCCATCGAGGGGTATCGCAAATGAAGCTCGCCCGCGTCATCGGCCGCGTTTTCTGCTCCCGCCAGGAGTCGGCGCTCGACGGCAAGACGATGCTTCTGATCCAGCCCCTGCGCTGGGAGGACGAGTCGCCCGTGGGCGATCCGATCGTGGCCGCCGACGCCGTCGGTGCGGGCTCGTCGGAAAAAGTTTTCTGGGTCGCTTCTCGCGATGCGGCCGTCGCGTTCAAGGACGCGCCGCCGGTCGACGCGGCTGTGGTTGGAATCGTGGACGGGCATCAGGTCAAGAATTTTCGGGGAGACCCGAAGTGAAATCATCCACCGGCTTGGTCCAGACCAAGTTAGGGGATAACTTTCCCGTAACATCGAGGACGGCATAATATGTTCGTGGCCGAGGTGGTCGGCAACGTGTGGGGCACGCGGAAGCACTGTTCGTTGTGCGATAAGCGCCTGCTCCTTGTGCGTCCGATCGATCCGATGACGGAGAGGCATACGGGCGACGCGCAGATGGCCATCGAATATTGCACGGGTGCGGGACCGGGCTCGATCGTTCTTGTGATGGATGAAGGGGGCTCGGCGAGAAGCGTGCTGCACGATGAGCAGGCGCCGATCCGGACCGTGATCGTCGGGATCGTGGACTTGGTAGTCTCCGGTGGGAAGGTTAAGAAATATGACTGAAGCTCAATTGAGAAATGTCGTTGAGGAAGTGGTGAAGGCGCTCGACGCCAAGGGCTTTCTCAAGGCCAACCGGTGCGAGTGTGAGAACGGGCCGAAAGCGCTCAAAGGCGAAGTCCGCACCTCTATCGGCAGCGCCGGCAAAGTGTTCGGCAACGCCGCCTCGTGGGGTGCGGCGCCCGCGACGCCCGCAAAGGGTCAATTTTCGCCTCTTCCTCCCAAAGCCGCCCTTGATGAGGACGACGAGGACGCTCATGTGGACGCCAGGATCATCCAGGCGGCCGGCGCCGACCGCGTCTCCGTGTGCAAACCCACAAAGAAGGGATCGGACACCGCGCGCTACGTTGACCACACCTTGCTCAAGCCTAACGCGACCCAGGAAGAGATCGGAAAGTTGTGCGATGAGGCCAAGACCTACTGCTTCGCCTCCGTCTGCGTTAATCCGTCTTATGTCGCGTTGTCCGCGCAGCTGCTGCGAGGCTCGGGCGTAAAGGTCTGCACGGTCGTCGGCTTCCCCCTGGGATCTACGACCCCCACCGTCAAGGCCATCGAGGCGCGTGACGCGATGGCCAACGGCG
>JAYTSX010000361.1:0-11340 GCA_043745445.1 Elusimicrobiota bacterium
GCATGCTCGCCGCTTTCGTCGGCCTGGGCGCGGTCGGTTGGTACGCCTTCATCCACGCGTTCGCCGACATCGTCCGCATGGGCGAGGACGCGATGCGCCAATGGCAGACATCTCCGTTCGATCGGGATGGATTCTTCCTCGGCGCAGCGGCCCTCGGCGTGGCCGGTATGCTTGGGCGTCCGGCCGCCGCGAAGTCCGCGGCCACCGGCGTGACGCACGCGGTCGAGCCCAACGAGTTGTACGCGCTGGCGCTGGCGAACATGACGGCCAAGGCCGCCGAGACCGGCGTCCCGGCCGGCAATATCAAGTTCCTGTCCGCCGTGCACCAGACCCGCTACTTCAACGGCGCTTGGGTCGGCGACGAATGGCGTTTCTTTTTCGGCGTCGGTGAAGGGAACGGCGGCACGGAGTACATGGTCCCCGCGCGCCGCACGATGATCACCGAGACGATGATGGACGCCTTCGAGCCGCAATTCAAGGGCACTGCCTCGGCCGAGCGCATGGCTTCCGGCATCTCCGCCTCGTATTTCAACCGGGGCGTGATCACGACGCCCGACTCGGCGCTGCGCGGCGTCGATGGCGTGACGCGCGTCAGCATTCTGCCGCGCGTTGAGCCGGTCAGCGGCGACAAAGACCTCTGGTACTCGCTGCAAAACGCGCGGGACGAGATTGCCGCGGTCAACGCCCGCACGGGCGAGGTCCGCAAGGCGACGCTCCCCGTTCCGGTCAACAAGCTCGCGTCGTTCGGCGCTTGGCTGCTGGGCGTTGCGCTCGTCGCGGCGATCTACGGCGCTTTCTATTGGGCGGCGACGCACGCGCCCGCCGCCGTCCCCCAGGCAATCCCTGAGGGTTGGCAGGGACCGATTCCGAGTATCGACGATGTCTTCCGCGGCATGGGCGGAGTTCTGGGACTCGGCGCGCTCGCCGGCATGCTCAAGCCGGGCGCGAAGAAGCCCAAGGTCACCGATGACGAGATCGCCGCGTCGGCGAAGTCCGTCGCCGCCTCCAAGGGCGGCGTCTGGTCGCAGACCGAATACAACATGGGCTACTACAACACGCTCGAGAGCCTGAAGGCGCGCGGAGCGACCGAGGCTCAGCTCGCGCAGTTCAAGAAACTCTGCGACGCGGCCCCGGTCATCGGCGGCCGCTTTAACCCCTGGTCCGGCGACTGATTGCGGGCGCTCACGCGCCCCTGGCCGGCCGCATGCTAGAATAGCCTTGACATGATCAAGTCGCTCCTGTCGTGGTCCGCGTTCTTTCTCTATGCCGCTGCGTCTGTCGCGGCTTTGTACTACCTACTGACGAAAAACGAGCGCGCCAGCCGTTCCATGCGAACGCTGACCGGCTGCGGCCTCGTCGTGCAATTCCTCGCCTTCGGCGTCCACCTCGGCGCGTTCTGGGCCTACCCGGAAAACCGCTGGTTTTTGCCGGTCAATAATTTCTTCGGCGCGCTTTTTTACATGTCCTTCGCCCTGGCCGGGGCGTTCTTCACGATCGAAGTGCGCCGCCACCTGGGCATCCTCGGGGCCTTCGTGCTGCCGATGGCCGCGCTGAGCCTTGGCCTCGCGGTGATCCTCGCCAATCCGGAGCTCGCTCCGCTCGCGCCCAGACTGCGGAGCTACTGGCTGAATATCCATCCCATGATCCTGATGACCTCTTATGCCGCTTTCACCAATGCCTTCGGCGTGGCCCTGGCCTTGCTGATCCAGGAGCGCCAGATCAAGTCGCGCATGCCGAGCGAACTGTGCTACCGCCTGCCTTCTCTCGACGAGCTCGACGCGCTTAACCTTCGACTGATCAGCATCACGCTGCCTATCCTCATTCTCGGTTTGGCGATGGGTTCGGTGTGGGCGTATCAATCCACGGGACGCGCCTGGTCCTGGGACGCGAAGGAGATGATGTCGCTGATCACGGCGGGATTCTACGCTGAGTTCCTGTGGCTGCGCTACATTGCCGGCAAGCGCGGCCGCATCCCCGTCTATGTCTCCATGGCGGGGTTTGCCTGCATGCTTCTGACTTTCTTCGGCGCCGAACTGTGCTCCGGCCGGCATGACTTTTTGGGGGGGAAGTGAAGCTCGTCTGTCTCAGTTGGAGCCACCGCGAGCGCGTTTGCACCGCGCGCGAGGCGTTGGCGACCGTTCCCGTCGAGCGAGTGCTGCTCGAGCTTAAGGCGCGCGGCTTCTCCGAGGCCGCCGCGCTGTCCACCTGTAACCGCTTTGAGCTCTATGCCGCCGGCTCGCCCGACAAAGCCCCTTCCGCGGCCGCTTTGATCGATGCGCTTGAGGAACTCGCCTCCGCCGCGCTCAGCGAGAAGGCCGAGGTTCGCGAGGACGCCGCCGCCGTCGACCATCTTTTCTCCGTCGCCTCGGGCCTCGACTCGCTCGTCGTCGGCGAAACCGAGATTCTAGGACAGGTGCGTAGCTGCTACGAGACGGCCAAAGCCGCGGGAATGACCGGCAAGCGACTTAATGTGCTTTTTCAGCGCGCGCTGTTCGTCGGCAAGAAGGTCCGTAACGAAACCTCGATCGCGGCCGGCTCGCTGTCGGTGCCGTCGGTCGCCGTCCAGCTCGCCGAGACGATCTTCGGCCGGCTCGAGGGCAAGTCGGCGCTGATTCTCGGCGCCGGCGCCATGGCCGAGCTCGCCGCGAAGCACCTCGTTGAGCGCGGCGTCAGCAAGCTGGCCGTCGCCAATCGCACATGGGAACGCGGCTATCAGCTGGCCGCGCGTTATCAGGGCGAGGCCGTAAAATGGGAGGACTTCCCGGCGGAGCTTGAGCGCGCCGATGTCGTCATCTCCTCGACCGGTGCGCCCCTCGCGGTGCTCACGCGCGAGGTCGTGTCGGCCGCCGTTCGGCGCCGCGGCGGGCGCTCGCTGTTTCTGATCGACATCGCGATGCCCCGCGATGTCGAGGAATCGGTGCACACGATCGACGGAGTCTACCTTTACCGCCTCGAGGACCTCGAGGCGATCGTCGCCAAGAATATGGCCTCGCGCGCGGAAGCCGTCGCCGGAGCGCGCCGCATCGTGGAAGCGAAGTCGGCGGAGTTCGTCGCCTGGGCGCATTCGCTGGTCGCGGGGCCGGAGCGAAGTTTCAAGCATTCGGAATACCTGGAATGACCCTCTTGCTTGCCCTGGCTCTTTTGGTCGCCCCGGTGCGCGCTGCGCCCGCGCCGTACGGCATTCTTCTGCTCGCGCATGGCGGCGACGCCTCCTGGAATGAAGAGGTCGCGCTTCTTCGCGGCCGCGTCGACGCTAAAATTCCGACCGAGACGGCGCTCGGCATGGCCGATCCGGTGAGTCTTCAGGCCGCCGTGGACCGGCTTGAAAAACGCGGCGTGGGGCGCATCGTCGCCGTTCCTTTGTTCGTGCAGAGCCGATCCGAAGTCCTCGACCAGACTCGTTACGCGCTGGGCCTTGCGGACAAGCCCTCTGAAACCCTGCGCAGGGGGCTTGAGCGCATGGCCGCGGCGCATGCCCACCATGGCTCGGGCGGTCACGGGCACTCCATGGAATTCTCAACCCAACGCGTCAAGGCGCGCGAACCGATCGCGATGTCCCGCGCTCTTGATGACCACGCGCTCGTCGGCCGTATCCTGGCGGAGCGCGCGAAGGCTTTGAGCCGGGGCTCCGGCGAGGAGCGTCTCGTTCTGGTCGCGCATGGCCCTGTCGACGACGCCGCCGTGCCTGTCTGGGTCGATTCGATGAAAGTTCTGTGCCGGATGGCCCGCGCGGGCGGAAAGTTCCGGGGCTGCAGCTTCGCGCTGTTGCGTGATGACGCGGCCCCGGAGATTCGAACCGCCGCGGTTAAGAATTTACGCGAGAAGGTCTCTCGCGCGAACGGCGGGAAAGGACGAGCGATCGTGATTCCGGTGCTTATCGCGCGCGGCGGCATTGAAGGCAAGCTTGAGAAGGATCTCGCCGGCCTTGACTACGCCTGGGACGGGAAGACCCTCATGCCCCACTCCGGCTTCGACGCCTGGGTACTCGAACGCGCGGCCACCGCTGACTGGGCCCACGCGGGCGCGTTTGACAGGCCCGCGCGTAATTGATATTTTGTGAACATGGTTGTTATTTTCGCCGCAAACTAACTTAGGTAAGAACAAAAAAATGAGCGAAACCAATCCGAATCCCGCCCCGAATCCGGGAACGCCCGCCGCCGCGCCCGTTGTCGCGCCGAAGCCGGCCGTTAAACCCGCGGACCTGTCGCGCGGAGACTTCCTTTGGGCCGGCTGGGCTATGCTCGCCGCCTTTTTTGCCGCCTCCGCGGCTGCTGGCGCGCGCTTCATGTTCCCCAATGTGATTTATGAGCCGTCGCAGAAGTTCAACGCCGGCCAGGCTTCGAGCTACGACCTCGGCGTCTCGACCAAGTGGCTCAACGAGCAGCGCGTCTGGATCGTGCGCACGCCGACGGGCTTCTACGCGATGTGGGCGCGTTGCACGCATCTCGGTTGCACGCCGAACTGGTGGGGCGACCAGAACCGCTTCAAGTGCCCATGCCACGGATCTAACTACACGCTCGGCGGCGACGTGATCGCCGGACCGGCGCCCATGCCGCTGTGGCGCGCGAAGGTCGACCTGGCCCCGACCGGCGACCTGATCGTCGACAAGGCCATCCTCGAGAACAAGCCCGGCAAGCGCGAGAACGCGCCCTTCTTCGTGACCTACGCGGCGGCCTAAGGATATCATGCCAACACTCGACATCGAGAAGATCAAGAAGGAGATCATCGACTCCCAGCTGTGGCGGTCCGTTTTCCGCGGCGGCGTCTGGAAGGACACTCCTCGCGACCGTGCGGGCCATATCATCGGCAACGTCTGGCTGCACCTTCATCCCGTCAAGGTGCGCCCTCGCGCCCTGAAGTGGGCCTACACGTGGGGCATGGGCGGCATCTCGTTCGCGCTTTATCTTCTCCTGACGCTGACCGGCGTCGCGCTGATGTTCTACTACCGCCCGACGATCGGCTTGGCCTACCGCGACATCAAAGATCTTGAGTTCGCGGTCACGCTCGGCATGTTCTTAAGAAACGCCCATAGGTGGGCCGCTCAAGCCATGATCGTCGCCGTCATCGCGCACATGGTCCGCGTGTTCCTCACCGGCGCGTACAAGAAGCCCCGCGAGTTCAACTGGGCCATCGGCGTCCTCCTGCTGACTTTGACCTTGTTCCTTTCGTTCACCGGCTACCTGCTCCCGTGGGACCAGCTCGCGATCTGGGCGGTCACCGTCGGCACGAACATGGCCGGCGCCACTCCGGTGCTCGGCAATGAGGGCCCGCTCGGCGCGCTCGTCGGCATGCGCATCAACAACGATGTGCGCTTCACGCTCCTGGGCGGCACGATGGTCGGAGAGAACACCTTGCTTCGCTTCTATGTGATGCATTGTGTCGCGGTCCCGCTCGTCGTTGGGATCCTCCTTATCCTGCATTTCTGGCGCATCCGCAAGGACTCTTTCTCGGCCGCGCCCTACGAGGCGAACGAAGAAAAAGTGGATGTCTGGCCGCATCTGATCAAGCGCGAGTACATCGGCGCCGCGGGCACGACCCTCTTCATCATGATCTGGTCCATTCTTCAGAATGCGCCGCTCGAGGCGATCGCCAACCCCAACGTGACCACCAACCCCTCGAAGGCTCCGTGGTATTTCGTCGGGCTGCAGGAACTGCTCGTGTACTTCGACCCGTGGATCGCCGGCGTCGTCCTGCCCGGCCTGATCATCGTCGGCCTGGTCGCGATCCCCTACATCGACACGAATCCGAAGGGCGTGGGCTCCTACGCTTGGAAGGAGCGCCCCTTCGCGAACACCATGTTCATGCTCGGCGTCGTGCTGTGGTTTGCCCTGATCTATATCGGCAACTCCCTGCGCGGACCGAACTACGCCTGGTACTGGCCGTGGGAATCCTGGTATATGCTTAAGGCCGCGCCTCCGGCGACCTGGAGCGTGTTCGGGCCCAAGGGTGTGGGCGCGTTCTCCATGTTCATCGGCATCCCGCTGATGGGCGCCCTCTCCGCGGCCTGGCTGCTCCTGCCGAAGTTGATTCAGAAGGAGCTCAACGGCTTGAAGACGATGGGCGCTTTCCTCGGCGTCATCGCTCTGGGGGCCGCGGCCGGCATGGCGATGCATAAGATGGGTGCGACCGAAGGCGCCTTCCTGCTGTTCTTCACCGGCGCGTCTTTCTACTTCGGCTTCGTCATGCCGCAGCGTCACATCCGCACGCTCGACTGGCCGCGGTATCTCGTCACGATGGTCCTGGTGATCAGCACGATGAGCATTCTCCTTAAGATGTGCGCTCGTCTCGCCTTCAATATCAAATACGTGCTGACGATTCCCGCGATCAGCATGAACTTCTGACATGAGCTACCGAAAAGCCTTTATCGTCTCAAATGCTCTCATGCTGGCGGCCTTCGTCTGGGCCTTCGCCAAAGACTTTTACGCTCCTTGGCGCCCGTACCAGGCGAAGTACTACCAGATGGCGGCCGACGCCCTGGACAAGCAGGCGGCGGCGGAGTCGGATGACAAGAAGGCCGCCACCTTCAAGAATGAAGCCCGGAAAATGCGCCATGCGCCGATGGAGATCAAGCAGATCATCTCCTCGGACCTCGGACGCTTCGACCGCTGCGTGACCTGTCACGTGGGCATGGACGAGTACACGAACCCCACGCTCAAGAACGACTTCAAGGAGAACCCTTACAAGTCGCATCCGAAGGTGGACTCCGCGCTGGTGAAGGCGCATCCGTTCACGAAGTTCGGTTGCACCTCGTGCCACTCGGGCCAGGGCCTCGCCACGACGGTGGAAGGCGCGCACGGTTGGATCAAGCATTGGGAAAAGCCGATGCTTAAGGGCGTCACGATCCAGGGCGCCTGCGTGAAGTGCCACGGCAACTTCGAAACGCTCAAAGGTGCGGAAGTCGCGGCTCAGGGCAAGAAGCTGTTCAATCAGCACGGTTGCCAGGGTTGCCACGCCATCAACGGTTGGGGCGGCGTCATCTCAGTCGACCTCGGCGATATCGCCGACAAGCCTTTTGAGCGCATCGCCGGCTTCAACTTCAAGCGCGTCAAGATCGACGGCAAGGAATTGCCCGACGAGCACCACAACAGCCACTGGAACATTCAGAACTGGATCCGCGGCCACCTCGTCAACGATCCCGTGGAGGTCACGCCCAACGATCCTTTCGCCAAGCTCAACGCCGAGCCGATTCCGCCGTCGGGCATGCCCGACTTCACCAAAGAGATCTCCCGGGACGAGGCCGACGCGATCGTGGCCTACCTGTCGGGCATGACCAAGGAAGAGGTTATCCCCTACCGCTACCACGTGTCCGCTTCGCCCGCCAAGGAGCCCGCGCTCAGCGGCGCGGCGCACGGTAAGTTCGTCTTCGAGAAATACGGCTGCCAGGGTTGCCACGGACTCGGCGCGAAGCAGGGCCGCCGCCGATTTAACGGCTCCAGCAACGCCCAGAAGCCGTACGACGAGGCGATGTCGCAGAAGGATATGTACGAGCAGATGAACATCGGCGCCGAGCCGACCTTGCCCGACTTAATGGGAACTTATAAGCACGATGAGCTCGTCAAAAAGATCGAGGCCGGCGTGGCGGCGACCGAGGCCAAGAAATGGAGCCCGAAGGGTCCCATGCCGATGGTGTACATGCCGGCGTGGAAAGGCAAGATTTCCCAGCATGAACTCGATGACCTGGCGACCTGGCTGCTCAGCATCGCTAAAAAAGACGACAGCGGCTTTTAATAAAACGGAGGAACTGATATGAACCGGAAACTGACTTTGATCCTCGCCGCGGCCTTGCTGGGCGCGTCGTACGCCGCGCCTGTGCATTCGGCCGAGATGAGCGAGAAGGAAAAGGCCATGGCCAACCCTTACCCGAACGACTTCGGGCCGGAGACGCTTCCCGCCGATGTCCTCAAGTCCTACCCGGCCAATGTTCAGGCCGGCTACCAGAAGCTGATCAGCAACAAGGCCGGCTGCGCGCAGTGCCACTCGGCGGCGCGACCGCTGAATAGTCGCTTTGTCGAGCCTGAAGGCGGCTTGGACGACGCGAAGCAGGACGCCTGGATCGCCAAGGCCAAGAAAGAGCAGCCCGGCCTGTTCAAGGACACCACGGCCTGGCAGGTTGAGACGAAGGTCTGGAGCCGGTACGTCAAGCGGATGATGAACAAGCCCGGCTGCAACCTGCAGAAGGCCGACGGTAAATCCATCTACGAGTTCCTGTCCTACGACGCGGTCAAGCGCAAGACCGGTGCGAACGCGGCGAAGTGGGCCGAGCACCGCAAAGGCCTCATTGAGCAGCTCAAGGCGAAGAATCCGAAGCGCTTCGCCGAGCTCCAGGAAGCGAAGGACCTTTAATCGATTGAGCGAAGTCCCGCGGGCCCTGCTCGTTTACGGTTACGCACCGAGCGGGCACTCCGCGGCGGCGTTCGCGATCGAAGAGGCCGGCCGAAAGGCCGGCCTCTCTTTTTCCCGGGTGGAAATCGCGGCGGACCACCATCCCGCCGCGGGACTCGGGGTGGCACGCGGCTACCACGCTCTCTTGCGCGCCACCCCCGGCCTCTACGGAGGGATGTACCGGGGGGACTGGGCCCGTTCGGTCCTGCGGGCGGTGCGCGGCGCCTACCTGACCCTGGGGGGCTCCCGACGCCTGCGTGAGGAAGTGCGCCGTTGCGCGGCTCAAGTCGTTGTCTGCCCTCAGGCTGCGGTCGCGGCCGTGCTGTCAGAAGCGCGACGCCGCGGCGAGCTCGACATCCCCGTCGTTTCGGTGCTGACCGATTTTAGCGTGCACCCATTCTGGGCCGACCCTCCCGCCGATCTCATCTTGACGCCGGATGAGGCGGCCGTGGAAAAATTCGCCGCCCTCGGCATCCCGCGACAACGCCTTCAGACGACCGGGATTCCGGTTCATCCCGCGTTCGCCTCTCCTCCCATGCGGGAGATTGCGCGACGCTCCCTAGCCCTGCCGACCTCGGCGCCCGTCGTGCTTTTGACGGGCGGGGGGAAGGGGCTTGGCGGCCTTGACCGCGCGGCCGTAGCACTCCTGGCCTTAAGCCCGCGGGCGCAGCTGTTAGTGTTGTGCGGCGCAAATGACGGTCTTCGCTGCGGGCTGGCTTCGCACCGTGAAGCGGGCGGGCGCCTTCGTGTGTTCGGGCCCCAGCCGCCCGAGTTCGTGGCCGCATTAATGGCGGCCTCGGACATTCATATCGGCAAGGCCGGAGGGCTCAGCGCGGCCGAAAGTCTCGCCATGGGTCTTCCGATGGTTTTGATGAAATCTTTGCCGGGGCAAGAAGAGGGCAATGCCCGCCATCTGCTCGCCGCCGGCGCGGCCATTGATGGCGGCGCTGCGGAGCGCGCCGCTCAGGCTGCCGCCGATCTGCTCAACGCCCCCGAGGCGCTCGGTTGCTTGCGCGCCGCCGCGACGGCCGCGGGACTGCCCGGCTCCGCGTCCACGGCGGTGGCCGCGATCCGCGCTTTGGCGTTTGACCGCCCCCGGTCATTCCTGTTACAATGACCCGATGCCCGTAACCAAGACGAAGACCGTCGCCGTGGGCGACAAGGCCCCCAACTTCTCCGCGGCCGACGAGACCGGCCGGACCTGGACGCTCAAAGCGCTTAAGGGAAAGACGGTCGTGCTTTATTTCTATCCGAAGGACAACACCTCGGGATGCACGACCGAGGCCTGCGACTTCCGCGATCATTACGATGCGTTCGTCAAAAAAGGCGCGCGCATCCTCGGCGTGAGCCCGGACGCGGCGAAATCTCACGCGAGTTTCAAGGCCAAGCACGGCCTGCCCTTCCCGCTTCTCGTCGACGAAGACAAAGAGATCTGCAACGCCTACGGCGTGTGGCGCGAAAAGATGCTGTACGGCCGAAAGTTCATGGGCGTCGTGCGCTCGACCTTTGTGATCGGCCCGACCGGCCGACTGGTTCAGGTCATTCGCAAAGTGTCCGTCGCCGGTCACGCCGAAGCCGTCTTGGAGGCCGTCTAATGCCCGCCCCCCAGAACGACGCACGCCGCGCCGCCCTCGTCAAAGGCGCGTCAAAGGCCAAGATCAAGGCGCTGATCGCCTTAGACGCCTGCACGGGTTGCGAGGTCTGCATCGCCGTGTGCCCCGTGCCGTCCTGCATCGAAAAATTCGGCGATGAGGAGCCTTCGGCCAAGGGCGTGTATGTCAACTACGACATCTGCATCGGCTGCAATCTGTGCGCGAAGGACTGCCCGTGGGACACGATCCGCATGGTCCCGACATTGACGGTCGCCGGTGATCAGACCTCGCTCGACAGCCAGCTCAATCACGATCACGCCGTCTTCCAGATGCCCGAGCTCGTTCCCGAGGAGATTCGCGGCTTCGTGAACAAGGCCCCGAAGACCGACCCGGTCGTCCTCGAGCTTTTCGGCAAGCAGAACCCCGTCGTTCCGGGTCTGATGAGCCCGAAGTAGCCTGCCTAAAACCATAGCGCTGGTCCGCCGTCCAAGCCCGGAGATCTCCCATTGTGAGCTCTCTTTTATCGGCAGGCGCCCGATCGATTTCGCGCTGCTGAATTCCCAGCACGAGCAATACTGCGCCGCGCTCACGCGGTTGGGCGCGGATGTGCGCTTTCTGCCGGATCTTCCCAAGCATGCGGACGGTGTCTTTGTCGAGGACACCGCTGTCGTCCTCGACACGCTCGCGATCCTGGCCCGTCCCGGAGCCGAATCGCGGCGTCAGGAGGTTGCAAGTGTGGAGACCGTTTTGCGAGGCCTCGTTAAGAGAATCGTAAAGATCCGCGCGCCGGGAACACTCGATGGCGGCGACGTCGTGCGGGCCGGCAAGACGCTGTATGTCGGGCTTTCGACCCGGACCAATGCGGAGGGCATCCGCCAGCTGACGGACTGCACCGTCCAGGACGGCTTCTCGGTTCGCATCGTCCGGGTGAATGGATGCCTCCATTTGAGGACCGCCGTCAGCGTGCTGGGTGACGGCGCGGTACTCGCCAACCCGCGCTGGGCGGATATTTCAGCGTTTTCGGGCTACCGCGTCATCCGCGTCGCGCAGGGGGAGCCCTTTGCCGCGAACTCATTGCGGCTGGGCACGGAGCTGTTGTATCCGGCGGAGCATGTCCTCACCCTTGAGACCTTGCGAGCCGAGGGCTTCGCCCCGGTCACGACGCCGATCTCGGAACTGGCCAAGGCCGAGGCGGGCCTCACCTGCCTCAGCCTGCTCTTTTCAGTCTAGCGCCAGTGTTTAGTGTTATAATTTGTAGTCGCTAAAAACGCAAGGAGAGATTGATAAATGGGTAAGAAGCTGTTCGTGGGCGGCCTGCCGTACGAGATGAACGATGCGCAGCTCAAGGAACTGTTCGGCGCCTGCG
>JAYTSX010000362.1:0-3042 GCA_043745445.1 Elusimicrobiota bacterium
CCTCGACGTTGAGCGTGTCCGTCGTCGTCATGGACTGCACCCGGATCGGATTATCGCCGCCCACGCCCACCTTGCCGACCATCACCTCGCGCGTGCGGCGGCGCTTGTAGGCGTAGATGTCGGGAACATACTTCTTGAGGAGGGCGGGGGTCTTCGAGAGCGTTTCGGGCATGAGAAGAAAATTATATCATTTCCCCATGGGACTCCCTCCGTCGACGCTGGGCATACGCCACCTCGCGCTGTTCACCGAGGACCTGGCCCGGGCCGAGGCATTTTATTGCGGATTGCTGGGCTACCAGGTCGAATGGCGCCCGGACGCCGATAACCTCTATCTCACCATGAACGGCCAGGACAACCTGGCGCTTCACAAGGGCGCTCCCGGCAAGGAAACCAGGCTCGACCACTTCGGCATCATTCTGCGCAAGGCGGCGGACGTGGATGCCTGGCATGAGCACCTGAAAGCGTACGCCGTCAAGGCGCCCAAAACCCACCGCGACGGCGCGCGCTCCTTCTATGTGAAGGACCCCGACGGCAACGGCCTTCAGTTCATCCACCACCCGCCCATAGCGGACAAAGCCTAGACCTGTTATACTCGGCCCATGATACCTGCAGAACGGCTCGACCGGCTCTGGGCCTCACTGATCGACCGCGGGATACTGCTTCCGCTCGTTTTCGGCGCGGCCATCTTCATGCCCGCCATGAAGGACTCCCCCGGCATGGCCTTCGGGCTCATCGCGATCTCCGTCCTAGTCATCCTCGCCTATGCGAGCTATCAGATCTACCTGCTGACCACCCTTGGGCAGACCATCGGCAAGCGGATCATGGGCATACGCATCGTCCTCGTCGCGGATGAGTCTAATGGCGGGTTCGTCATCAACGTCCTCCTGCGCGGGGTGCTGACCGGGGCGCTGTCGGTCATCCCGTTCGTCGGCGTGCTCTTCGCGCTGACCAATATCTGTTTTATCTTCCGCGATGATCGCCGCTGCATTCACGACCTTATCGCCGGCACCCGCGTCGTCAAAGCCTAAGGAGCTCCATGGAACTCGCGACCCGCAAACAGCGTCTGCTCGCCGCACTCTCCGACGCCGTGATCGTCGGCGTACCCTACATCCTCGGCTCCCTCGAGGTCGTTCCCGATCCGCTGCGCCTTCTCGGCGTGGTCGCCTCGCTCGCACTGCTCGTCGTTCAGCTCGTCATGGTCAGCAAGCACGGTCAGACGCTCGGCAAAAGGTTCGCCGGCACCCGCATCGTGATGAAGGACACGATGGAGAACGGAGGATTCGTCGTCAACGTCCTCAAGCGCGGTTTTCTCAACGGACTGCTCAGCCTCATTCCCGGCTACTTCCTGGTCGATTGCCTGTTCATCTTCCGGGAGGACCGCCGCTGCCTCCACGACATGATCGCGAACACCGTCGTGATTCAAGCCGAGCCCGCCGTGGTATAATGGGGGGATGCCCGCTTCCTCCGTCGACAACAAGCTCGAAGACATCCGCCGCAGCCTCGCCGTCCTTGAGTCCGTCGTCTCGGACCCGGAGCTCATCCGCGACCTGAGCGAGGACGAGCGCATCCGCCTGATGAAGGCCGCCGGCAAGCTCGCCCGGCCCACCCGCCTCCAGCGCTCCCGTATTTCCCGCCTCGAACGGCAAGAGGCCAAGCTCGCCGCCGCCGAAGCCGACCGCGCCGCCCGCGCCCTCTCCGGCATCCGCACCGCCCGCCTGGCCCCGGTCTTCACCGCGCCGGTGCCCGCCTTGCCCGCTCCCGACGCGCCCGTCCGTCACCTCTCGCGCCCGCAGGGGTGCTACGTCTGCAAGCAGGATTTCACACGCCTGCATCACTTCTACGATAATATGTGCCCGGACTGCGGCGAGTTCAATTACGCCAAGCGCTTCCAAACCGCCGACTTAAACGGCCGCACCGCCTATATCACCGGCGCGCGCCTGAAGATCGGCTATCACGCCGCGCTTAAAATGCTGCGCGCGGGCGCCCGCGTCATCGTCTCGACGCGCTTCCCGCACGACGGCGCCAAGCGCTTCGCGGCCGAGCCCGATTTCAAGGACTGGGGCCACCGCGTCAAAGTCTACGGCCTCGATCTCAGACACTCGCCCAGCGTGGAAATCTTCTGCCGCTACCTGACCCAGACCGAGGACCGCCTCGACGCGCTCCTCAACAACGCGGCCCAGACCGTGCGCCGCCCGACCGCTTTCTACGAGCATCTTCTGCCGTACGAGGCCTTGTCATGGAACGGCCTCTCGCAGAACGAGAAGAACATCCTGAAGGGGCATTACGAAGTGACCGCCGCTCTGCCCAGCGAAAACGGAACATCCATGGTCTCTTTGGACGCCGGCCCGGTCGGCATCGGGCTCAAGCAGTCCGCGGCCCTGTCGCAGGTCCGCATGGTCTACGACGACAAGATCACCGGCAAAGATATTTTCCCCGAGGGCAAGCTCGACTGCGACCTCCAACAGGTGGACCTACGCACGATGAACACCTGGCGCATGACCTTGGCCGAAGTGCCCACCCCCGAGCTGCTCGAGGTCATGCTGATCAACTCGGTCGCGCCGTTTATCTTGGCCTCGAAGCTCAAGCCGCTCATGCTACGCCACATCACCGGCGATAAGCACATCGTCAACGTGACCGCGATGGAGGGCATCTTCTCGCGCGGCACGAAGACCGACAAGCACCCGCACACGAACATGGCCACGGCCGCGCTCAACATGATGACCTTGACCTCCGCGCGCGATTACATCAACGACGGTATCTGGATGAATGCGGTCGACACCGGCTGGGTCACCGATGAGGATCCCGTGGTGCACGCGCTGCGCAAGCAGGCCGTGCATGACTTCCAGCCTCCGCTCGACGTCGTCGACGGCGCGGCCCGCATCCTCGATCCGTGGTTTGTCGGCCTCAACACCGGCGTCCACGTCTCGGGCAAGTTCCTGAAGGACTACAAGCAGTCGAACTGGTGACCGGCGCCGGTCTTAACTCTCGCGAGACCTAAGGAAGTCTAACGAAATAACTGAGTGATTTAACGGCAGACGTCGA
>JAYTSX010000363.1:0-3031 GCA_043745445.1 Elusimicrobiota bacterium
AGATCGTCCTTATCATAGACGATGTATTCAACGCCCCAGCCGCCCTCGAGCGTCGTTTGGCGTCCAGATTCGATGACGGCGCCCGGCGAGTTGGGGAAAATGCCGGAACCGACGATGAAGGTGTCATTCATGCCTTTCGTCACGCGCCCTTGAAGGAACACATGCAGGTCGTCCCGCGGTGCCAACCGAAGGCCCAAGGTCAGGCGGTCGGGGGTCTTGAGGTCGCGGAACGGCGTGAGTCGATTGGGCAGGCCCCTGTTAAGCGTCGGGCTGAAGCCGATTTCAAATCCTGATTTGTAGACGAGACCGGCGCGGAGCCAGCGCCGGGGCTGCCAGAGGAGCCCGAGATTCGCCGTTACAGCCGTGCCGCTCTGCTCGCGGGTGATCGCAGTTGAGCTCGGGGAAACCACCGGAATAAATTCATAGCGCTCAGTGGCGCGGGTGTAGTCCAAGCTGACCCCCGCACCCGCGGTCCCATCCCAGAATGAGCGGGCCACGGCCAGAGTGTAGGTCGCCGCCGAATTTTTGATCAGGTTGGAGTCGGCATTCGTGACGGTCGTGACCAATCCCTTGCGGAGTACGCGGGAAGTACCGCTGAACTCGTCGTCGAAAGAGAACGGCGTCTGAGCCGCCATACCGAAGCCCCAACGCTCGCCGACCCAGCGCGCGCCGTAATAAGAATATTTGATCGGAATGTTAAGAGAGCGGGATTTCGGGTCGTTGAGGTCTACGACGAAGTTGTCCACCGTGTTCCCGTCGGAGCCGAAATCGATGCCAGTGCCGACCATCCCGGACAGCCCAGCGGGATTGACGAACACCGCTTCGTACCCGTCGGGGTCGGCGGCGATGGCGCCGCCGAGCGCGACGGTGCGGGCCGAGCCGGTCACGGATTTCGTGAAGGCGTCATAGACGGGTTCTGCGTGCGCGACGGAGACGAAAAGAAGGGCGCCAAGGAAGGACAGTCGAAGCACGCCGAAATAATAGCGAATGATGAGCCTGAAGGCTAGGAGGCGAGCGTTTGGAGAAGGCGGCGCCGCACCGACAGCGCGATGCGCGACAGTTCCGCGCGGCGTTCGACGAGCGAGTCTACGGTCCAAGTCGTGTGAAGGGCGGCCAGCTTAAGGTCGCCGCGGTCGAGTGCGTCGATGGCCGACACGAGATTGCGCGTCGCGAGGCGCTTGGCCTCGACCCGGCCGCGTCCGGCCCACTCGGCGGCGGATGACATTAAGGCGCGCGCCTGGGTCCGGTCCGCAGCGGAAGGCCGGGGAGAGGAGAGGAGGGCTTCGGCATGGCGAAGTCCCGTTTCAAAGGCGAGCGTCTCGAGATAATCGGCGCGGGAAGATTCCAGGGCGTAGACCTGGGCGCGCAAAGCCGCCGACATTTCGTCATACGGGACTGGCGCGCGCGTCTTCACTTCTGGATGAGGCACGAGCTTCTTAGCGGATAGAATTGCGGCGGATTCTGGGCGTTTGGCGAGAACTTCGAGGACAGCGGCGGCCTTCAAATCGGCAGCGTCGCGGCCGGCCAGTCGCAAAGTCGCGGCGGCGGCGCGAAGGGCCTGGCACGCCTTCGCTGGGCGTCCGTTGCGCGCGTGCAGCGCGGCCTGCTCGAGCTCGGCGTGAATATTCGACCAACGGTTCCAGACGACGAACGGGCGGCCGTCTCCGAAGACTTCTTCGCTCCGGGCCAGCGCCTCGAGGCGGACGGACTCGGCGGCGGAGGCCGCCGCACTGTTATGCGCGCCGACCAGGGACCACAGGGCCGCATTGCGCTTGAACGCTTTCGGGGCGACGGGGGATTCGTCGGAGATCATCTCGCGCGCGACGCGCAGCTGCAGCGCGGCCAGCTCTCCGCTGACGGTGGCCAGGCGCACGGGAGCCCCGGCGCGTTCGGCCTTGGCGCGCTCGCGACGCAGGACCTTCACGCGCGCGCGCGGCGACTCGCCTTCCTGAAGCTCGGGGGTGGGGAGGCCGGCGATGACGCCGTCGAAATCGACGAGCAGGGCGCGCTTCAATGTGTTGAGGGCGGAGGGTGTCTCGTTGGACTTCTCACGCGAGTGGATTTCAGCGAGGGCGGCGTACAGGCGGTCGGCATCGTCGCGTAGACCGAGGACGGTGCGTGCCGGAAGTGCTGCGGCCGGGAGGGCCGCGGCGGGCGCCTGCGGTATCGCCGCGGCGGACAGTAGGGTGGGGGTGAGAGCAGGCGCGAGCGGGGAGACGAAGGGCCGGGCCGTGATCGAGGGTGCGGAGAGAACCGAGACGACCGGCGCGGCGGAGCCCTGAAGCGAGGGAATAACCCGGATTTGGGCGGCGGCGGGGAAGGCGAGCAATAGCGCGAGCAGTGTTCGGAAAATCTTCATGAGCCTATTTTACCGCGTCCCGGGCTTGCCGCTATGGGTCCTGTGTCCCCTCGGACGAGGGGTCTTACGGTCCGGCGTGAGGGCCTATTTCAGCCCTCGGGCTGTAGGGCGTGAGCGGAGGAAAGGCGACTGATGAGGCAATCCCCAAACCAGGACGTGGTGTCAATCAAGGTTTAGCAGCCCACGCGGCGGGGATGGTGAGAGCGCTGAGCAACAGAACCGTGAACGCGCGTCCGGCCCACATCTCAAGGCCCGGGGACCAGATCAGCGCGGTCAGCACGCCGGACACCGAGTAGCCCATGAAGTAGTCCACGGGCAGGCCGAGGATCTTATGCTTGAACCACGGCACCTCGCGCGAGCGCAGGGCATCGAAGCCCCACGCCGGGTTCCAGACGAACCACTGCAGGTCCCAGGCCGCGGTGACCATCATGTACGACGAAACGCATTTCGCCCATAACGCCAATGAGAAGCCGGCGAACACGAGCGGCAGATGGAACATTCCGATCAAGAATAAAGTCAGCCAAACATGATAGCCGGTCAATTCTTTGCCGTTGGTGAGGTTAATCCACCAGCTCGGCCCCCAGCGCCAGGTGGGGAGATTCACGGCCCAGCCGTGCGCGCCTTCGATGTGGATTTCGACGCGCGCCAAGATATGGCAAAGGGCGAAAAGAT
>JAYTSX010000364.1:0-2991 GCA_043745445.1 Elusimicrobiota bacterium
AGGAACACGCCGGGCCCCAGGATCGTGATCAGCCAGTTGGCCGAGCCATTGAGGAAGTTTCCGACCTGGCCTTCGTTTCCACCGTACTGCGCGAATGCCTGCGTCGCCGTCATCGCCATTCCCGCGGCCGCCAGGGCCGCGCCCGTCATCTTCTTGCTCACTGTCCACCTCCGTTGTCATCGAACGTCTCGTAGACGGCGCCCGCGCGGACCATCGCGTCCATCAGGGCCGCCGCGTCAACGTCCGTCGCGTCGCGCCGTCGCAGCTCGTCGAGTAGGTCGCGCGCTCGCTCAGCGTCCTTCTTCGTCCAGGCCACGGCCGCGAGGTAATAGAGCTTGCGGACGTAGATCCGGTCCTTGTCGGTCAGCTTCAGGGTCGCCGCGTAGTCGCGTCTCGCTGCTTCGAGGAGGCGGCCCGCCGCGGCGTCTTCCGGATAGGAGCGCGAGAGCGAGAGCGCCGCGAGCAGAGCCCGCCCGGACTGTCCGGACTTGCGGGCCCTGCTGATGGCTCCTTCGATGCGCTTGCGGTTCTCCTTGGACAGTCGCGCCGTCTCGATCTTGAGCGCGCCCACGATGGTCGCCGCCTGGGAGCTCGCCGCCACGGAGTCGAGCCATGCCGCATCGGCCGCGGCCTGCGCGTCGAGGCCCCGAGACAGCGCGGCGCGCACCTCTTCCGCTCCGGCTGCAACGATCTCAGAGGAGACCGCATCGCGTGAGGCGGGGTCGATCTCGGCCATGTGCCACGCTAGGTGGAGCAGGTATTCTTGGTCGGCGGTCTTGTAGCGCAGGAGCTTGGCGAGCGTGCGGTATGCCCCCATCGCGTCTTTGGCGGTGGCCTGCAAGTCGAGCTGCTCGCGCAGCCGACGGATGTCCTCGCGCTGGCGCACCTCCACCGAGCGGCGGTGAAGCTCGCGCGCCTCGCGGTCCTCGGGCTTCAGGAGTGCCGCCGTCGCCAGGCTCTCGACCGCCTCCTCGTAATGCTGGGCCTTGAACAGCTCCTGTCCGTGCGTGAAGGCCTCGCCGCCGAGCGCCTCGGCGCGGCCTTTGGCACGGGCATATTCCTCGTCCTGGATCTCCGCCGCAGGGGCGGCGGGTGCGGCCGCGGATTTGAGGAACCGGTAGGTGAGCGTGAATCGGTGGTTCTTGGCGAGCGGCCGGTCCTCGAGCGCGTAGTCCACGGCGAAGCGGCCGTCGGCGGTCTTGAAGCCGACGCCCAAGGCGAAGCCTTCATCGAGACCCAGGCGCAAGGTCAGCACGTCTTGGAGCGTGTAGGAGGCGCCGAGCCCGAACCGCAGCTCGGTCTCTCCTACCACCTTGGTCAAACCCACGCCCAGCATCGCCCGGTCCTTGCGGATCGAGCCCGCGTTGAGGGAAACGCGCGAGAACCCATCGAAGGAGACGCCCACACCGCCGCGCAGCTCGCGCGGCAGGACCTCAGGGTCCGAGTTGAGCTTGATGCGCGGTGCCAACAGGTTCTTGACGGCCGCGCCGGCGGACCACAGCGGCCGGCTCAGAAGCCATACGTCGTCGCTCGAAGACTCAAAGCGCGCGCCCGCGTCCGCGCCGAAGCCTCGGTCCTTGTAGCCCGCGAGGTTCGAGCTGAGCATGTTGAAGGTCCCGCCCGCCGCCCAATGATCTCCCAGCTTCTTGGCGAATCCCGCCCTATAGTCGGCCTGCGAGGCCGTGACCTGATAGCCCGGATCGTCAATCGCGGCACGCGCGGTGATGTCGCCGCGGTAGAGTTGGACAGCACCCATGCCGAAGGTGCCCAGGCGGGACGGCACGGTCAGGCCGATGAAGTCGTAGCGCGCACCGTCATAAAGGAAAAGGTGCTCGCCCGTAACGGCCCCGCCCGCGCCGGCCAGTCCGGCCGGGTTCCAATGGAGGGCGGTTGGGTCCTGTATCATGGCCACGGCGGCTCGGCCCAGGGCCGCGCCCTGCGCGCCGGGACTCTGGCTCAGGATAGTGGGCGCGGCGTACAGCGGCCGCGCGCCCAGATAGATCATGAGGAACTTAAAGAGGATGCTCGTCATCATTTCACCACCAGGAGGAAGAAGGTCGCCATCTCAGAGGGTCCATCGAAGCGCACGCGAGCGACGTAGCTGCCGTTCTGGAGGACTTGGCCGTGCTGGTCGCGTCCGTCGAAGCGGATCTCGCTGATGCCGGGCGGCACGCGGCCGCAGTCGCGCTCGTAGAGCTTCCGGCCGAACTCGGAGTAGATCGTGAGGACGGCGCGCTCATACCCGGAAGCCGGCGCGTTGAAGACGACGCTCGTCCCGCCCCGGCCGGGGCTGAAGGGGTTGGGATAGTTGTAGGCGCGCGGGAAGCTGTCGGCCGAGGCCAGGCTGAAGGTCTGAAGCGGCGTCTGGCTCGCGGCTCCGTAGGGGTTCTCGGCCGTGACCTTGAAGTAATAGCTGTGGTAGTAGTCGAGGCCGGTAAGGCGCAGGCGCACGGTGTTGCCGTCCGCCTGCGCTTGAGCCTGGGGCTTGGCCGCCAGCGCCGCAGCGTGCAGCGCGCCCGCGCCGGCGGCTTGCTCGACGCGGGCGACGGCGGCAAGACTGAGCGGCGAGCCGCCGAGGTATGCCGTGTAGGAGATCGGATCTCCCTGCGGGTTGCTCACGCGCTCCCAGGAGACCTCCACGCCGTCGCGCATGGTCTTTATCGTCGGCGCGGCCATGAAGGGCGCGCTCAGGTGCAGGGGACCTGGCGGATCGTTGAGGAAGGTCGCGGTGAAAGTTCGCGTCCCGGCGTCGGAGACGCCGCCGATGCCGTCGAGTGCCACGACGCGCCAATAGAAGGTCGTGCCGTAGGAGAGGTCGAACTGATAAGAGAGGACCGGCCCGTTCTGAACCAAGAACTGCGCCGCGGGATCAGTCGAGAGGTAGACCGCGTAGCTCACCGGGTCTTGATCGAGATCCTCGGAGGCCAGCCAGCGCAACTCGTAGCGGCGCTCTCGCGTGGCGATGGCGCTCGTCGAGACGTAGATAGGCGT
>JAYTSX010000365.1:0-11080 GCA_043745445.1 Elusimicrobiota bacterium
CTCGCGGGTTGCGGGGCAGCTACCCTCATGTCACGCTTCGGGAAAACCGCCGCACCCGAAGCCGCGCTCGTTAAGAGCGCGCGCCGCGTCGTGCTCGCCTGGATCGGTCTTCTCCTGGTCTTCACGGCGGGCGTTCAGGCGTGGTCTCTCGTCGACGCGTGCCGAGGCCGCCACCCGGCGCCGGCTTACACAGGTCCGCGCGTTTTGAGCCTGATTAAAAGCGGCAGCGTTATGAGCGGGGGGCGTTGGCGCAAATCCTTGTCTGACGCCGAGCTTCGCGCCAAACCCCTGCGCAATGAGGGCGTGCGCCTATTCATGGAAGGCCGCGTAGCGGCCGCCGTGGAGTCGTTGCGCGCCGCGGTCGCCGCGTCGCCGCGGGGTGCGGAGGATCGCCTGAACCTCTGCGTGGCGTTGGGCCGCCTGGGACAAAGGAAGGAGGCGCTTGAGCAGTGCGAGCGTGCCGTGACGCTGGCTCGTGGCGGCGATGCGGCGCTTCTTGAAAGCGCGCTGTCGTCGCGCGATTCGCTGCGCCAACCGCGGCGTTAGGCTATTCGGCGAGCTTCTTAATAATTTCGGGAACATCCGCGGCGGTCACGCCCGAGAGCCACTCGTCGCCCGGGTAGATAAAGGCGTTGGGTCCTTGCTCGCACAGATCGAGGCAGCCAGAGCGCGCGACACGGATTTTCCCCTTGAGGCCTTTTTCCTTGACGGCGTGCTTAAGGGCCTCGCACAGCTCGAGGCCGCCGCGGCCGGCGTTGCCGCAGGAGGTCCGGCCATCGGCGCGGGAGTGCGTGCACACGAAAACGGTTTTTTTATAGGGGACGGGTTTTTTATTCATGGTTGATTACAAAGCGACGGGAACGGCTTTTACGGCGTGCGAGCGGGCTTCCTGCGTGAGGCGCGCCGTCCAGACGGCCCCGGTAAAAGAACACGCGAGCCCGATGATTTGGACTCCCTGGATCGCGTCGCGGCCGAGCGCCCAGGAGAAAACGAGGGTCAACGCCGGGTATGACAGCATGAACGTCGTGGCTTTGGAAAGCTCCATTTCGCGGATCGCCATATACCAGAGGACGAAGTTCAGGGATGACATGAGCAGGCCTTGGGTGACGAGGATCGCGAGCGCGACGGGCGATAAGGACCAGCGGCCGCCGTGCAAAAGGGACCACGCGCAGACCGGCGCCATCGTCAGGATGCCGTAGAACACGCGGCCCCCGGAGAGGGTCACGGCGTCGAGGTTGCGGGGCAGACGCTTGGCGAAGATGTGGGAGAGTTGATACAGCCAGGGCGTGCAGAGGATCATCAGGTCGCCTTTCCAGCGCGGGGAGGAAAGGTCGTGGAACATGACGAGCGCGGTGCCGCTCATGACCAGCAGGGCCGCGAGCGCCAGCTTGAGTGACGGCCGCTCACCGAGCAGCCAGGCGGTCAGCGCGGCGGAATAAAGGACCTCGACCTGAGCGACGATCGCGGCGTTGGCGGGCGTCGTGTGCGCGAGCGCGGAGATGTAGATCACCGTGGCCGCGCCGCTGCAGAGGCCCATCAGCGCCAGCGACGGGGCGATATCGCGTGAAAGGACCCGGCGCCAGCGGCCTTTGGCCGCGAGCCAGGGCGACATCGCGATCAGGCCGACGACGAGACCGGCGGTTGCGAACAGGGCGCCGGAGTAGTGCAACATGCCGTACGCGCCGATCAACGGCCACAGCGCCGTGATGGCCCAGTCTAGAATGAGCGCCGCGATCGGAGTCACTATTTGGCGGGGAACGCTTCGAGCACCGATTTGCGCAGCACGGGGAGAGGCAGCGGGCCGTGGCGCAGAATGGCGTCGTGGAAGGCCTTGATGTCAAAGCGGCGTCCGGTGCGGGCCTTGACCTCTTCACGCAGGGACATGAGTTCCCGTTGGCCGACCTTGTAGGCGAGGGCCTGGCCGGGCCAGACGGTGTAGCGGTCCACCTCGGCCTCGATCTCTTCCTGAGACATCGGGGTGTTGGACTTCATGAACGCGATGGCCTTTTCGCGCGGCCAGCCCTTCGCGTGGAGGCCGGTGTCCACGACGAGCCGCGCGGCGCGCAGGGCCTGGTCGGAGAGCATGCCAAGCCGGGCGAGATCGTCCTGGTACAAGCCCATTTCGTCGGCGAGGCGCTCGGTGTACAGCGCCCAGCCCTCGACATAGGAGGTGAAGCCCGCGCTCCGGCGGAACTGGGGGAGCTCTTTGTTTTCGAGCGCGAGGGCGATCTGAAGGTGGTGGCCGGGCACGCCTTCGTGCGCCGCCAGGGAGGTCATCGAAAAACGCGGCCGCGACTCGGGCTTATAGGTGTTGATGTAGTAAACGCCGGGTCGGGACAGATCGGTCGGCGGTTGGAAGTAACGCGCCGCCGCTTCGTTCTTTTCCTGGAATTCTTCCACGGGCTTGACGACGAGCGCGGTTTTGGGCAAAGTCCCGAACCATTCTGGCAGCTTTGCCGTGGCTCGGCCGACGAGGAATTCGGCATTTTTCAAGATCTCTTCGCGTGTCTTGAAGAAATTCGCGGGATCTTTGCGCACAGCGTCGAGGAAGCTCTCAAGGTCGCCGGCATGGCCGGCGTGCCGTGCAATCTCGGTCATCTCATCGCGGATGCCCTTCAGCTCCTCGAGGCCGATCTTGTGTAATTGCTCGGGGGACTTGTCCACCGTGGTGTGGGATCGGATATTGTGCCGGTACATCGCGCGGCCGCCGGGCAGCGCCGAAAGCCCGATGTCGCCGGTCCGGGTCTTCGGCAGGTAATCGTTCTTGAGAAAAGCGACGAGGCTGGTGAGCGCAGGTGCGATGTCTGTCTCGACGACCTTAAGCAGGCGCGGCGTCCATTCGGCGCGCAGCGGCTCGGGGAGGCGCTCGCACGCGGCGGCGTAGGGAGACTTGGCGACCGGTGCGGCGAGCATCTCTTCGAGTTGGCGGATCAGCTTCTCGGTCGGCACGCGCGCGGCGACGCGTCCGGTTTTAAGACCCGAGGCGAGGTTCTCGCGGTGGCGCGTGAAGTAAAGGGGTACGGCCTTCAGTCGTTTCTCGAGGGCGGCGGCGTCCGTCGCATCCTTCATCGGCTGGGCGGTCTGGATCACGGTCGGAATCCAAGACTGGCCGCCGTCCATGTGGTCCACCTCGAATTCCTGGAAAGGGAGGGCCAACCCCTCGAGCTCGTCATCGAGCAGGGTTTTCATCACCGACACCGACAGCTTTTCCTCGGCGGACAAGGTCTTCCGGTCGATCGCCCAGGCGCGCTTGAGCAGGGCTTCGTCGGAGGCTTTACGCGCGGCCCGCCCGGTCAGGCTGTTGTCGTCGATCTGGTCGTCGTAGCCGCGCTCGCCGTAGAATGTGGCCACCAAGGGCGATAGGCGCATTTGAGCCGCCCAATAATCCGAGAAGAGCTTCGAGGCCGCCTCGTCCGCGCGGACGGGGCCGGCGAACAGCAGGGCGGCGAGAAGTAGGGGAAGCCTGCTCATGATCGGATGCCTCACGCGTTCTTCGGCGTCCATTTCGGGCCGCGAGCGGGAGGCTTGCGGTCGAAAGGTTTCTTGCCCCACGGCTTCTTTCCCGCCGCGTCAAAGGGCTTTTTCTCCCAAGGCTTTTTAGCGGCGGCGTCGAAGGGCTTCTTCTGCCACGGCTTTTGATTGGCTTTCGCGCTCGGGTCGTAGGGCTTCTTTTCCCACGGCGTCTTCGCCGCGGCGTCGAGGGTCTTTTTCTCCCACGGTTTCTTGGCGGCGTCAAAGGGCTTCTTCTCCCACGGTTTCTTGGCGGCGTCGAAGGGCTTCTTCACCCACGGCTTCTTGGCGGCGTCAAACGGCTTCTTGACCCAGGGCTTTGCGACGGGCGCGGAGGGGGCTGCCGCGGGAGGAGCCGTCACATCGCGGCGCTCAGCGTCTGCGGCCTTCCCGCGGCGATCCTTGCCGGAGCGTCGTTCGACGAAGCCGGGCTTGGCGGCGGGGGGGGGCGGGGTGAAGCTTGGCTTGGGCGTGTAGCCTTGCGGGCGGTCCTTTTCGGGCCGGCCCTCGACGACGAAAATCTTGCGGTCGCCGATGAACGCGCCGTTAAGCTTCTCGACGGCGATCTTGGCTTCGGCGTCCGTGGACATTTCAACGAACCCGAACCCCTTGGGCCTGCCGGTGTCGCGGTCGAGGATGATCTTGGCGCTGAGGACGGTGCCGCAGGTGGAGAACAGCTTGGCCAATTCCTCCTTCGAAGTCTTGTAAGGGAAGCCGCCGACATAAATATTGTTAGCCATAAGGGGATTGTACGATTCTTAGCGCCTGAGCGGGAGGTCGCGGCCGGAACATTTTAGCCTTACTCTCCCGTTTTGGTTCCCGGGGTCATACTATCACCGTCGGTAGAGGGGACCATGGCGACAAAAAAGCGCCGGGTGAAGAGGGCTCAACGGCCGGGCCATGTCGGCGAGGTGAGCATTTTGCAGTCCATGCGCAGGCGCGGACAGGACATACGCGTGAGCCAACCTTGGAAAAGGACTTCGCGCTGAGCTATGCTTCGGGTTCGGCGGCGGGGGCGGCAAACTTAGGCTCGCGCTTGGGGGCCTTGGGCGCCACGCCGCGCTCGAACATCTGGAGGAAGGCGGCGGCGTAGCGCGCGATTTCGTCGGCCTCGTTGAAGAAATTCGCGTTTTCAAAGCTCAGCGTCTCAGCGCGGGTCGAGTAGTTAAACGAGCCGCTTTCGAGCATCAGCCCGTCGAAGACCGCGAACTTGTTGTGCATTTTCTGGTAGCGCGGGTCGCGGGAGCGGTCGGGGCCGCTGATCAGGCGCAGGTCGAATCCGTGCCAGGCGAACCATTCGTCGAGCTTGGAGGTTCCGGTCTGGCTCTTGTCCATGACGACCTGAACCTTCACGCCGCGGTCCTTGGCGCGCAGCAGCGCTTCGGCGATGGGCTGAGAGAAAAAGCTGAACATCGCGATTTGTATGGTGGTTTTCGAGGCCTCGATGGCGCGGATCAGGGCCTGCTCGATGCCGGAGTTGGGCGAGAACATGTGGATAGGAAAACGCTCACCGTTCAGACTGATCGGGGTTTCGGTTTCCTGCGGGGGATCGGGGGGGAGAGGCTTCTTGCGGCCCGCCATCTCGGGCTGCGCGTCGTCGGCCTCGGGCATGGCGGCCTCGCTGCGGGTGAGAACCTCCTCGAGCTTTTCCATGTCGGGCTCTTCGGCGAGGCCGCGCATATACTCGAAGTATTTAATGTAGCCCGTTACGCGCGGCTTCTCGATCGAGAAGAAGACGTTCTCGTAGTGATCTTCCTCGGACTGGCGGGTGTAGTTGTAGGAGCCGAACTCCACCATGCCCTCGTCGACGATGATGAACTTGTTGTGCATGATGCCGCCGAGGCGACCCTTGAGCAGGAGCACGCTGAAGCCCGTGTCCTTGAGCAGATCCACGACCATCTGCTTCGGCCGGCGCGGCGTTCCATCGTCCTCGTAGCCCGTCGTGTACACATGGCTGCGGTCGAGCACGATCTCGATCTTGATCCCGCGCTTCTTCGCGCGTTGAAGGGCGTCCCAGACGCCCTGCTGATTCAGCTCGTACATCGCGATGCGTAGGGTCTTCACCGCGGAATCGATGGCCTTAATGATCTCGATTTCGACCGGTTCATGCGGACGAATGGCGCTCACGGGGAAATCCACGCCGTTGAAGGCGATCCGGCGCGCGGTGGGCAGCGGGTCATGGCTGGGATCGGGCGGCGCGGGCGGGCCGCGCGGCTGCAGCACGGTGTCGCGCATCTGCTGGTCGGTCGGGAGCTGGCCGTCCGGATAAGCGGGTGCTGTCTCGGCGATGTCGAACATGTGGGCGAAGGTCTTGGTGAAGGCCGCGACATCGGTCTTGTCGTCGAGGAAGTTCGCGTTCTCGAAGTTATTGACGCCGGCGTTCTTGGTTGCGTTGCCGGAGCCGGTTTCCACGAGCTTGCCGTCGAAGATGAAGTACTTGTTGTGCATCTTCTCGGCGAGCGGGTAGTCGCTCTCGTCGCCGTTCGGGCCGCCGAGGATGCGGACCTGGGCGCCGAGGCGCTGGAGGTGGCCGAGGAAGAGCTGAACATGGTCGTAAGCGGACTGGCTCTTGTCGCCGACGATGCGGACCTTCACGCCGCGCTTGAGCGCGCGCTCCAGGGAATCGGCGATTTTGCGCGACTCGAGGACGAACTGGCCGGCGTCCACGGTCGACTGGGAGGCGTCGATGGCGGCGGCGATGGAGTCTTCGAAGAGCTCGGTCGGATTGAACACCCATCGCGGCAGGCTGACGCCGTTAAACGAGATGCCCTTGGCCGTGTCCTGCGGGGGCGTGCCGACATCGAGCGGCCATTCCTTCGTCGCGGATTCGGCGACGGAAACGCTGAGGGCGCGCAGGTACTTCCAGACATCCTGGTAGGCCTTTACGCGGTCGGCGTCGGCGGAGAACAGCACGTTCTCGTAATGGTTCTTCTCGGAGGTGTAGGTCCAGTTGTAGGAGCCGAATTCCGCCATCTTCCCGTCGAACACGGCGAATTTGTGATGGTTGATGCCGTACTTGGTCGGACGGCCGATGACGGTGACATCGACCTGATTACGGATCAGCGCCCAGATCTGCTCGCTGCGATAGCGCTTGTAGTCGGCGTCGGCTTCATTGTGCGGATTGGCGCTGGATTCGCAGAGGATCACCTCGACCTTAACGCCGCGCTTCTTGGCGGCGAGCAAAGCTTTAAGGATGCCGCGCGAGGTGAACTCATACAAGGAAATCTGAATCGATTCTTTTGAGGATTCGATAGCGCGGACGATGTGTGACTCGACCGGTTCATTTGGCCGGAAGGCGACGGAGGGGAAAATCTCGCCGTTGAACGGGACATCACGGTGGACGGTCGGGCCTCCGCCGTCGTCGCCGGCCTGCGCGGGCGGGGGGGTCTTGACCTTGGCGAGCGGGTGAAACGCGCCCTCGGTGAAAGCGGTGAGCGCCTCGGGCACGAACGACATGAGGCCGAGTTTCGCCTCGAACGAGCGCGTGGCGTGGTCCCGGCCGCCGTCGAGGTCGGTTTCCTCCGTCTTGGCGGCGTCGATCTCGGTCTTGAGGCCATCGAGCGCGGTTTTCGGCGCCGGCTGCTGGCCGGGAAAGGAAGGCTTCTCCGCCTTGGCCGCAGCGGGGAGCGGCGACTGGACCACGAGCGCGGCCGGAAGCAAAGGGATCGCGGCGGCCGGGGCGGCCGGAATCGCGGTGAGGGCTTGGGGCCCGGGAGCGATCGATCCGGGGGCGGCGAGCGAAGGAGCGGAAAGCCCGGGCGTTAATGTCGTGAGTCCGGGAGCGAAGGTGCCCGCCGCGCCGAGCGCGCCGGTGACGGGCGCGATGGGGGTGACGAGGCGGACTTCGACCGGGGCCATGACCTGGGCGCAAACCGGCCCGGGTCCGGCGATTATGAGGGCAAGCGAGAGCCGCCACATTCGACGCATTGGATCCAGTATAGCCTGGCACTCCCATCATTCGCAGGAGTATAGGACCCAACGACGCTTAGGCAATGGGCCCGGTGCATCCGGGCCCAGTTGACCTAGGTTTTTACTTCGCTTTCGGAGCGGACTTAGGCTGGCCGACGGGCTTGATGTCCGCCTTGCGGCGGAGCTCGAGGAGAAACGGCGCCGAAGCCGCCTTGAGCTTCTCCGCGAGAAGCATCTCGCGGAGATCGTCCTTCACTTCGGCGAAGGAGGCGGGCTGAGCGGCCCGCTTCTCGACGACCTGGAGGATGTGCGAGCCGCGCGGTCCGGCGATGATCTTGAGCTCTCCGGCCTTGAGCGCGAAGGCGGCTTCGTCGATCTCGGGGGGCAACATGCCGCGCGAGACGAAGCCGTAATCGCCGCCCGCCGCCTTGCCGCTGGCGGCGAGAGATTTTTCGCGGGCCAAGGTCTTGAAATCGGCGCCGGCCTTAACCTTGGCGACGACTTCGTTGGCCTCGGCTTCGGTCTTCGCCAGGATGTGTCGCAGATGAACGGCCTCGGGCTTGCCGAGCTTGCCCTTGTTCGCGTCGTAGGCGGTCTTGAGCTCGTCGTCGCTGACCTTAAGCCCTTTTGCCTCCGCGATGAGGCGTTCGCGTACGATCTCGTCGGCGAGGTCTTCGCGGACCTTGTCGAGGGAGGTGCCGGCCTGCTCGAGCTGGCTCACGAGCAATTCGCGGCTGCCGAACTGGTCCTGAAGCCGCGCGAAGCGGTGGTCGACCTCGGCTTTTGAGGCGGTGATCTTTTTGGCGGCGGCCGCCTGACGAAGGAGAAGCTCGTCCACCATCTCCTCGAGCGTCGGGGTGCCGTAGCGCTTCCAGAGCCGTTCGATCACCTCGGACTGCCTGATGGCCGTGCCGTTGACGCTTACGACATCAAAATCTCCCGGGACGGTCCCAGCCCTGGCGGGAACGGGGGCGGCGATCAGCAGGGCGGCGGCGATGGCGTGGAACATGGGCTCTCCTTTAATAGTGCGGAGATGATATAATAAAATTCTTGGGACTCCTGTCATGTTAAATTTCACGCCCCGCTCCATCGAGAAGGTCGAAGACGCTCGTCTGCGTATTGTCTGGGACGACGGACACCAGACCGAGCTGCCTTTCACCATGCTTCGCCGACATTGCCCGTGCGCCATGTGCAAGGATGAGTGGACGGGTGAAACCTTGCTTGATCCGGCGGCGGTCCCCGAGACGCTGGGCGCCACGCGCGCGGATATCGTCGGAAATTACGCCTTGAGCTTCGCTTTCAGCGACGGGCACGGCACCGGTATCTACACCTTCGAGATGCTGCGTAAGCTGTGCCGCTGTAAGGACTGCGAGTACCACCCTGGCTCGGAGACCAATTGATGGAACCGGTCTGGAAGACGATCATCGAGCCGTTTAAGATCAAGAGCGTTGAGCCTCTCGGATTTACGACGCGCGGTGAGCGCGAGAAGGCCCTCGTCGACGCCGATTACAATCTTTTCGCCATTCCCGCCGACAAAGTTCTCATCGACCTGCTCACCGACTCGGGTACTTCCGCGATGTCCGCGGAGCAGTGGGCGGCGATCATGCGCGGCGACGAATCCTACGCCGGCGCGCGCAGCTTCTACGAACTTGAAAAGACGGTGCGCGACCTGACCGGCCTGCGCTTTATCCTGCCCGTTCACCAGGGACGCGCCGCCGAGCGAGTTTTGTTCTCGGTCGCGGGCGGCAAGGGCAAGGTCGTGCTGTCCAACTCCCATTTCGACACGACGCGCGCCAATGTCGAGGCGTCCGGCGCCGAGGCGATTGATTTGCCCGTGCCCGAGGCGCTCGACTTCTCCGCCCCCGGTGATTTTAAAGGCGACATCGACCTGCGCGCGTTGGAAGAAAAGCTGCGGGAGTTGGGCGCCGCGCGTGTTTCGATGATCGTGATGACGCTCACCAACAACTCTCTCGGCGGACAGCCCGTCTCGATGGCGAACCTCCGCGCGACCTCGGAGATCGCGAAGCACTACCGCGTTCCGCTCTTTTTGGATATCGCCCGTTTCGCCGAGAACGCCTGGTTCATCAAGCGCCGCGAGGCCGGCTACGCGACCCGCCCGGTCCGCGAGATCGTCCGCGAGATTTTCTCCTACGCCGACGGCTGCTGGATGAGCGCCAAGAAGGACGCGTTCGTCAACATCGGCGGCTTCCTCGCGCTCAACGATGAAAAGTGGATGAACGAGGCGCGCGAGACCTTGATTCTCGGCGAGGGCTTTACGACCTACGGGGGGCTGGCGGGACGCGACCTCGAGGCCATGGCCGTCGGCCTGCGCGAGGTGCTCGACGAGCATTATCTGGAGTACCGCATCCGCTCGATCGAATACTTGGGCGACGGCCTGCGCAAGGCGGGCGTGCCGATCGTCGAGCCGCCCGGCGGCCACGCGGTCTATCTTGACGCCACGCGCCTTCTGCCCCACATCCCGCCCTCCGGCTACCCGGCCCAGGCCTTGGCCTGCGAACTCTATTTAACCGCGGGCATTCGTTCCGTGGAAATCGGCTCGCTGATGTTCGGGCGCCGTGAGAACGGGGCCTTCCTGCCGGCCCGCATGGAACTCGTGCGCCTCGCGATCCCGCGCCGAGTGTATACTCAGAGCCATGTGGACTTTTTGATCGAAGTGGTCGCCGATGTCGCTAAACGCGCGAAGACGATTCGGCCGTTGCGTCTAGTGTCGGCGTCGCCGCGTCTGGCCCATTTTACCGCGAAGCTGGCGCCCGAGGTCCTGGCTTGAACCCACAGGGCCGCGTTCTGCTCGTCGGCGCCGACTCCGTGCTCGTCAACGAGATGGCGCCGTCCATGGTGGGGCGCGAGTTTGAGTTGCTTACGGCCCCCGATGTCCGCGCAGCCGCGGTGCGCCTAGCAACCGAGGCGTTTTCGGCTGTCGTAATCGACGCGACGCGCGTGCCGGCGGCGGACCGCGACGCGATCTCTATGTTGCAGAGGGACAAGGGCGGCTTTGCGCTGTTCCTGCTTGAACCCCCGACCTTGCTTTCGCCCGGACAGGCCGCGCCGCTGCGCCAATTGATGTGGCCCCCGCCTAAAGGCTTCCTCGATCAGGTCCGCGCCGTCGAGGTCCCGGTCGTTTTTCTGGTCGAGCAGAGCATGTATATCGCCCAGGCGCTACAGAACGCCCTCCGGCAATCCGGCATTACTTTTATCCAAATGGAAACGCCCATCGGCCTCATCGAGCTCATGGTCGATCAGAATCGGTTGTCCGAGGAACAGCGCGCGGCGGCTCCGAAATCGCCTGCGCCGGGCTTCTGGGAGCGCCTCGCCGGCAAGGCCGACGAAGCGGAAGCGCCGCAGGCTACGCTCGGCAAGGTGGCCGTGGTGCGCTTCGCCCAGACATGGCGCGACGCGGCTGCGCTTGATGTTCGCCTGCGGCAGGCGATTCCCACCGCCGTCGCCTACGCGGTGACGACCGTCGATCCCCTTCGCGCCGCGACGGCCGCCGTCAAGGGCGGCGTCCCTGCGCTCCTGCCCCGCGAGGCGGCGGTCCGCGTCGCCGAAATCTTGACCGACGGCCTAGCGGCCGTGCGCTCGGGCCCGCGAGAGATCGAGCGCATTCTCCTCATCGACAACGAGGTGGCGACGCTCGCGCGCC
>JAYTSX010000366.1:0-2978 GCA_043745445.1 Elusimicrobiota bacterium
GTGGCCCGAGGCATCCGAAGAGCCTCGGCCAAGCATGACCTGATCGTGCTGACGGCGCACAAACGCTCCGTGCTCGAGGACGTGCTGCTCGGAGTCACCGCGGAGAAGGTTCTTCGGTCATCAAGCAAGCCCCTGCTGGTCGTGCCGCCTGCGAACCGTCACATACGCGCCATTGCGGAGCTCGGAAAAAAACCGTACACCAAGGCTCATGAACACGAATAGGAACCTTCGATTCATTCTCCCCGCGGCGGCGCTGTTGCTTGCCGCCTGCGCGGGCCTGAAATGGTCGGGTTCTCCCCAGATACCGCCGGCGGAGTCGCCGGCCGCGAAGTCCCAGATATCCGGGACGCCCGCGGCGGCGCGCCGAGCGCCTGTCCTCGTCCCGGAAGCGTCTCGGGAGCGGCGTGAAGCCGCACTCTTCTACAGCGACCTGGGGCCCGACGCGGTGGATATCTCGGAGTACCCAACCCAGCAGAAGCACAACTACGCGCTCTACAAGCGCGCGTGCTCTCAATGCCACACCTTGGCGCGCTCGATCAACGCCCCCTATGTCACCAAGGCGTGGTGGGAGTTCTACGTGATGAGCATGCGCGCCCGCGCGAAATGGCACGGCGTGCCGCTGACTAAGGACGAGGTCCGCGCCGTGCTCGCCTTCCTCGAGTACGACTCCAACGAGCGCAAGGCGGGGCACGCGGCGCAATTCGAGGAGACCAAGTTCGAGCTCAAGCGGCGCTTCGAGGCCGCGCAGGACGAGCGCATGGATCGGCTCCAGAAGAACGCTCCCGACCTGTCCCGCTAGACGACGAGCAGCATTTTGCCGCGCCCGGGGCGGCGCGGAATCGCAACATCACGGTCCGTGGCAGTTTCGTTGCAATGACAGCGGTGTCGCCAAAATATGTCGAGGGGGAATGTTCTGCCCATGGATGCCGCGATCACGACGCACGCCGACTGGCGCGAGGACGAGGGAGGACGGGTTGGGCTGTGGCTGTTCATTCTGTCGGAGATACTGCTGTTCGGGGCCTTCCTTGCGTCGTATATCGGCACCCGCCTCGGCAATTCCGAATGCGCGCTGGGCACGGTCGTCTGGCCCGAGGCGGGGCACCTCCCCGGCCTGGCGATGGCCGCGCTGAACACGGTCGTCCTTTTGACCAGCTCCTACACCATGGTCCGGGCGATCGCGCGCGCGGAGCGCGGCGATCGCGCCGGGTTTCGCGCGAACATGCTCGCCACCGTCGCGTTGGGCCTGGGCTTCCTTGTCGTGAAAGGAGCCGAGTACGCGTACAAGATCTCCCACGGCTACTACCCCGGCTCGCAATTGGCCATGGCGAGCCCGGGGCTGTCCATCTTCCTCTCCTACTACTACCTGCTCACCATCCTTCATGCCCTGCACATCGTCGCCGGCCTGATCTGGAACGCAGTGGCCTACTACGCCTCGGCGGACGCCCCAATGCCCGCCGTTGCGCGCCGCGCGGAGTATGCGGGCCTGTACTGGCACTTCGTGGACGTGGTGTGGGTGTTCCTTTTTCCGCTGCTTTACCTCATTTAATAGGAGACCGCTCTTGGACCAAAATACGAAGGCTCACGGCGACGACGCGCTGGACCTCGGCGTCTATCTTTCCCTGCTGGCGCTCACCGCCATCACGCTCGCGGCGAGCCAGCTTGGTCACGGAGGTCGCATCATGGCCGTCGCCCTGGCGTTGATCCTCGCCTCGGCCAAGGCGACCTTGATCGGCTTCTACTACATGGGCCTGCGCCGCGAGCGGGCGATGATGTTCGTTATCATAGGCGTCGGCGCGCTGGCCGTGCTGACCTTGCTCGTCGGCATCCTCCCCGACCTGACCTTCTCGAGGTTCTGATGCGCTTCGCATTTTTCGCCGGTATCGTTGCGCTCGCCTGCTCCTGCGGGCGGCCCGAGCCGCTCGCGGTCCTTCCGGAATTCACGATGACGGCCGTGGGCCCGAGTTCGACCGCCGGGTTCGGCCGCAAAGACCTGCTGGGAAGGGTCTGGATCGCGGATTTCATCTTCACACGCTGCGCGGGGCCATGCCCGCTTCTCAGCATGCGGCTGGCCGAGACCGGACGCGCGCTGCCCCCGTCCGTCGGATTGCTCACGATCAGCGTGGACTCGCAGGGGGACACGCCCGACCGCCTGCGCTCCTACGCAAAGCGCTACGGGGCCGAGCCGGGTCGCTGGATTTTTCTGCGCGGCACGCCCGAGGAGACCTATCACCTGCTCTACGCCGGGTTCCGCCTGCCGCTGTCGGTCGATCCATCCGCCCCCGAGGAGCGGCGCGCGACGCACAGCGCGCGCTTCGTGCTCCTGGACCGCAACGGCGCGATCCGCGGCTATTACGACGGTCTCAGCGATTTAGACAACGCCGCCCTCGCGCGCGACGCGCGGCGGCTCCTGGAGGTCGGTTCGTGAACAATAAATCAGCCGTCGCCGTCATCGCCGTCGTGAGCGCCCTTTTTTGCGGGGGTCTCTATCTCCTATTTAGCAGCTTCCCGACGATGCCGCTGGCCGCGTCCGCGCAGGCCGCGCACGTGGACTCGGCCTGGAACGGCCTGCTCCTTGTCGAGGGCGCGATCTATGCCATCGTCATGGCCTATCTGCTGTACTGCCTCGTTGCCTTCCGGGCCGCGAAGCGGACCGAGCAGGGCGAAAAGTTCGACCGCAGCCGAGGCCGCGTCATCGAAGTGGCCTGGATCGCGGGCAGCACCGGCCTGACCTTGGCGCTGGCCGCACTCGGCGCGCACGAGCTGCGCGCCATCATCAGCGATCCCTCGGCCGACATCGATGTTGAGGTCCGGGCCTCCCAGTTCAGCTGGGAGTTCTACTATCCCCAGTCCAAGACATACGGCGACAAGCTCTACATGGAGAAGGGCAAGCGGCACCGGCTCATCCTGACCTCCAAGGACGTCATCCACGCCTTCTGGGTGCCCGAGTTCCGCCTCAAGCAGGACGCCGTGCCGGGCAA
>JAYTSX010000367.1:0-2976 GCA_043745445.1 Elusimicrobiota bacterium
TGCACGCCGCGCTTGAGTATTTCTACAGCCCAAAGGAGCCTAAGGCTCCGAGCCTCGAAGACCTGCTCAAACACTACCGCGAAATCTGGGAAAAGCCCGGCTACCGCGACGAGAACCATGAGGCCGAGCTCTTTGAAGAGGGCCGTCAGATTCTGACGCGCTTCCACGACAAGCATGCGAAGTCCTTTCATGTTCCGTTTTCGGTCGAGTATAAATTTGAGTTCGAGCACGAGGGCATTCCCCTCACCGGCATGGTCGACCGTATCGATACCTTGCCTGATGGTCGGCTCTCGATCCTCGATTACAAAACCGGTAAGAAGCTCGCGGCGGGGCGCCTCGACATCGACGCGCAGCTCACGATGTACCAGTTCGCGTGCGAGAGCCAGCTCGGCAAGGAAGTCGGTGAGCTCATCTTCTATCACCTGCCGACTCTCAAAGAGCATCGCACTGTGCGCCGCGACACGCCTCTGGTCAAGGAACTCACGACGCGCATCGTGGCCACTGCCGAAGGCATCACGAAGGAGCGGTTTGAACCGAAGCCCACCGAGAACGCCTGCCGCTGGTGCGACTACAAGCCTCTGTGCCCAATCTACAAGGACCAGTACGCGGGCATGCCCGCCGTCGCCGCTAAGGCCGCCGGCGAGCCCGAGCTGGCCGCGCTCGTCGATAAGTACGGCGACGCCTTGGCGGCTGTCGATGCGGCGAACGCCGCCGCGCAGGCCGCCGGCAAGGAGCTCGCCGCTTCCCTCAAGAAAAAGAATTATGTGCGTGCCTTCGGCGACCGTTTCGAGGTCTCCTCGGCTCCCGCCGTGAAGTGGGAATTCCAGGATAAGAAAAAAGTTCTCGAGATGCTGAAGAAGGCGGGCGTGTATGAACAGGTGCTGGCGCCGTCCGCTCCGCTCGTCAATAAGCTCATCGAGGACAAAGGGACTGACGCGGATCTGCGCGCGCGGTTGACTGAAATCGGCGAGCGCGTCGAGACGACGGATCTGAAGCTCAAGGGCCTATGAAGTCCCGAGACCTGCTTCTCGCGTTGGATCAGGGTTCGTCTTCTTCGCGCGCCGTTTTGTTTGATTTGAAGGGCAAGATCGTGGCAATGGCGCAGCGACCGGTGCGCACGAAGCGGCCGAAGGCGGGCTGGGCCGAACACGATCCGATGGAGCTCGCGAAAACGCTCGAAGCCTCCTTGGAGGCGGTCCTTTCTAGGTTAGGCCCCAAAGATCGCGTGCTCGCCGCCGGGCTCGCCGTCCAGCGCTCGACCATCGTGTTCTGTGAGCGCGGGACCTTCAAGCCCGTCGCGGCCGCTCCGAGCTGGATGGATGGGCGCGCCGCGGAATTCGTCGCCTCTTTGCAGGAGCGCCAGGGCGAGGTTCACGGGCTCTCGGGCCTGTACGCGACGCCCTATTATTCAGCGCCTAAGATTCGCTGGTTTATCGACCGCGAGCCCAAAGTTCGCGCCTTGGCCGACGCGGGCCGGTTGCTGTGCGCGCCAGTCTCGACCTTTATCGCGGCGCGTTTGACGAAGGGAGCGGTGGTTGCGGCTGATCCGACCTGTGCTCAGCGCACCCTTCTTATGAATCTGGACACAGCGGCCTGGGATCCCGGCCTTCTCGCGCTGTTCGGCTTGTCCGCGGAGATTCTCCCCTCGATCCGTTCGTCTGCCGGTGATTGGGGCGTGATCGAACGCAGGGGCCGCAAGATTCCTTTGCTCGCCACGGTCGGCGATCAGCAATCGGCCGCGATCGGTTTGGGCGCTGCGAACGAGGGCGACGCCGTCGCCAACTACGGGACCGGCGCGTTTCTCCTGCGCCACACCGGCCCGCGCCCCGAGCGCGCGCCCGGCCTTCTCGCCTCCGCGGCCGCGACGGTGGGCGAACTTCGCGGCTATTACCTGGAGGGCACGGTTCACGCCGCGGGGACATCGTTTGAGTGGCTCAAAGATAATTTGGGATTGATGAAAGACACGAAGGCCATCGATGAGGCGTTTCAAAAATCAAAACGGCGGGTGCTCATGCTGCCCGCGATCGGCGGTCTCGGCGCTCCGCGCTGGGATTATAAGACCAAGACGGCGTTCTTCGGCCTCGACTCACAGACCACGAAACATGATCTCGTGCGGGCGACGGCTGAAGGCCTTTGCATGCTTCTCTCCGACGCCGCTGCCGTGATGACGGCCTCCGGGTCGCCGGTGACGCGCGCGCGTGTGGCGGGCGGCCTGTCGCGTTCCGACGCGATGATGAATTTCCAGGCCGACGCGCTCGGCGCAACGCTCGAGCGCCGCAAGGAGGTCGAGGCGACCGCGCTTGGCGCCGCGATCCTCGCCGCGAAGGCGGCGGGCGTGCCCGACCCAGAGCGCATGGCCGACGCGCGCGTTGAGAAAACCTTCTCGCCTAAGTCCGACGAAGGCGCGCGCGCCAAGCGCCGCGCCGAGTGGACGAGCTTCGTCGAATCGACCCAGCGGCTCAGCCGCGAGATCGTTCTATAAGGCCTTAAAACAAATGGGCCTTTAGGCCTAAAAATCTTCGCCGGCGAATTTTTGCTGTGGTACAATAATTACCATGAACCGCCGATACCTTCCCCTCGTCGCCGTGCTTCTCGCCGTAGCCGGATGCGATTTTAAAGAAACGCGTTCCGGACAGATCAGCCTGACCGCCGGCGTCGCCGGCATCCCTCTGAACGGGAAATCCGGCGCCGCCACGCTCTCCGCGGGCTCCGCCGAGATCACGTTCAAGAAGGGCTCGAGCGACAAATCGATCGCGATCCGCGTCAAGCAGAGCGGCCGCCCTGATGTGGACCTCGAGGCGATTGTCGCCGGCGACTACACGAGCGGGAACTTCACGCTCAAGGGCAACGAGATCGGTCAGCCCGTGGACATGGCCAGCGCTCGCGCCTACGCGATCACCGGGCCGAACCAGCGCTGGTCGAATTGGGAAGACCAGGGCAATCAGACCTGCATGGTCGAAACCACCTTCGATCCCT
>JAYTSX010000368.1:0-2964 GCA_043745445.1 Elusimicrobiota bacterium
CTTCCAGGATCTTGACCATGCGCTCCTCGAACTCGCCGCGGTACTTCGTGCCCGCGACGACCTTGGTGAGGTCGAGCTTGATGATATTGACGCCCTCGAGCTCGGGGATCTGGCCGTCGACGATCATCTGCGCTAAGCCGTTGGCGATCGCGGTCTTGCCCACGCCCTTCTCGCCGATGATGAGCGGGTTATTTTTCTCGACCCGCAGCAAAGTCTTCACGATCTGGCGCATCTCGGCTTTGCGGCCGATCATCGGAGGCAGCTTGCCCTCCACGGCGGCGCGCGTCACATTCAAGCCGAATTTGTTGAGCGCGGTGTATTTATCGTCGCTCTTTTCGATGAGCGGGAACAGTTGGCGCCGACGGTCGGCCAGCGGAACGGATTTTACGCCGTCATCGGGCAGCGGCGCGCCCTTGTGGTAGGCCTGGATGAGGGTCCAGCCGGCGGTCACGGCCGCGCCGCTGGCGCCTTGCTTGGACTCCTCGGTCGGCTGGAGCTTAGCGAACAGATTGCCGAGCCAGGCCTGGTTGTTGGCGCTGAGCGGCGCCGGATCGGTTTTTCCGGCGGCGTAAAAGCGGCCGATGAGCGAGCGCTGGGCGCCGGCGAGAATGTTGCGCGTTTCTTGAGCGGTCGTATCGAGCGGCTTCTGGGCGAGGTTGCGATCGTACTCGGCCAGGACGTCGCGGGTAAGCTCGAGCACGGCGTTCTTGTAGAGGATCGTCACTTCGGCGCGGGCCGTTTCGGCGCCCACGGCGGCGGTCAGGCGCAGGGCCTCGCCCAAGGAGGCGACGGCGCGCGCGTGGGAGTTGAGGCCGCGGGCGTTGAGCTGGTCGATGCCGTCGATGGTCTTCGAGTTGGCCTGATCCATCATCGGGTCCTGGCGCCGGGAGCTGTCGCGCTGAACCGCTTCGCTGTAAATGTAGACGCCGCCGGTTAAGCGCATGAGCTGGCTTTGCGCGGCGAGCTTGTCGGCCGCGAGGAGGCCTTGGGTCACGGGCACTGCGGCGTTGATCGCGATCTGGCTGAGCGTCGCGCGGTCGAGGGCCTCGCCGGGCTTCGCGTTCTTGGCGATGGCGTCGCGCATCGTTTCAACTTGCGCCGCAGTGGGCTGGGCGGGCTCGAGCTCGCTCGAGGCGGCGGCGCCGTGGCTCGGCGTCAAGGCTGAAGGCACGCCGGACACCTCTTCGCCCGGGCGCTTGGCGTCGCCGCCGTCGAAGGCGGCGGCGGCGGCGGATTTCGACGCACCGTGGCCGAGCGCCGGAGCGCTCAGGGCCTTGGCCTGGAGCGCGGCGCCGAGCAGGACGGCTTTGGCGGCGACGGGTGCGACGGGAACGAGAGCGGCGGGGGTAGCGATGAGCGCGGGCGTCATGGCTGCAGGGGCCGCGAGAGGCGTCAGCGAGAGGCTCGCGGGAGTGAGAGTCGGGGAAAGGCCGGGGGCCGCGGTGATGCCGCCGAGTGTGGTTCCGACCGAACCGATCACGCCGGCGCCCGCGCCGATGGCGCCGACCTTGCTGATGGTCTGCGCGAAAGCATCCCTGCTTCCCGGAAGCGTCGCGAGGAAGGCGGCCAGAAGGGCGCGCGAAAGGATGGTCGAGGGGCGGCGGTTCATCATTTTCATGAGTTTATTGTAGCCGCCGCGGGAGAATCGCGCGGGGGCCAAGAGGGTCGGGGGCGGAGGGGAAAAGCCCTATTAAGGTAATGGGCGTAGTGCCCAGGTCACTTAGGACTTACGGGTAACGCCGGGCCACCGCTACTTGGGCTTGACCTCGGGCACGATGGCCGAAGGGTAAATGTCGTCGTAGGTCCGCGCGGGGGTGAGCTTGATGCCGTCGCGGACTTCCTTGGGGATGTCCTCGATGTCCTTGAGGTTGGCGAAGGGGAAGATCACTTCCTTGTAGCCCATGCGGTGCGCGGCCATGACTTTCTGCTTCAAGCCGCCGATAGGAAGGATGTCGCCGCGCATCGTGATCTCGCCGGTCATCGCGAGGCCGGGAGACACGGAGCGTTCCGTCAGCGCGCTGATGATGGCCGTGACCATCAGGCCGCCCGCGGACGGGCCGTCCACCTTGCCGGCCGGGGTGATGTTGATGTCGATGTCGTACTTCGTGAAGTCGAAGTTCTTGAGGCCGAACTTGGCCGCGTTCTGCTTCACATACTTGAGCGCGTTCTTGGCGGAGTCCTCGATGTCGGGACCGAACTGCTGGCGCAGCTTGAGTTGGCCGGTGCCGGGCTCCTTAGAAACCTCGACGTTGAGCGTGCTGCCGCCGAAGGTGTTGACCGCCAGGCCCGTCGCCACGCCGATGCCGTTCTGGGCGGTTTGGCGAGGGGAGAAGTTTTCGACGCCGAGATACTTCTCGATGTCTTTCTCATCGACGATGCCCGGGGCCTTCTCGCCGCGCGTTTCGGTCCAGGCCGAGATCTTACGCAGAACGGACTCAATCTGCTGGCGCAGCTTGCGCACGCCCGCCTCCATCGTGTAACCCTCGATGATGCGGCGGATCGCGTCCTTCGTGAGAGTCGCGTCCTCGGCCTTCAGGCCGGTGGCCGCGAGCTTCTGAGGCACGACATGCCGCTCGGCGATGGCGATCTTCTCAAGCGTGGTGTAGCCGTCGAACTCGATGATCTCCATGCGGTCGCGCAGAGGCTCGGGGATGTTGCTGAGCTCATTGGAGGTGACCACGAACAAAACCTCGGACAGATCATAAGGAACATCCAGGTAGCGGTCGCGGTAGGTGTTGTTCTGCGAGGGGTCCAAAATTTCGAGCAAGGCCGCGGTCGGGTCGCCGGCGTTGCCGTTGCGGCCGATCTTGTCGGCCTCGTCCATGAGCATGACGGGGTTGACCGTGCCGGCGGCTTTCATCTGGCGCATGATCTCGCCGGGCATGGAACCGAGGTAGGTGCGGCCGTGGCCGCGCAGGACGGTCTCATCATGCACGCCGCCAAGCGACAGGCGCACGAACTTGC
>JAYTSX010000369.1:0-10993 GCA_043745445.1 Elusimicrobiota bacterium
ACTGTAACCGGTAAGCCTGACACCAATATATGAGCGAAAGGATATGCGCGATGTTTGCGGGGCAGTCGGTGCAGGAGACGGGGATGGGGATCCAGTTGCTCAAGAATCCAGTTGCCCGAGCCGTCATTGAGAGGCTTAAGCCTTCTCTCGGGGCAGACCTCGAGACGCTGCTGACGACCATGAATGAGGAAACGCTGGCGCTCACCTTCAACGCCCAGCGGGCGATTCACGCTTCGCATGTCGCGCACTGGCTGGCATATAGGGCCGCGCACCCCGGACTTTTCCTCGACGGAGCGATTGGCCACTCGATGGGCGTCGTCGCCGCTTTGGTTGCCGCCGAGGCGATGACCCTGGAGGACTCCGGACGATTCATCGCCGCGCGCGCGAAGGCCTTCTCCGACTGCTGCCAAACATTCGCTGAGCCGATGGGCCTGGCGGCCGTCTCATCGGACGACTTCAACGATGTCGTCGAATCAGCGGGCGAGGTGCCTGGCGTCAGTGTGGCGTTGTGGAACACGATCGGGCGAGGAACGCTCGGCGGCACGACCAAGGCGCTTGAGGCATACGCGGCCAAGGCCGTCGCCGAAGACTGGCCCGTGAAGGTCAAGATTCTCAAGGTCGAGGGGCCCTATCACACGGCGGCCTTCGCTCCCGCCCAAGCCGCGCTCGCCGCGACGCTAGCGAACATCAGGGTCATGACGCCCAAGGTGCCGGTTTTTATGGGGACCTCCGGGAAAGCCGAAACGGAGCCCGCGCGCATGAAGAATCTGTTAGCTGAGCAGACCATCGCTTGCGAGCGCCACCTTGACGCGGTCCGTTCGGCTTACGCCGCCGGGTGCCGGAACTTCACCGAGGTGTCCTTCAAGCCCCAGCCGGTGACTTGGCTCCGGGAGCAGCTTGCGGGCGAGTTCAGTGCCCGGCCCGTGCTGACCGCCGAACTCCTGGCCTGAGCACCGCGGCCAGCTCCGCGCATTTCGAGCAATCCCCGCAGGGGCGCGCGCCGACCGGCTGGAGGCAGGAGAACGCCAGGTGAAGCGGGAAGCTCCCTGCGCGAGCATGGACCTGACGCTTATTGAGCTTGGCGTAGGGCGCCAGCAGCCGGACCTTTGCGGCAAGCCCCAGATTCAGCGCCTTCTGCGCCGCGGCGCGAAATCCCGGCGTCGCGTCGGGGAATGGATTACCCTTCAAGGTCCCGATCACAACGGCTTCCGCCTTCGCCGTGACGGCGTGCAGCCACGCCTCGGTCAGCAGCAGCATGTTGCGCCCGGGCAGATACACCGAGTCCCAGGCGGCGGCGGCGTTGGGCACACCCTTGCCCGTCATGCTCCAATGACCCCCCATCAGCGGCCCCATCGGGGCGCGCGCGACGACAAGGGGCTCGAGCGCGAGATGCCTCAGCGCCTTCAGAGCCCGGCGCACGCGCACGAGCTCGGTTCTTTCCCAACGGAAACCACAACGCACATAGAGAGGCAGGACGATCCATCCCTTGGCGAGAAGCTCGGCGACCAGGATTTCGCTGTCGCCGCCGCTGACCAGAACCACGGCGCGGCGCTTTTTAATTCTTCTCATTTCTTCTCTCCGGAAAAATAGGATAGTTCGGCGCGAACCTTCTCGAGCTCCGCGTCAGGGCGAGCCTCGAGCCGCGCATCCAGGTAATACAGAAGACGGCGAGCGTAGACTTGCTCCTGAAAGCGCCTGGGATCGATCAGTCGGCACTGCGGCGCCTGTCCGTCATCGCGCATGGGCGCGGCCAGTTGCGCCGTCGCCATAAAGAGGTCCGGGCAGGCGGCGCGATCGGAAGAGCAAGCGTCCAGGGCACGAGCAATAGGCGCATCAAACTCGGTGGCCGGAAGCTTCGAGCGATAAGCGCGGCCGGTCGCCGCGCCGTATTCCTGCGCGACGAGCTTCGCGACGATGGCGTGGACCCAGTGCGCCTCGTAGCAGTCTTCCCCCCCGGAAACATATTTCAGGCCCCGGCACGGATGCCCGCCGGAGGCCAGCGCCGGACGGCAGGCTTCGTACGCGGCGTAAGCCAGGGTGAACGCAGCCTCGGGCCAGGCGCCGGCGCCGAACTCGCTCGGGGTCCCGCCATGGAATTTTTTGCGGTTCCAATACGGGCCATACGCCACGAAGACATCCGGCCGCCCGGATTTTTCTTCAAGGACCCATGACGCGCCGCCGCCGTTCGGGTAGAACGCGCTGACCGCCACGCGCCAGTCCGACCAGGTTCGCACGCCGAGAAGGCTCACAAGCGGCGCCGCCAGATCCCGCCCGCTTTGCGCCGCGCGCACGGCGGCAGCCATCGCCTCGCGCTCGGCGCGGGTCGATGACTCCCATTCGACGAAGGCGGCATCGCGCGCGAACTCAGACAGATTCAATCTCCAAGCCTCGAGCTTCCCCCGTCCGCCCGCGGCATTCGCGAAGAAGTCCGGGACCGGGTGGAGCTCCGAAAGAGCGGGCAGGCTCGACAGATACACCATATACTGAGCGGCTGTTATGAGAGTAAATCCCGTCGCGCGCATGGAGGCCAGGCCCGAGACGGCAGGGTGGCGGGCCGCTTTGGAGAAACGCTCGGCGGCCGCGTCGGAAAATGGATTGCGCGCGGCCCCAGGGTCCCCCGCGAGGCGGGCGACGAGGCCCATCAAGTCGAGACGCGGGTCCGTTTCCACGCGGGGCTCAATGGCCGCCGCCGGAACGGCGACGAGAAGGATTATCCCGAGAAGCGTGCCCATAAGGCCTCCCCGTCGAAATCGAGCGCCGTGACCCCGGAGTCGCGCAGGAGCAGCGAAAGCTGCGATGCGCGCGGCTGGAAGGCGGCGGACAAATCGCAGCGCAGGAACAAAGGCCAGGGGAGAGGCCGCTCGATGAACAGGCTCCAGGCCTCACCCGAGCGGCGCACAGAAGACAGCGGGCTCAAGCGATGAAACCGCGCGAGAGCCTCGCTCACAGGCTCGGCGAAATCCTTCGCACGGAAGGGCCCCACCTTCCCCTTCGGCGCGCCCGCGCGGACAGCCGTCCAGGAACCCTTGCGCGGATCCCAGGCCGCATCAATCCAGTCTCCGTTGGCCGACGACGCCGGCACGCTCTTAAGCCCGAGGACCAACGCAGTCGCGGCGCGCACGGAGGAGGGCACCGCGGCCAACGGGCGGGGCAATAGCCGCACGGAGCCGTCGGCCCCGCACACCGCACCCTGCCAGACGCACTCAAGAGGAGCGCAGGCCTCGACCAACGCAAGGGGGCCCGCATACGAGCCTTCGAAGTCGCAGGCCGCGGCGGCTTTGAGCCAACGGCGCACATGGACTGCGTTCATGGGGCCTCCTGCTTGGGCGTCAAGAACGCCGGGCGTAAAATCTTATCGACGAGCGCGGCGTCGCGATGCAACGCGGTGTCGTTCAGCGCGTGAGCCGCGCGATGCGCGGCGCATTCCGCGCGTTGCTCGGCGAGCAAAGCGGGAGGATACCACAAGGTCGCGTGGCGCACGACGCCGAGCTCGCGCCACATCCGGCCGACGAAACGGCGCCCGAATTCAGTCAGCGTCGCATGCTCCGTGACGCCGCGCAAGGCGTCTTCAACCTGAATGATCCGCCGCGCGACGTTGACCATGACCTCGATCTCACCGGCCTCGGAGCGCTCCTCGCGCTGAAGGGAGCGGGCCAGGTAGCGAGCCACATTAAGAAACGCGTGCGCCCCGAGAAGCAGGCCGCGCAGGCGGCGCGCGTCCTTGCGCCACGGCGAGTAGTAGACCTGGCCGGACTGGCCCGTCTCGAGCACAGGGTCCGCGACCAGGAGCTGGTTCATCTTCATGTGGCAAAACTCATGGATCAAGGTCTCGGCCTGAAGCAGCGGATCATCGGAATGCGAGAGCGCGATCATTCCTCGGATGTTCACATACGAGGAAGACACGCTGCCGTGATCCATCGAATTCTTCAGCGGGACGAGGACGGTCAAAAGATCGGTCATCTCGGCGTGGAGCGCGGGGTCGCGCTCGGCCATGTCGCTCAGAGCGCGGCGAATCGAGGCGGCGAACGCCGCGCGCTCGGCGTCCTCAAGCCGGGTCAGGCCGTGCATGGTGACACCGTGAACCTGAAGCCAGCTGCGATCATCCACCACGAGCCCGGGACTTACCTCATCGAGCCGCCGCACGCAGCCGCCGGGACGCGCGCCGCGAAGAGCGAACTTGGCGCTGATCCCCTCGCCCATAACGCTCAGAACTCCGCCCTTTACGGACAAGGTCACCGGCGCACGGCCGCAACCGGGAAAATCAAGAAGCCAGGGAGTTCCGTAAAGAGAGAGGCGGCCGTCCGGATCGAGCGTCGCGCCGCACGAGAGTGGCCGCCCAGAGGTCAGCGCCGAAGCCGCGGCGAACCCACCCAGAAGTCCGTATTGAAGGGTCCAATCCTGCACGGGCACGGGGGCGGTGAAATGGGTGGCGCGCAAAAAAAGCCAGTAGTCGAAAGCGGGGTGGTCGATCGTGCGGTCGCTCAACGGCGACTTGCGCAAAAAGGCCAGCGCCGCCGCGAATCCGAGGGTGCGTACGGACGCGGGCGCCTCGGCGCGCAGCTGCCTCTGGGCCGCAGACAAAGAACGCACCGCTTCGTCGCGACGGCGGCGATGCACCCACGCCCATTCCGGCGTCAGTCCGCCGCCCAATACCCAGCGTGATTCGTCGAGATTCATATTAATAGGCCGCCTGGAGAACATGTCCTTGGAGCAACGCTGTCAAAAAATAGCCGAGGTAGATCCAGTTCGCGAAGGAGATCGTGGGCGCCAGCGGCACCTCGGAGATGTCATTGTCGCGGCACCACGCCCGCAACACTCGGGCCTGCGCCGGCGAAAGTCCGTCGGCATAAAAGGCGCTGAAATGTCGGTCCCGAAAATCCTCATCGGCCTCGATCTGAGCGACGAGGTTGGGGCCCGGCGTCATGTACGGCTCGATTTGATCGACTCGCACGCTGAGGTAGGACTCCGCGTCCCAAATCCGCACGAATACGAGCGCCAACCCGAAGAACAGCCCCATGACCGCCCAGGTTCCAAGGCCCTGCAGCGCCGGCGGGACAGCCGGCACGGGTACGCTTAGTCCGAGCAACCACGCGCGCAGAGAGCCGAACGGAATGAGACTCGGGATCATGAACAGGAAAGGCAGAAGCAGCATCGCGGATTGCCCCGCGGCCGCGCGAAAGGCGAGCTGAACGCCAAAGAAGATGAACAGGCTGAACACGGAGATGTGCCCGAACAAAATGAAAAGCTCGCTCCAGTCCAAGCGTCCGCGACACAGGACGGCCACCACGAAGCCGGCCAAAGTCAGGGCCAGCGCACGGCCCTTGCCCAGGCTGGCCGCGAAACGCGACCAGCCGAAGAAGATCGCGAAGCACACGAGGGTGCGCAGGAAGTTTGACTTGATGAAAGAGCCGATCTGGTAGGTGACGAGCGACATCACCGCCATCTGCGCGATCCAGGCGGCGGCGTCGAGGGCGAAGCGCTTCGGCTCCGCGCGGTATTCCTCGAGCCAAGTCTTCAACTCCGCGCCCATGAGGGTCACGATCTCGCGCGCCTTGTTCCATAAAAAAGACGGCAGCCGCTGCAGGCCCAGATTGCGCAGGAAAGCGGCCTGATGGGTGAAGCGGGTGCGCCACAAATAAATCGTCGCCGCGAGCAGAAGATACGCGGCGGCCGGGATGAAGGTATTAATCAAGGTCTCCAGGAACAGGCGCCCCTCGTGGAAAGAGCCCGGAAGGCGAAGTAACGGCGAGAGCACCGCGAGCAAGGTGAACAGCTTGACGTCACCCGCGGGCCAGATCCTCAGGGTCCAGAGAAGCCAGGCCGCACCGGCCGAGACGACGACATGAAGGAGAAAGCCCAGCCACCACGCGGCGCCAAGCGAGCCGGTCAGCCAGCCCGCCGCGCCGGCCAGAGAGTGAAGTGCTAGGACGGCGCAGCCCCCGGCCGTCAAGCGGCTCCAGAGAATGAGCTGAGCGTGACGGATGCGCTGCTCCGTCCAGTCTCCCAGGCCCATGCGCAGCCAGCCCGCGATGAACGCCGCCCAACCGAAAACCGAGACGCAGAATAGGAATCTCCCGGTGGAGAAGGCGGCAATCATGTGCGAAATTCTACATCTTCGGCGCGCGCTTGTGGACTCCCAAGACTATGTTCTACTCTGCCTCATGAACCTTCGCGCCCATCTCGGCCTCGTCGAGCCGCTGGGACGCCTTTTCTTCCTCGGCCGCTCCTCCGCCCATCGCCCGGATCGCGCGCGCGTCATCCGCCGCGCGGCCTTCGAAGCCGCGCTCAAGAAACTCGGCCGTTCCAAGTCCCCCGCCGATCGTGCCGCCCGTGGCCGGCTCCTGAGGTTGCTCGGCCGCCTGCCCGAGGCGCGCGTCGAGCTCGACGCCGCGAGAAGCCGCGCCGACGCCTTGGCTTGGAGCTGGGAGCTGTCGACCGTCGAGAAGAAGGAGCGTCCTGAGGATCTTGCGGCCGCGCTTGCGCTCGAGCCCGACAATTCCGATTGGCTCGTTTGGGACGCCGTGCGTTTGGGAGAAGCCGGTCCGGCGCGCCGTGCCGCGGCGTTGGCTCCGAAGGACGCTTTTGCGCGCCTCGTGGAAGGCCTGGCGGAATTGTCCGCCGGCCGCCCCGCCGAGGCCGAGAAGGCGTTGAGCGCCGGGCTGCAACTCGACCCGGGCGTCGAGTGGGCGTACCGCGCGCGCGCGTTGGCTCGCCATGACCTCGGCTTGAAAGAAAAATGTCTCGAGGATTGCTTCGAGGCGATGCGCCGCAACGAAATGATTGGGACCTTGTTCATCCCCCTCGGCCTCGCGCGGCGCCAATGCTCCACCCGCGACAACATCGACGCCGCGACCCGCGAGCTCGAGAAAAATCCGAAGGCCTTCTGGGCCCTCGTCTATCGCTCCGATTACCGCCGCGAGCCCTCGATCAACGAAAACGCGGGCGCGCTGGAGGATCTCAAGAACGCGCTCGTCATTGAGCCGGGTTGCGCCTGGGCGTGGGCGTACCTGGCGCGCTGCCAGACCGCCTCCGGAAATTTCGCTGGCGCTCGCGAGTCGCTCGAAAAGGGCGTCGCCCTTGATCCGAAGTGCGGTTGGATCCGCGCCTGGCGCGGCGAGCACGCCCGCCGGGCCGGGAAAACGCGCGCGGCTCTGTCCGATCTTGAGAAAGGCCTCGCCGTCGAGCCGGACTACGAACTGGCCTACGCCTGGCGCGGCGGCGCTTGGCGCGCCCTGGGCAAGCCCCGCCGGGCGCTCGCCGACCTCGACGCCTCGATCGCCCTCGATCCGACCTATGTCGAGTGGTGCTATTTCGAACGCATGAACGCAAATCGGGAGCTGGGGCGGATCGGCGACGCGCTCGAGGACCTGCAAGCCGCCCACGCGCTGAATCCCAAGTTCGTTTGGGAGAACGACCCCAAAGGATTTTCCTCCGCGCTGAAGGCCCTGGCCAAGGTCCCGGCGCGCGACCCGCGCCGCGGCCTCGCGCTCTCGTGGCGCGGAGAAATCCTCCTGCGCATGCGCGACTTCCCTGCCGCCGAGAAAGAGCTGACCCTCGCGGTGAAAGCCGCTCCCAAGCTCCCCCTCGCCCGCCTCCTGCGCGGCCGCGGGCGCGCCGAGCGCGAACGGTGGAGCGAGGCGATGAAGGACTTTGAAGCCGCGGTGGCGCTCTCCGGCGAAAACGGCGTGGCGCTCGCCTGGCGCGGCAAGGCGAAGCTGCGCAGCGCAGACGCCGAAGGGGCCTGCGCCGATCTCACGGCGGCATTAAGCTCGCGCACGGAAAAAGCCGCGGCCTGGATCTACTGTTGGAAAGCTGAGGCGGAGCTCGCCGCCGGACGGCCGGCGGACGCCGAGGCCTCAGCCGCCGGCGCCCTTGAGCTTCACCCCCGCTACGCCGAGGCCCGCCTGTGGCGAGGCCTGGCTCGCCTCGCGCGCGGGGCCGTCACGGAGGCGCTCGAGGACCTGCGCGCCGCGGGCGCGGGTGATTTGACCGACGAGGCTAGGGAGAAACTCGACTCGGCTCTGACGGACGCCGAAGCCCTTGAACAGAAGGACCCCTTGGCACTCGCTTCACGGCTCCAGCGCGAGGGCCGCCACGCTGAGGCGGCCAAGCTTTACGACGGCCTGCTCGCCGTAAATCCAAAGGACGCCGCCCTCCTCGAGCGCCGCGCCGAGGCCTGGCGTTGCCAGGGTCTCTACGGACACATGGTGTCGGACTTCGCCGCGTTGGCCGCCCTCAAGCCGTCGGACGCGGGAACTCGCGCGCGCCTGGGCGACGCGCGCCGCCACGCGCTCGATTTTATGGGCGCGCTCGAAGACGCCCGCGCGGCGATTGCTCTCGATCCCGCCTCGGCCTACGCCCGCGTGCTTGAGGCCGAGTCCCTGCGCTCCCTCGGCCGCTTCGACGAGGCCGTCAAAGCCGCCTCCCTCGCCGTCGCCGCCGCGCCCGACTGGACCTGGGCGCGCGTGGTCCGGGCCAAAGCGCTGCGCTTCCAGGGAGAGCTCAAGCTCGCCGAGGTCGACGCGTCCGCCGCGGACCATTACTCTTACGCTTGGCGCGCGGACATTCGGCGCAAGGCCGGACGCCTCCAAGAAGCCTTGTCGGATATCACCAAGGCCGTCTCGGCTCAACCGACCATCGCCTGGTTTCGCGCTTTACGAGGCGAGATCCTGCGCGGCCTCGGTCGCCTCGATGAGGGTTGGGCGGAGCTCGACGCCGCCGTGCGTATCGATGGCAACTGCTCCTGCGCGTTCGACTTTCTCGGCGCGGAAATTCCCGCCATCCGCAAGGACGCTTCGCTCGCCTGGGTGTTCGCCTGGCGCGGCGGCGTCGCCCGCAAGGAAGGCCGCCTCGCCGCTGCGCGCGCCGATCTCGAACACGCCGCCACGCTTGATGCGAAGGCGGGATGGATCGCGGCCTGGCTTGGGGAGCTCGACCTGCACGAGGGCCGCGCGCCCGACGCGCTGACACGGCTCGACGCGGCGCTCGCCGCGCACCCGTCTCTGCGCTCGGCGCGCGTCGCGCGCGGGCGCGCCGCCTTCACCCTTGGCCGCACCGCCGCCGCGCGCAAGGACTTTGAAGCCGCACTCGCCGCCGACGCCAACGACCCCTGGGCCCTGATCGGGGCCGCGGCCTGCCACGAAAAAGACGGGCACGCTAAGAAGGCGTTGGAGCTGTTTAATCGCGCGCGGGCGCTGGCGCCCGCGCTGTTCGCCCAGGAGACCTGATGGACTTCGAAGTTCGACTGCCCGGCCGTCCCGTCGCCAAGATCCCCGCCTGGGGAAATCTTCCGGTCGAGCTCATGGCCGCCGTCGCCGGCGTCAAGCCTGTGGTGCACGCCTGGGTGGATCAAAACGACCTCGCCCGCATCGAAACCTTGGCCGATAACCTCGGCCTCAAGTCTCTCGTCTACTCGCGCGGCGGCGCGGGCAGCGGCGCCTCGCGCGTCGGGCTCATGATCGGCGCCGACCCAGCGCGCTTGGCCGCCTGCGCCGAGGTTTGGGACAAGCCGATGAACAATCCCGGAGAGCACCTCGGCTACTCCGCCTGCTGCGTGAAGGCCTTTTGGGAGTGGAACCCGAGCTTTGACAAGAAGCCCAAGGACGACTGCATCGTCGTCGCCCTGCGCCGCACGAAGAAGTCGCCGCACAAGCTGCCGTGGCTGCTCAACGACGCCTATTACCTGTACTCTCGCCCGTGGTCACAAGAGGACCTGGAGCGGCGCGAGTCCATGGTGCGAGCCAATCCCGAGTGGCCGCTCGACCTGCTCAATATTAATGCCTGGCACCCGTGCTCCTATGACTGCGCCGACAGCCTGACGAAGGCCACGAAGACCTGGGCGATGATCGAGACTTACCTCCCCTCCCTCGCGGCGAAACTGAAGCCGGCGCTCACCCGGCCCGTGGTGTTCTGGGGCTGGTACCGTTTCGCCACGCTCGAAGGCAAGGCCGACGGCAAAGGCGGCGCGTCTTATACGGCGATCGGCGCGCCCTTCTCCTTGCTCGAACCCGAACTGCGCGCTCACCTCGCCTCCGGCGACCGCGTCGCGCCGGACAAGGATGGCGCGCTCTCGGTGTGGAAGGGCAAAAAGAATCTCGGCCCTCTTCCCGGCGCGCCCGTTCTCCTCGGCTTCTCGGCCTAGCTCCACCAACGCGATCTTTTCCCGTTTCCATTCTCTCGAGGAGGGTTATGATCATTTTAATGCTCAAAACCCCAGAGGAAGAAATGGAAATGCCCGGCAGATACTCCTCGACCTCGCCCCGAAGTCAGGGCCGGCCATGCAACTTTTTGGTGCCCTCAATCGTATGGTAGAGAATGCGCCTACGAAACGAATTGCATGAATGGGAAGGGATCCCGCCTTGGTTCTGGCCCCTCATCGCCCGAGAACTCCCACCACCGAAAATGACTCCATTTTTGAAAGCCCGTCGAAAAGGAGGCCGGCCTCGCACAGACGATCGATGGGCGCTGAGCGCGATTCTATGGAGATTGCGTAGCGGAGGGACCTGGAAAAATCTGCCGAAAAGATTTGGCGCACCTGCCACGGTTCGTCGCCGTCTGGCAATCTGGATGAAGGGCGATCGGTTGGAGCGCGCCTGGCGTGCCTATTTGATCCAACAAAGCCGCAACGAGCTTGAACGCTGGCGGGACAGCTTCGCCGCCGCCGGCTGCCGGTCGGCGCCTTTCTGGCGCTTCGGGCTGGATTATATTTGGCGGTTGGAATTCGCGCCGTTGGTTGGCCTTCCCCAGAATTCGGATTAGAGCTTCGTCAGGCGCTCGAGTTCGCGCCGGGCCGTCGCGGCCGCTTCGGCGCTCGGCTCCGCGTGCTGAAGAACGGTCCGAAGCACGGTCACGGCCTCGTCCTTGCGGCCAGTGGACTCGAGTCCCGCCGCCAGGCTGAGCGCGGCGGGCAGGGAGCCCGGCTCGGCGGAAAGCGCCGCGCGGAAATCAGCCAACGCTTCCTTGCGAGCGCCGCGGCTCCAACGCGCGACGCCGC